>JAZQQD010000031.1:0-14795 GCA_045628895.1 Faecousia sp.
GGGCTCGGATATCTCACCAAGATGAATGCCGAGAAGCTGCCAAACCCTGTGGGTGTTGGCTTGCAGATCGATGGCACCTATGTGGTGATGATCTCCAAAAATCTGGCGCTCGTTGGCCCGGTTGCCTTAACAGGCTTCTGCCTGCTGATGATGTATGCCTCCCGCAAGACGCTGCAGCCCTGGATTATCAGCCTGTTTTCGCTCGTGCTGCCCCTGCTGATTTGGGTCACAAATGTATTTCCTGCATAACAAAACCCCGATATCTGCGGATATCGGGGTTTTCCTGCAAATTACGGATTTTCCAGCTTCCGGTAGCCTGTGGCAAAATCCACATTGTTTTTCAGGGCTTCGCCATTTGTAAAGCGACGGAGGTTCTCTACGGCAATGCGGATGATCCGCTCGTGGGTCTCCTTCAAATGGTAGCCGCCGGAGACATGGGGAGTAATCAGCATGTTTTTGGCATCCCATAAGGGGTGATCTGCGGGCAGAGGCTCCGGTTCGGTGACATCTACCGCAGCACCGGCAAGGTGTCCGCAATTCAAAGCTTCGGCCAGAGCGTAGGAATCCACGGCGTTGCCTCTGCCTACATTCAGGAAGAATGCGCCGGGCTTCATGGCAGCAAATGCATCAGCGTCAAATACATGGTAGGTTTCCTTGGTACCGGGGAGGCAGGAAACGACGATATCCGCATCCTTCAGGCATTCGTGCAGACGATCCATCTGGTAAAGACCTGCCAGATAATCCGGTTTTTCGGTTTTGTTTCTGCGGATACCGGTGACGCTGCTGCCAAGGGCGTGCATCCGTACGGCAAATTCACTGCCGATATTTCCGTAGCCGACCACCAGGGTTTTGGAACCGTAAATGGAGGTGACGGCACCGTGATCCTGCCAGGTGTGGGTTTCCATTTCACGCTGATAGTGATTCAGCTTTTTCATCAGATGCAGAAGACAGGCCAGTAAATGCTCGGAGATGGCCAGTCCATAGGCGCCGGTGGCATTGGTCAGCAGAGCATCTTCCGGAAGAACACCGGGGACGGTGTATCCGTCGGTACCTGCGCTGTTCAGCTGGAGCCAACGGAGCTTTTTGCTTCCGGCGATCAGCTTTGCGGGGACATTTCCGATGATAATATCAGCGGACTGCACCTGCTCGGAGGTAACGGCTTTGGGACTGGAATAGATAAATTCTGCGCTGGGTGCGGCTGCCTCCAGCATTGCCTTGTGGCAATCTTCCACAGGGATAACAACTAAAATCTGATTCATAGTTTTCCTTTCCGATCAATTGATCTGCCCCGCAATCTGTGCCGGCGGCTTTCTGAGGATCCAGAGGGCAGGCAGCAGGGAGATGAGTTCGTAGAAAAGAAATACCGCGAAGAAAATAAGAGCGGCATCTTTTCCGTCAAACAGCATGGAGAAATTCAGGGAAGGCAGTCTTCGTGCAATATCGATGCCAACAGCGGTAAGCGCAGCTGCCGGCAGAACGGAGAGCAGACTCACGATTGCAGCCTCCCCACAGAACATAGCCAGAAGATCCCCGGAGGGAATGCCAAGAAGACGGTATACTGCCATCATTCCGATACGTTTCTGCAGCTGACTTTGCCGCAGGAGGTACAGCATCACAAGGGAAAGGGCTATGACTGTCAAAGCAACAATGGTACGGGCATCCATGCGGATGCGGGAAGCAGCTTCATAGCGGCGGAAAGCAGTACCGTAGTGATCATTTACTTCGATCTGCAGCTCCTCATCCAGTCCGTTCGGAAGGGGAATGGCCAGAAGTGCCAGCATGGCTTCCTTGTCATAGCAGTACAGCTGCATTTTTGTTGAGGCCATGGCGGGAATCATATCGGATACCACATCGTCACGGACGATCACGGAGGCAAAGGTAGCTTCCTCAATGGCATCGGCGATGGTAAAGGTGATGCCGCATTTTGCCCGGAATACACCGCCGATCTCCTTGGCGTAGTTGGAACCTGCATTGTTGGTAACCATGATACACTGATCCGGATTCAGCGTTAAGTCATCGTATTTTCCGGGGAAGAGGGACTGCAGTTCAGAAAGCCCGATGATTTCCTGGCCGTTTACGCCCAGGGACACCAGACCGGCATCCGAAAGATACATGGCACATTCACCGGAATCACAGATGCCGACGATGGTGGGGGTGTAGTTTTTACGCAGGTAATGGAGGCTTTTCCCCAGGAAAAATTCAATGTCCGGAATGCTGTTCTGCAGCATTCCGTCTTTTTTCAGATAATTGTCCAGGACCCAGCGATCCATTACAATCTCCTGGGAATTTTCCGGCATACGACCGGCAACCAGGCTGCCCTCCGGCAGATTCCGAAGCGGAATGTAGGAAAAACCTCCGAAATTATCAGAGATATCGCTCAGCTGCAGGACCAGATCCGTGTGGTAGGTTGCAGGGGTGGATACGGTGGGAAGGAATTCAAAAGGAATGTCAGTGGAGTTCAGATAGTCCAGAAGAATGCTGCAATAATCGGGAACATACTTTGTTGCTGGCATATTGGGACCGCGGTCCAGAATGACCTCGACCATATGGGAATCGGCAGAAATAAAATCCCTGGGATCCACGGAGGAAATGGTGCGCCAGTCTCCGTAGATATAGCAGGAGAGGACAGTCAGAACAGCCAGGAAGAACAGCATACCGGTTCGGTAGAATCCCTTTTCGCGAATCAAAAACAGGGTTTCCCGCAGTTTCCAGGAGAAGGGAAGTCTTCCGTCGGTACTTTCCGGGCGGTAAAGGGTAGGCGCATTATCGCATTCCAGACTTTCCAAAGTAATCTTCGGCCGCTGCCCCCGCTGAACGATGGGTTCCTCCGCTTCGTCGGAGCAAATGACCGTTCTTTGGTCACTGGTTTTGATGATGATGCGGTCTGCAAGGGCGACAACGGTAAGCGTGACCGGCTTTGCATCCTCCTGCCGATACAGTTCCAGCTGAATATCTTCCGAATCGAAATCGCAAGCTAGGTAGTCCCCGGTATAGATCTTGTCGCTGAGTTCCAAAGGCTTGCGCTGCCAATCCGAGGAATCGGTTTCGATATTTCCGTCCTTCAGCGTAATGATCCGATCGGCAAAGAATTTTGCCAGACGCTGTTCATGGGTCACCATAACCACCAGGGCATCCCTGGAGATACTGCGCAGCAGGGAGCAGATATTCATGGTGTTGGCCTCATCCAGATTGCCGGTAGGCTCATCTGCAAAGATCACCTTGGGGCTGGGGGCCAGCGCCCGGGCGATGGCAACACGCTGCTGCTGACCGCCGGAAAGATCGGAGACCTTTCGCTTGGCGAACCGTGCCATGTCCACCCGATGCAGCACCTGTCTGACGCGTTCCATTTTCTCCCGGTGGCTCATTTTGACGCCGTGTAGGCCCAGATAGACATTGTATTGAACGCTGTGCTCGGGGAGCAGATAATAGTTCTGGAAGATGTAGCCGAAGCTGCTGCTGCGCAGCTTATCGGCCTGACGATGATGCCGGGGGCGAATCTGCGTGCCGTCCGCATCCACATATCCGCCCTGGAAATAATCCAGTCCGCCAATGGCATTGAGCAGGCTGGTTTTTCCGCAGCCGGAGGCACCGAGAATGCACACGAATCCGGTATCCGGTAAAGTCAGACAGATATCCTTCAGAACGGTATTGGCGTTTCGGTTATGGGGATCGTAGGTCTTCTGTAAATGATTGACCTGAATCATGCTTCCACCTCCGCATCGGGCAGATCCCGGAATGTGCTGCCGTAGGGATAAATCCGGCGGGAAAGATCCCGGCAAACAAGAATGGCGGCAAGAAGGCAGCCAACCAGATGAATTGCGGAGAGCAAGATGGCTTTTTCAGTAGGGAGATAATGCACCAACTGAACGATCTGCTTGATGCCCATACGATTACACAGGGCAATGCCGCCCAGGCCGATGAACTGTCCCGCTGCACAGAGGATCAGATGCTGCCAGAAAACGCTTTTTCTCGCGGTGCTGTTCAAAAGACCGATATTGGAAAGCAGACGGTAGTTTTCGTTTTGCACGGAGAACATTCCTTTCAGTACCACGATCTGCAGAATCACGCTGATGACAAAAGCGGCAAGACAGATCTTTAGTGTCTGCATCCGTTGGGCAGCCAGGGTGGGATTCTGTTTCGTGGAGCTTTGCTGGAAGGGAGAGAGGGCAATATATCCGCATTCCTGAAGGCTTTCAATTACGCGATCGGTAAAGGCGTAATCGGTGATGGTCAGACTGACCTGGTTGTGATAATCCTGGGGAATATACTGACGGAATGCCTCCTCGGAAATGAGCAGCAGGTGAGGATAGGAAGAGTCGTGGATGCCGATTACCTCAAAGCCAATGCGTTCGCCGGCAAAATTCAGAGACAGTGTTCCGTCCCATTTCTTGGCTCGGTTCAGCTGGCTCATGACTTCTTTGGAAACCAGAATGTTACCGGTCATATCCTCGGCGTAATAGGGGGCGAACAGAGCTTTTTCGTTTTCGTCGGAGCGGTCGATGCTGAGCAGCATAAGACGACCGAGATCATCGTGGAAGTATAGTCCGCTGCCTTGCTCGGTGACACCCACAACGGTTGCCTCAATATAAACGTAATAGGAGGTGCTCCATTTCTGCCGGTTCTGCACATAAACGGGGATGGTGGTGCCGATGAGATCTTCAGAACCGGCAGCAACCACCTCATACAGGTTTTCCGGGAGTCTTCCTGAGGAAAGGAAAGTTCGGCCATCGGCGTATAAAGGAACAGTTTTGGCAAAAATCTCCGTGTTTTCGAAGGTAACACCGGAGGGAACAGAGTTACTTTCCATTTTGTACCGCAGGCGGTAGTCCACATCTTTGCGATATGCATAGTTAATATCCGCCAGATATCCGTAGCGTTCCAGAGATACGGCTTCCGGAACGGCCAATATATCGGCAAAATCCTGCTCGTTCATGGGAAGGCCGTCTTCCCGGGCAACAATAATTCTGGTTTTCTCTCCATTGCGGAAGGCAGAATTGTCATAGATCCGTGTGGGCGTGTCATCCAGCGCAACAATAAAGCTGCCCAGGAAGGCAAAGACGGCAAATGCGGTCAAGGAAAAGAAGAGAAGCAGAAGAGCGCTCCAACCCATCTTTGCCCGAAGCTGCAGGGATGCAACATAGAAAGAGAGCTTTTGTTTTTTGGAGTGGGTTGTTTCGTGGTTAACAGGCACATCGGAGGGAGAGGCGAGAAGCGTATCCTGGGTGACGACACCATCACGCAGGACAATATGACGGGTAGCGATTCCTTCAACCTCTTCATAATCGTGGGTGACCATGATTACCAGCCGTTCTTTTGCGGCATCTGCCAGGAGACGAACGATCTGACGGCTGTTTTCCGTATCCAGATTGCCGGTAGGCTCGTCGGCAATGAGAATCTTCGAGGGCTTGGCCAGAGCTCTGGCAATGGAGAGGCGCTGTTTCTGACCGCTGGAGAGGCGGGATGCCTTTCTTCCGGCCAACTCCTGGAGTTCAACATGGTGCAGGATATCTGCAGCCTTTTTTACGGCTTCCTCTTTTTTTATGCCGGAAAGGCGCAGAGCAGAGACTACATTTTCCTGGACACTGCATCCGGGGAGAATACCGTAGTCCTGGGAAATAAAGCTGATGACATCCCGGCGATAGCGCTCTCGGTCGGCTCCGTCAAATTGGGAGGTGGAGTTGCCCTCGTAGAGCATCTCACCGCTTTCGTAAGGGAGAATTCCGCATAAAACGTGGGAGAGGGTAGATTTACCGCTGCCGCTTTCGCCGGTGATCGCTACGAATTCACCGGGGAAAAACTGAAGATTGACATTATTGAGACCCATCACGACATTGCTGCCGGAGGTATAGTATTTACTTAAATTCTGCAGAACCAGAATAGGATCAGCCATGGTATCACATCCGATAAAATGATAGGTTTATTGTACTCTATTTGCAGAAAACTGTCAAAGAGTTTATAGGTGGCTTGATCTTGTGTTATCATGTTTTGGTGTTATGCCCTTCAATCCGGGAAAAGGAAAAAATCATCAGTATTGACTGATGGATAAATAAAGTGTAAAATATAAAAAACAGAACAGTTTTTGCACCATTTTTGATAAGAAAGGAACAAAGATCATGAGCTGGAAAATTCTTACGCTGCAGCCGGAGCTGAAGCCCTATGAAGGGGATATCAATGCCCGGATGGATCGTTTTATTGGCAAAAAACGGGAACTGCTTGGCCTTTCTCAAACCCTCGGTGATTTTGCCAACGGCCACATGTTCTATGGCCTGCATAAAACGCAAACCGGCTGGGTTTACCGGGAATGGGCACCTGCTGCCTCCAACCTTGCCCTTGTAGGCGATTTTAACGGGTGGAATCATTTTACTCATCCGCTGCATTCTATCGGAAACGGCAGCTGGGAAATTACCCTGGAGGGGCATGACAGTCTGCCGCATCTTTGCCGTTTTAAAGTTGCGGTAACTTCCCGCGGCAACACGCTGGAGAGAATTCCTCTGTATGCCAATTATGTTTGTCAGAATGTGGAATCCCGGGATTTCTGCGCAGTGGTTTGGGATCCCGGTGAAGATTTTACCTGGGAGGACCAGAACTATGACCCCCGCAAGGATGTTCCTCCGCTGATTTATGAGGCCCATGTGGGTATGGCGTCCGAGGAGTATCGAGTTGCCAGCTATCGGGAATTTGCGGATAATATCCTGCCCCGTATCAAGCGGGACGGCTATAATACCGTGCAGCTGATGGCCATTATGGAGCATCCCTATTACGGTTCCTTTGGCTATCAGGTCAGTAATTTCTTTGCGCCTTCTTCCCGGTTCGGTACACCGGATGATCTGAAATACCTGGTAAATAAGGCCCACAAGCTGGGAATCAATGTGCTGCTGGATCTGGTACACTCCCATGCGGTGAAAAACACCGGTGAGGGTATTAACTGCTTTGACGGCACGGTTTATCAGTTTTTCCATGACGGCGATAAGGGCAACCATCCCGCGTGGGACAGCAAGGTATTCGACTACGGCAGAAACGGCGTGCTGCATTTCCTGCTTTCCAACCTGAAGTATTGGCTGGATGTGTATCACTTTGACGGCTTCCGCTTTGATGGCGTTACCAGTATGCTGTACCATCACCATGGACTGGGTGTGGATTTTACCGGCCCGGAGAAGTATTTCTCTATGGATACCGATGTGGATGCGGTCTGCTATCTGCAGCTTGCTACAGAGCTGATTCACCAGGTGAAGCCCGGTGCGGTCCTGATTTCTGAGGATATGAGTGCTATGCCCGGAATGTGTATTCCCGTGGCGGATGGCGGTATCGGCTTTGATTACCGACTGAGCATGGGCATGCCGGACTTCTATATTAAGACGCTGAAGGAAAAGCAGGATGGCCATTGGGACATGGGCCAGCTGGTATGGAATCTCCAGGCAAAACGAAATGGCGAAAAGCGAATTGCTTATGCTGAGAGTCACGACCAGGCCATTGTCGGTGATCAGACTCTGATTTCCCGCATGATGGGTGCTGAGATTTACACGGGTATGACCCACTGGATGGAGAACATTACTGCTGACCGCGCGGTTGCACTTCATAAGATGATCCGCCTTATTACCATCTGCGCCGGAGGCGAAGGATATCTGAATTTTATGGGCAATGAATTCGGCCATCCCGAATGGATCGATTCCCCCAGAGAAGGCAACGGCTGGAGCCACCATTATTGCCGCCGTCAGTGGTCCCTGGAAGAAAACCACGACCTGC
This sequence comes from Faecousia sp., assembly GCA_045628895.1. GTDB lineage: Bacteria > Bacillota > Clostridia > Oscillospirales > Oscillospiraceae > Faecousia. The sequence goes on from JAZQQD010000031.1 coordinate 7,744, forward strand.
GGTACGGCCAGCTTGGTGCCTTCGATAAGGCGATGGTAAGCGTGATCAAGAAGAATAAGATCCTTGCCTCCGACGGTGCACAGTGTATCCGTTTCCATCAGGATGATCAGGTAGTGGCATTTGAACGGAATAACCTGATTTTCGCTTTCAATTTCCATCCCACCAATTCGCAGACAGGCCTGTTCCTGCCGGTAAAGAAGCTGGGTGAATATGAGGTGGTCCTTTCTACCGATGATCCCGAGTTCGGTGGTCACGGCAATATCAAAAAGGACACCGTGTATTATACCTGGAACAAGGATGCCCAGTTCGGCGATGGCTTTGCGGTCTACCTGCCTGCCAGAACAGCCATGGTACTGAAAAAGAAACCGACTCCCAGAAAGACAAGAAAATAAACGAACAGCCCCGCCGAGTTTTTCGGCGGGGCTGCTTTGTTGGATTTCGTTATTTATGCTGGAGACCCAGCCACTGCCACAGGGATACAGGCATGCCATCGTGGAAGACACGGGTGCCATCCATATCGGTGGTGCAGAAATCATTGTAGGTGTGTACCCAGGAGAAGTGCCCCAGATATTCGTAAGGTCTGCCTAGGTCATCCTTGAAGAGACCGGACTGATCGACGACCTTATCAAAGTAGGAAGCATGGATGTTTTTGCCGCCGGCTTCCTTCAATCGCTTGTAGGTGGGGAGAACCGTCATCTCAGGGCGGACAACGGGATCATTGGCTGCATGGGTGAACCAGATGGGCAGATCCTTGATGGACTGGATATTTGCATCGGTGATGCAGTCATCATACAGTGCTTCGCAAACGGGGTAGGCAGCTGCAAAGTAGTCGGGATAATCGATGATCATGCGCATGGTCATGTAACCGCCGTTGGAGCAGCCGCCAATGTAGATCCGGTTTTTATCAATGTCCTTATGGTTCTTTACAAACTCCTTGATGCAGGACATGAGAGCCTTACAGTACATGCTCTTGCCGTTGGTGGTGTATTTTCCGGTGCCATTATCCATCCACATGGTGGGGCACTGGGGAGCCAGAATATAGGCAGCGCCGCCCAGCTTATTTTGGATTCCGGGAGCGGAAAGCTCCACAACCTTATTGCCGGTATAGGCTACCGTGGGATCGGTACCGCCTTCACCTGCACCGTGAAGCCAGATCACCAGGGGGAATTTCTTGGGAAGCTTCTTGGCTGTAGCGGGACCAAACATAGGAGGATGCTTTGCGGCTTCTTTCAGAGCTTCAAAATCGGGGGTGAAGTAGCCGTAGCCAAGAGGTAGAGTCTTATCGGTGGACTTGCTGTTGGCCCAGCCCTTCAGCTGATCGCAGCGGTCACCCGCAAACTCATCAAACACCATGCCGGTGACAGGAATCTCGGCGGGGATGGTCTTGATCTGCATGACACGGTAGTCGGACTTGACGAACTCGTTCATCATGCCAAAGGATGCCTGGGCATAACCCAGGGGATAGGAGGGGCCGTAGGGCATTTCAATGGCGATGGTTTTGGAAACCTGGACGGCCTTGCCGTTCTCGTCACAGGGATACACAGCTCTGACATCCCGGTAGCCCTTGGAAGGGTAAATTTTAGGCCCCATCCAGGTCTTGGAGGCCATGAAAAGCGCACCGGTGACAGGGTGCTTCCGCTCAACATAAACGCAGAAGGTATCGGTGCTTAGTGCCTCGGCGCGGATCTCTTCCGGCGCATTCAGCAGTAGCTTTGTGATGTAAGGGCCGTTGTCAGTCACAACGGTAACTGTTTGATAAGTATACATGGGACTTTCCTCCTCATTTATTATCTATTTCCAAAATAACACATTTCTTTGAAAAATACAATAAAATTGTGGTTTCTTTTCGCACCCACGAGGGGTTTCGTCTGCATTTTCACCCTATGGGTGAAAATAAATGAGCCGATGGGGCTCTTACCCATCGGGCAACAGTCCACCGGACTGTTGCATTGAATGTTCAAATCCTCCTATTTTGATCCTTGATATATCCTTATTATCTATAGTGCCGGCGGATCGGTGCAATCATGTGAATTTCAAAGCGTTACACAGAATACAGTAGAATTGCACAGCTCCATCAGTCGCAGCAAGCAACTGACGGAGCTGTGTAATTTATAGGACGAATATCCGAAAGAAAAGGAATCAACTGTCTTATGAACAGTCCAATACTTCGCTTACTTATTCGACAGAATGGCTGAGCTTGATCTGGAACTTGGGTCCGAATTCAGCAACCATGTCAACCAGCTTGTCGTCGTGATTTACGACATCTCTGGGTTCGCAGTCGATGATCATAGTGCTCTTCTTTCCGTCTGTAACCGGGGTCCACTTGGGAAGATACTTGCAGTTGGGATCGCCGTATTTGACGAAATTCAGGGTTAAGGTGCTGAGCATGTTTGCCCATCTCTGACCCCAAACTTCTTCGTTCAGAACAAGGACACAGTCTTCGTTCTGGAAGATGTATGCCATTTCACCGCCGTGCCAGATTGGAATCCAGCCGTATTCCGGTACACAGTAAGAGCACATCATCAGGTAAGCATTCTCACAGCCTGCTTCAACATGAGCAACGGCGGACTGAGAAGCACCCAGACGGCAACGGGAATCCATAAAGCCCAGGTCAATGATCTGGTGATCCGGATATGCCTTGGAGAACAGATCCATCATTTCATCTGCATGCTCGCCAAGCAGGTTCTTCAGGTAAGCAACCTGATCATCCTTGGTCATGGCCATCTTTTCATCGGGATCGATGGAGATAGCAGGGAACTCAGCAAGTGTGGAAGAGTAGATAACGGGCTTATCCTTGGAGAAGGGCATCAAACCGACAACTGCAGGGAATCCGGGGAAGAAATCATCGGGAACAGGAGACCAGGAGAAAGGAGATGCAACCTTGTTGCAAGCCTTTTTGATATCTTCAAAGGGAACTTCATTGATCTTATCAATGTTTTCTTTGGTGATGCCAAGCTCATCCATAATTGCCTTAGCGGTCTTCAGACTGTTTTCACGTTCCTGCTCGGGAGAAAGGCCGCCCTTGCCTCTTGCTCCGGACATGACCATACCTCTCTGGAAGTACTGAGCAGCTTCTTCAATCTGGAACATACACTGAACTTTTCCGCCACCACCGGAGTGTCCGCAGATGGTTACATTGTTCGGATCGCCGCCGAAGGCTGCGATGTTCTCGTGGATATACTTAAGCGCTTTCACAAGGTCACCGATACCTGCGTTTGCAGAGTTCTTGTACTGAGGACCGTACTCTTCAAGATTCAGGTGAGCCAGAACATTCAGACGATGGTTGATGGATACAAATACAACATCGCCGTTGTGAGCCATGTTGAAACCATCGAAAGAAATTTCTTCATATGCGTTGCCTGCGAAGAATCCACCGCCATGCATGAATACAAATACGGGTTTTAATTCGCCGTTCACGGTTTTGGGAGCCCAGATGTTCATGTTCTGAGGGGTCTCGGTCTGCTTTTGAAGTACATGGATACCTCTGTGATAGTGGAAGGGGTTGGTGACAGCCAACTGCATGGTAACGGGGCCGTGCTGATATGCATCCTTGATGCCATCCCAGGGCTCAATTTCTGTCGGCATCTGGAAACGCTTTGAGGTTGCGTACTGTACACCCATGAAGATATTTACTCCACCATAGGTGATGCCGCGCAGAGTACCATACTTTGTCTGAACCAAGGGTCTTGTCTTCTCGAAAAATAAAGTGTTCATAAGAATTCCTTTCTGTGACATGACTGCCATATGATGTTTGGTTGGTTTGAAACCTCAACTACATCAATCATAAGCGATGTGAAGCAATATTTCCTTTAAATATACACGAAATTCTTTTAATTATGAACGAAGAACATCTTCAACGATCATTGCCATGTGAGTAGAGAGTTCGGTGTAATGATCGGTAATGTAAAGTGCGTTGCCGGTGGTAGAGGTCTGGAGATTCAGCAGACGGCGGAAGAACCATTCCACAGGAACAGAAAGTTCGTTTTCTACCATCTGTGCTTCGCAGTCCATGGAATACAGCTTATTATCCACAACACAACCGATGGAACCCAGTGCAAAAGAAACTGTTCTTCCGTCTTTCAATACAAGCTGAGCACACTTGCCTTCTTCGGTGGTAGTATATTCGGCACCGATTACTTCTGCAATGAAAGAAACGGGAACAACAAAATACTCGCCGCGCACTTTCTCACCGCCGTCAAGACCGTGGTACTTCAGTTTCTGATAGAACTTTACGGGGGCTTTCATCTGAACGGGCTTGCTGCCCACATAGGCTTTGTCAAGACCGTCAAAAATCATGATGCCGAAATCATCGCTCTTATAAGGGGAATCCGTCTCGGTAGAAGTAATCGTTCCATCAGGATTTCTGCGGGTGCCGCTGAACATGTAACTCCATACTAACTCTGCATCGTCCAGAGTCTGACCATGGTCACGGTTACGGATATCGCGGATTACCAGGTTGCCCTTTTCACCTTTGTAAAATGCGTAGTTGTCTTCACCCTGAATGCTTACCAGAGGCAGGCAATCAATGCCATTCATCTGCTTCCAAAAACGGATGGTGTTGCGAACGGAATCACGCTGGTCACGGCATTTTGCAGGATCTTTATCCCAACCATTATGCTCAGGCATACTCATGAAGTGGGAAACAGGAATGCTTTCTGCCAGAATATTACCGGCCATATCCATTCTCTGAGCAGGTGCACCGGGAGCACCGGCGGTAGCATAAGCGGCAAAGGTCTCGGGAGAGTAGCCGATCATCTGGTTAGACATCATGCCGCCCATGGACATACCCTGAATGTAAACACGACCATCATCGATATTGTAGCGGCTCTTTACATCCGCAATCATTTTCAGAATAAACTGAATGTCGTGGTTTTCATCATCGCTTTTCGGGGAATCGGGGGTTTCAATACCGCCAATCTTAATGCGGCCCATGCCGAATCCGTTACGTGCGGTCATCTTCCAGAATCGGAAATCACCGGGGACGGGTTCCGATGCAGAAGGGAATACAACGATGAAGCCTTCGCGATCAGCAATATAGGTCCAGGAAGTGTAGATACACTGACCCCAACCATTCATAAGACCTCCATGACAGGAAACAACCAGAGGAGTCTTCTTGGAGGGGTCATAGGTTTCGGGTACGTATTCGTACCAGGTGTCTTCCAGACCATCACCCAGCCAGTTGGCTTTCTTTTCGACAAGTCTTTCAGGGTAGGGCTGGGAATTATTGCCGTTTTCGTTTACAACGATCTGGCTTCCTTTAATGACGAGCGGCAGATAGTCGCGGTTTGCTTCGTCCGGAACACCGGCTCTTAACTTGATTGTGCCTTTCATTTTTGAGGTCTCCTTTATTTAGATTTTTCATTATTTTATCAAAAAAAGCTGGAAAATACAAGACAAAAGTATCCCGGTTTTGTAATACGAAAGTTGAATGCAAGTAATCTGTAGTAAAATAGTGATGAGACATAGAATGATAGGAAATTGCACCGTCTAGGGTCGCAATGTAAAAAACAGAATATTTTGTCAAATGAGGGGGGGATGTACTGCGCATTATCCCCTCTGCAAAAATTTGAAAATAACGAACGAAGAAAATAAAAACTCTAAAGAGGAGCCGAACCATAAACCAAATACATTGCATAAATGCTTTTTCTGTTAGACAGATTTAGGGTAATCGATCTCTGGGATTGCTTGTTATCATATCCGAATTAAGCATATTTGACCGATTAACTCTTAGAATCAAAAAAATAAAAAGTGTCGAAAACCGATGCTTTTAACGGTAAATCAACACTTTCGTGGCACCAACAGGAGGGCTTGAACCTCTGACCCCGCGCTTAGGAGCTTGCCTAGATGATGATACTTGCATGTACGTTTTTGCTTGGCATTTATGCTTTCCTTTTAGGCAGATTTGTCTGTGTAGGATAAAACAATAAAATTATAAGAAAAAATCCGTTTGCTATTCGTGGCAAGCGGATTTTTCATGCGATATATGGGAATATGAGAATACTCTAAAATCTGCGCGGCATTGCTGTTTTGAGAAGAATCAACGTTTTGGTGCGGAGCCAATAGAGCCACGAAGCACCAGCTCCGGATGGAGCTTCAAGGTGTTCAGGTGTACCTGCTCAATTTGACTGGAGAGGGCATAGAAGGCACTTTTTCCCAGTTCGTTTCGATCCTGCCGAATGGAGGAAAGGGGAGGGTCAGTATACCGGCAGATGGGAAGATCATCAATGCCGATAATACTGAGATCTTCGGGAATGCGAACGCCGATTTCCTTACAATGGATCATAACAGCATGCGCAAGAAGATCGTGGCTGCAGATAATGGCGGTACAGCCCAACTCCAACAGCCTCGGAAGATCGCTTTCCAAACATTCGGCGGTGTGATAGGGGTGGCCTGCCAGCTTCCGGTCATCATTCATACCATGCTTTCGCAGAGCATGGAAAAATGCCATATAGCGCTGCTGAAATACATAGGCACCCAGGGCACCGCTGAGATAACCGATGGTCTTGTGTCCCTGCTTTTGAAGTGTGGATATCGCAATTTCCATGCCTTCATCATTGTCGATACTGACAGCACTGACATTGGGATTATACTGCGGGTGATTATCGTATAGTACCGTCGGGGTGCGGCAGGTGGCAAAGTCTGTGAGCCACGGATCACTCAGCGTGGTACCAAGAAAGAATCCACCTTTATAATTGTGCTGCAGCATATAGGTGTCGTAATGAATGCTCTTTTGCAGAGTATTGGTCAAGTCAACAATATCAACTGCATAGCCTGCGGGTTCCGCCATTTTGCGGAAGCCGGTGATTAGCCCCCAACCGAAATCATCCGGATTGGCATAGGAAATGTTTTCAATAAAAACACAAATCTTGGGTTTATGGGATGCTCGGTTGACCCTTTTGTAGCCAAGCTCCACGGCGGCTTCCAGCACGGCCTTGCGCATAGTTTCGCTGATATCCTCGGCACCGCTGAGAGCTTTGGACACGGTACCCTTCGTGGTGCCCAGCTTTTTTGCAATATCGTCCATGGTAGCCATAGCGGCACCTCCTTTTTAG
>JAZQQD010000032.1:0-16302 GCA_045628895.1 Faecousia sp.
CTCTGCGGCCATGGCGATGTGGGTAAACATGGAGGTAGTGGTGGTCTTGCCGTGGGTGCCGGAGAAGCACACGGCGTTTTTATATGCCTGCATGATGTAGCCCCAGGCCTCTGCCCGTTCAAATACAGGGATGCCTGCGGCGCGAGCGGCAGCAATTTCCGGGTTGTCGTTGTGGGCTGCGGCGGTGCGGATGATGCAGCTTGCGCCCTGGATATTCTCGGGGCGATGGCCGATGGCAACAGGAATGCCCTGGGCCAGAAGCTCATCGGTAGAGCCGGAGGAATTCATATCGGATCCGGTAACCATCATACCCATACCCTTCAGCGCAATGCCTAGGGGACGCATGGATACGCCGCCAATGCCCACCAGGTGGACATGGCAGCCGGGTACCATATATTTACTCATCTTATCAGCATGATTCATGTAATAATAACCTCAACAAAGTAAGCATGAAATGACACTTTATTATATATCGGAACCACACTTTTTACAACTGCTAAATTGCCCAAATAAAGGAATTTTTGAAGCAGGCAATCGCGGATGCTCTCTGGAGAAATTGACAAAAATCCCCTTCTTCCGACGGAAGAAGGGGAAAACTGTTTTATTTTCCGGTGGAACCGAAGCCGCCGTTTCCGCGCTTTGTGTCAGAGAGCTCGTCCACTTCCGTAAAGCCGGGGGTCAGCACGGGAGTAATGACCATCTGGGCGATCCGTTCTCCGTGGGTCACGGTCTGGGATTCCTTTCCGTGGTTGTGAAGTACTACAATGATCTCACCCCGATAATCGCTGTCGATGACACCGACCTTGTTTGCGGGAGCAAGACCGCGCTTGCAGGCCATACCGCTGCGGGCGTAAATCAGTCCGGCGCAGCTTACCGGGACTTCCATGGCAATTCCGGTGGGCACCCAGGCAGTCTCACCGGGGCCGATGGTCAGCTCCTGCTCCAGGCAGGCATAAAGATCCGCGCCGGCTGCTTCGGGAGAGCCGTAGGTGGGGAGAATTGCCTGAGGCTTCAGTCGTTTTACAGCAATGGGATTCATACCATTTCTCCTCTCTTTTTCTGCCAGTCCTGCCAGGGGACGATTTTACCGGTCTCCAGGGTCTTGGGCATATCAATGAGCCGCTGGTTTTCGGAGCCACGAAAACGGAGGGACAGATTCTTCTGTGCCTCGATGAAGGGGCCGTCCACCAGCACATCCAGAAGTCCCAGATATTTCTTCACGGTTTCCGGGTCACCGACTTTACCGGGCAGCAGATCCCGGTCCAGCAGATAGCCGGTAAAGGCCCAGATGGATTTATTCGGCAGGCTTGCCCGGATCTTTTCCAGAAGATGGACAACGGCTGCCTGATTTCTGGGGTCGAAGGGTTCGCCACCCAGAAGAGTCAGACCTTTGACATAGGCAGGCTTTAACAGATCGAGGATATGATCTTCGGTCTCCTCGGTAAAGGGCTTGCCGTAATCATAGTCCCAGGCCATTTCATTGAAGCAGCCCTTGCAGTGATGAGCGCAGCCGGAAACGAAAAGGCTGACCCGAACACCGGGGCCGTTGGCGATATCGCAGTTTTTTATTTCAGCGTAATTCATGGTGTATTACCTTCTCTATTTCTCAAAATACGGGTAAAGATCCAGGGCCAGCCAAGGCCGCCCATGAGCACAACAAGGAAATAACGCAAGGCCTCTCCTATGGGGGATTCCCCAAAGACTGCAGCAACAGGAAATTTCAACAGGGATTTTGCAGCAAGCAGAATGAGAAGACCGAATACGGTTTTCAAAATCTGAAAGGCCAAGGGAGCAGCTACGGAAAAATGCAGATAGTTTTTATCCGCATGATAAACGATCAGGATTCCGAAAGCGGCACCCATGAGATCGTATATGTTTTTGGCGGAGTGGGCAAGACTCTCCGGATCCAGATCAGCCGGGAAAGGATAGAAAGAAATAAAACCTGCCGCGATGACGGATAGACCCGCCATGACTGCCAAAGGAACGGCACAGTTGCCCTCTGCCATGGGCCGCAGCACAAAAATCAGAATGACAGCCAGTACTGCGCTGAACAGCACATCCTTGGGGGTGTGTACTCCCAGGTACATCCGGGAGAAGGGAATCAGAATACACAGGGCAATGGCCGGAATCCGGATCCGTTTATCCTGATACAGCGCTGCCAGGCTTCCGTAGGTTCCCACGCTGGACTGGCTGTGTCCGCTGGGGAAGCTAAAACCGCCTGCACCGGCCCGGGCCTGTTCCACAATGGTAAAATGAGGATCCAGCACCCATGGCCGTGGAATCCGAAGCAGTATTTTGAGAATCTGATTCGGCAGAATCCCGGCAAAGCCTACACCCATCAGATAATAGCCGTAATTTTTGTCAACACACCAGAAGAGCACCAGGGCAACCACCAGGAAGATGGTCTCACTGCCGGTCTCCGTGATGCCCAGCATCAGGTAATTCAGCAGTGGGGTCCTCAGTTTTTCCAGAAAATATAAGAAAGACATTTTGTTCTCCCTTCCGAGGGTTCCTCTATAGTATACCAGAAATGAGGAAAATGTAAAGACTTCTTCCTCTGGGTTGCCATTTCCGGGAAATCGGGGTATAATACCCTTATCAAGGCTTGGAGGCGAGCGTATGTTTTCTCAGGAACCGCGGTGTATATACCGGCGGAACTATCTTCTCAATGTGATCTGCCAGCTTCGGTTCCCGGAGATTCCGGAGATTCAGAATACCTTTCCGAAAGCCTTTGCGGAATCGGTTTCCGATCTGTTCCCGGAGTACTCCCTCCATCGGGAACCGGCAGTACCGCCTATTTCAAGGGAACCCAGCAGCAACCACCAGTTTTCCTCCCGGGACGGCATGTGGCACCTGAACCTGACCAGTAAATTCCTGTCCCTTTCCTGCAGCCGGTATTCCCGGTGGGAGGATTTCGCCCGATATCTGGATAAACCTCTGGTTGCGCTGCTCTCTATTTATCATCCTGCGATTTTCGACCGGGTGGGACTGCGTTATATCAATGCCTTTGATAAAACCGTTTCGGAGCACGGGGAGTACCGGGATCTGATCGCTCCCTGTTACTTAGGAATCCTGGCGGAAGCGGATGTGGCGGAAACTGCACCCAGCCGCAGCAGTGTGGACGCGGAGCTTGCCATTGGAGGCGGCTGTCGGGTGAAGATCCATGCCGGCCTGGGAATGGTGAAAAATCCTCTGACCCAGCAACAGCAGCCAAAGTATATTTTTGACCAGGATCTCTTCTTGCCGGGAAAGGTTCCGGTTGCCTATTGTGCCGGAGCTCTGGAGGATATTCACAGCCAGGCTTACGGAGTCTTCCGAGGGGCCATTACGGATCTGCTGCATGCTGCCATGGATCCCCAAAAAGTCTGAGGAGGAACGCTATGTATTTTGATTGGACTTATATGGTCTTGCTGATGCCCTGCCTTATTTTTGCAACCTGGGCGAGCACCAATGTGGGATATACCTTCCGAAAATACGCGCATCAATACAGTGCCTATCGAATCACCGGCAGGGAAGCAGCTCAGCGGGTGCTGAATGCGAATGGCCTATATCATGTTCAGATCGAGCATGTTTCGGGCACCCTTACGGATCACTATGACCCTACCTCCAATACCATCCGCCTTTCCGATACCGTGTACGATGCCACATCCACGGCGGCCATTGGCGTAGCTTGCCATGAGGCCGGGCATGCCATCCAGTATGCCCATCGGTATTTCCCGATTCAGCTACGTTCTGCCATTGTTCCCATTACCAGTATCGGCAGTCGAGTGGCTGTTCCCATGATTTTTGCGGGAGTATTCCTTTCCTTTTTAAGTACCGCTTTTTATCAGCTGGTGTACCTCGGCATTGCCTGTTTCGGCCTTTCCTTTGTGTTTCAGCTGATCACCTTGCCTGTGGAATTTGATGCCAGCCGCAGAGCAATGAGAGCCATTTCCCAAGGGGGATTTCTGACGGATGACGAAATGAAGGGGGCCAGAAAGACCCTCCGGGCGGCAGCGCTGACCTATGTGGCTGCCATGGCCACTTCTCTGGCACAGTTCCTGCGGCTGATTCTGATTTACGGCAGAGGCGGCAGAAGGCGTAATTGAATGGAATTTCCGCCCCGGGGTTGACATCCGGGGCGGAAACTTATATAGTTATACATTGGAAAACGAAAGAAAAGGATGTTAAAAATGGAAGAATTACAGAATTTATATAACAGTCTGGGAATTTCCCCGGTAGTTTATGCATATGGAGAAAAGACGCTGGAAAAGCTCCGGGACCGCTTCGATGCCATTGATCATGTTGCGGAATACAACCAGGCAAAGGTCATTAGCGCCATGCAGAAGAATAAGGTCAGTGCTGCCTGCTTTGCGGCAACCTCCGGCTACGGCTATGATGATCTGGGCCGTGATACCCTGGAAAAGGTGTATGCCGATGTGTTCCATACCGAGGCAGCCTTGGTGCGTCCCCAGATTACCTGTGGTACCCATGCGCTGACCGTTGCCCTGTCTGCCAATCTTCTGCCTGGAGATGAGCTGCTGTCCCCCGTGGGCTTGCCCTATGATACCCTGCAGGAGGTCATCGGCATCCGTCCCAGTCCCTGCTCTCTGGCAGAGTACGGCGTTTCCTATCGCCAGGTGGATCTGCTGGAGGACGGCACCTTCGACTATGAAGGCATCCGCAAGGCAATCAACGAAAAAACCAAGCTCTGCACCATTCAGCGCTCCAAGGGCTATGCCACCCGTCCTACGTTCTCTGTGAAGCAGATCGGAGAGCTCATCACCTTTATCAAGAGCATCCGCTCGGATATCATTTGCATGGTGGATAACTGCTACGGCGAATTTGTTGAGGTTTACGAGCCCTCTGATTTTGGCGCGGATATGATCGTGGGATCCCTGATCAAGAATCCCGGCGGTGGACTGGCTCCCATCGGTGGCTACATCTGCGGCACCAAGGCCTGTGTCAGCCGCTGCGCCTATCGGCTTTCTGCCCCCGGTCTGGGTCAGGAAGTCGGCGCCAATCTGGGCATCATGACCTCTCTCTATCAGGGCTTCTTCCTGGCACCTACAGTGACTGCCGGTGCGGAGAAGGGTGCCATCTTTGCAGCCAATCTCTACGAGCCTCTGGGATTTAAGTGCGTTCCGGGTGCCACCGAGAGCCGTCATGATATCATCCAGGCCATTGAGCTAGGCAGCGAGGCAGGCATGTGCGCCTTCTGCCAGGGCATTCAGGCGGCAGCACCTGTAGATTCCTATGCGACACCGCTTCCCTGGGATATGCCGGGATATGAGGACCAGGTCATCATGGCTGCCGGTGCATTTGTGCAGGGCTCTTCTATTGAGCTTTCTGCGGATGGTCCCATCCGTCCTCCTTATGCGGTGTATTTCCAGGGAGGTCTGACCTGGGCCCACGCAAAGCTGGGTATTCTTATGAGCCTGCAGAAAATGGTGGATGCAGGTCTTGTGACAATCAAATAAGCAAAGCCCCTGCTGATTCAGCAGGGGCTTCGTTTATTCTGTTGCTTCCGTGGCAGGCTCTGTAGACTCTTCTGGAGGAGCAACTGTTTCTTCCGTAGGCTCCGTCGCTTCTGTGGAAGGTTCTGTAGCTTCTGTGGAAGGCTCCGTTGCTTCGGTAGAAGGCTCCGTTGCCTCGGTGGGAGGTACTGTGGGCTCGGTTCCGGGATCCGTAGGATCCGTGGGAGGAACAGAGGGCTCAGTAGGCTCGGTGGGAGTTTCAATCCGACAGATGATATAATTGCGGGGCGTATAATGGGAGTCGGATTCCGCTGCCCTGGAAAGCAGCGTCCGGGTCATTTTGTCATAGGTATTGCGGTAGGTTCTTACACGATAGCCGTAGCTGCCGTACTGCAGGACTTCGCCGTCATAATGATCCCCATCGTTACCTTCGGAGAAGGTCTGATAAACATCCTCGGGATAAATGGTTTCCAGAATCTCGTATTCCATTTCCACATAAGTCTTCTGAACATCTCTGCCCATAATGCTGATGCATACGTAGCCGTCCCGAAGTTCAGCGCGGATTTGGATCGGGTTCTCAGAGACATTACGGAACCGCAGATCCTGATCGTCCCAGGAAATATCAGCATCCATGCCAAAGGGAACATAATCGGCAGGAGCAGAGTGACTGTGGCGTTCTACGATTTCCATATCGGTGTAGAGCGCGCAGTAATAGAGGGTAGATGCCACCTGGCTGACACCGCCGCCAACCTCCGGGAGATTCTGTCCGTCCGTATATACGGGTGCCAGACGGTAACCCTTGTCGGTGGAGCGCTCTCCCAAAGCGCGATTGAAGGAGAAACTGTCACCGGGCTGCAGAACAATGCCGTCAATGGCCTGGCAAGCCAGACGCAGATTGGTGAGGCGGTCCTCGGAGGATGCCAGATAGGTCTGGAAGCTGTACAGGGTATCCTCAAAGAAGGTATTCTTAATGGCATCGCCCAAAATAGAGGGCTTGACGAAATCAAAGGTCAGAGAAATTGTCTGGCCGTAGGTTGCCTGGGAAAGGAGCCGCTTGGCCTCGTTCAGATCGAAACCATAGCCGTAGACCTCGTAGTGGATCTCGGAAGTGGCGGAATCAACGGAGGCGTCAATGGGAGCAATGCAGTAGGTACGGCTCAGAGCATTCAGATCCACATCATCGGGGGCGGTTTCCGGGAAGGAAACGGAGATCTGGAATACCCGATCCCGATAGCTTTCCAGAATCTGATCCACGATCATGTCTGCATCGATATTGCGTCCGGGAGTACCCAGAGTGATCTCCAGCACCTGATGCTTGACATTCTCGTCAATTTTGTCATGAGCAAGCTCAGGACAGGTGCCGATCAGCTGAACACTGGGTTGGGTCAGCGTGGAGGAGAAGGTGTCGGTGCAGGCGGTAACAGTGCTGCGGATATAGTTCATATCCAGCGTCAGATAGTCCAGCACAGGCAGGTTATTCGGCTGGGAGGCTGCAAGCTGTTTGGCTTTGTAGTATTCCTTCCGGGTTCCTTCACGTCCGTAAGCGTAGGCATCGTCGAGGATTTTGGAAACATTCAGAGAAACGCCGGTGTGACTCGGCTGGAAAACCAGCTGCACATCGTCCACATCGATCTGCATGGAATTGTTGGCATAAACATCCTGCAGGGGCTTGAGCGCTTCTGCGGCTTCCTGTCTGGTCAGGCCGCCGATATTGATGTTGGTTATGAAAACATTGGGCAGAATCTTTCCGTCGTCGGCAGTTTTTCGGAAGTACAGAAAAACGGAAAGGCCGATACCAATCATGAGAATCAGCGCAGCTGCAATGGCACCGAAGACCAGAAGCTTCTTTTTTGCATCTGCCGAGAAGACCGGATCCAAATCTTCGTCGTCTTCCTCGTCGTATTCCGCGCTCACCTGAGGAACTTCGGGTTTTTCAGGCTCCTCGGGTGCTTCCAAGGCATCCATAAGACCGGATGCCTCATCGGGGGAATAAACCTCCGAGATGGTTGCATTTTCCACAGGAATTCCGGTTGAAAGCTTACCGGTGATCTTCATGGTTTCCTGCAGGGAAGCCTGTGCCTCCTGCGGGGAAGCCTGTGCCTCCTGCAAACCGGATGGAATGCCCTGAAGGGAGACCTGGGTTTCATCAAGCATATTCTCTTTTTCTTCCATGATGCTTCACTCCTATCCAACATAGGATTCGTAGTTTATCAGCCATTTTATCACATTTTTCCCAAAAATGGAATGGGAAAAATCAGGACACGGCATATTTTTCGTAGTGTTCCATGAAAATTTTGCACTGCTTCAGACTGTCCACCCCGGAACTGAGCTTCAGACACAGGGTGGGCTGCTTTGCGGTAGCAACAAAATTGACGCGCTTCTTGTAGGTGTCTTCGGCACATAGGGCGGTTGCGGCCTGGAAGTTCAGATTGTAGAGGGTGAAATAGACCTCGCTGCCCTTCTGCCGAATATCGGTAAAGCTCAGCTTTCTGGCGGTAGCCCGGAGCAGGGCAATGTCAATGAGGTTCAGGACACCCTTAGGCGGCTCCCCGTAGCGATCCACGATTTCGTCCAGCAGGTCGTCGGCATCCTCTTGGGTGCGGATAGCTGCCATACGACGGTAGAGGTCCATACGTTCCTCACCGCGAACAACATAAGCCTTGTCGATATTTGCGGTAACGCTGAGGTCTGCAGTGCAGTCAGGCGTTTTGGGAGCCAGTCCCTTCTGCTCCAGTACGGCCTCATCCAGCAGTTTCAGATACATATCATAGCCTACGCTCATCATGTGACCGGACTGCTCGGCACCTAAAAGGTTACCGGCGCCACGAATTTCCAGGTCGCGCATGGCGATTTTGAAGCCGGATCCGAATTCGGCGAAGTCACGGATGGCGGAAAGCCGTTTTTCGGCAATTTCCGTCAGAGACTTGTCCGGCTTGTAGGTGAAGTAAGCATAGGCATGCCGGGCGGAACGACCCACACGGCCCCGAAGCTGGTGCAGCTGGGACAGACCAAAACGATCGGCATTTTCGATGATCAGGGTGTTGGCATTGGGAATGTCCAATCCGGTTTCGATAATGGTAGTGCATACCAGCACCTGGATGTCGCCCTGGGCCATGGAGGTCATGATGTCGCTGAGGGCATCCTCACCCATCTGGCCGTGAGCAACGGCCACGGAAAGACCGGGGATCCGTTTCTGCAAAGAAGCTGCTACCTTGTCGATGGTCTCAATCTTGTTGTGCAGATAGTATACCTGGCCGCCTCGTTCAATCTCCCGGCGGATGGCATCGTCAATAATGCCGTTGTTGTGCTCCATAACGAAGGTCTGTACCGGGTAGCGATCCGAAGGGGGAACCTCAATGGTGGACATATCCCGGATGCCGGACAGGGCCATGTTCAGGGTTCTGGGAATGGGGGTGGCGGACAGGGTCAGCACATCGACGCCCTTGGAAAGCTCCTTCAGCCGTTCCTTATGGGAAACGCCGAAGCGCTGTTCCTCATCGATGATGAGAAGTCCCAGATCCTTAAATTCAATGCTCTTCTGCAGCAGCTTGTGAGTTCCGATGATGAGGTCTACGGAGCCTGCTTTCAGCTTTTGCAGCGTTTTTTTCTGCTCATTGGCAGAACGGAAACGGCTCAGCACATCAATATTGACCGGAAATCCCTGGAACCGGGAGATCGCCGTTTGATAATGCTGCTGGGCAAGAACGGTGGTCGGCACCAGAATGGCAGCCTGCTTGCCGTCCATCACGGCTTTCATGATGGCACGCATGGCAACCTCTGTTTTACCGAAGCCTACATCTCCGCAGAGCAGCCGATCCATAGGCGTATTGGATTCCATATCCCGCTTGATCTCGCTGATGCAGCGAAGCTGGTCGTCGGTCTCAGGATAGGGAAAATTGTCTTCAAATTCCTGCTGCCAGGGAGAATCCGGCGAGAAAGCAAAGCCTTTTTGCTGCCGTCTGGCGGCGTAGAGCTTAATGAGATCCTCTGCCATATCCTTGGCTGCTTTCCTGGCCTTTGCCTTGGTCTTCTGCCAGGTGTCGGTACCGATCTTGTTCAGACGCACATTGGCGTCTTCTCCGCCGCTGCCGATATACTTGCTGACAAGATCCAGCTGGGAGGCAGGGACGAAGAGAGTATCGGTACCCTGATAGGCGATCTTTATATAATCCTTTAGCGCTCCGTCTACCTTGATCTGCTCCATGGCAACAAAACGGCCGATGCCGTAGTTTTCATGAACCACCAGATCACCGGGGGTCAGATCGGTGAAGGAATTTAATTTCTGTCGGTTGGTGACGCTTTTTTTCGGCGCCTGTTTTCTGGGAGCAGTTTTGGCCATCAGCTGGCCTTCGGATAGAACCGCGATCTTTGCTGTGGGGTATTCCATGCCATAGGGCAGGGTACCGTCGGTCAGCAGGATCTGTCCCTCTGCGGGGAGCATAGTCAGGGGAATGCACTGGAAGCAGGACAGACCCTTTTCCCGGAGCATTTCCTGCAGCAGTTCGGCCCTTCTCCGGGTGCCGCAAAGCACCAGGGAACCAAACTCCATTTTCTGGTAGTGGGCAAGATCGGATGCGGCGGTTTCCAGGTTGCCGCCGTAGCTGGGAAGCTGCTTGGCCGTAATGGGCAGAAGATGCTTGGAAGGGCAGTCCTCGGGGTAGGAGGAGCCGCCGAAGGCATCCATGTATACAACGGTACGGTTTTTCAAGCGGTAGGTAAAGTCTTCCCACTGGCATACAAAATCACAGAGCTCGCCTGCCAGAATTCCGTTTTGCAGCATGCCGTCCAGGGCCATACCCATTTCGTCGCTGCGGGAACGGGCGGTACGCTTCAGGCTGCTCTGCTCCAGAATCACCACAATGGCATCCTCGGGAATATAGTCCACAGCGGTAGCATTTTCCGGATAAATCAGTGCCATATATCGGTCAGACGCGGAATTTTGCACACCGTTTTCGTATTTTTCCAGATCCTTCTCCAAAGTGGAGATCAGCGCTTCATTCACATGCTTTCTGCGCTTCTGATGGGCGATCAGTGCCCGGATGTCTTCGCACAGACCGGAGATTCCCTGGGGATGCAGCATAGGCTGGGATTCACCGATGGGGAGTACCAGCATCGTTTCGGTATTGTCCGTCCGGCGCTGGGTGTCGGGATCAAAGAATCCCATGGTATCCAGCTCGTCGCCGAAAAATTCCGCACGGAAGGGTTTTTCCGCAGCGGGGGAGAAAATGTCCAGAATGCCGCCTCTCACGGCAAACTGACCGGGACCTTCTACCATGCCGCAGCGGCTGTAGCCTGCGCTCTGCAGTCGGGTAAGAAGAACGTCCATGGCATATTCTTTTCCGACTTCCAGGGTGAAGACGGCCTGGGTCAGAGTCTGAGGGGGCATGGTGCGCTGACTCAGAGCATCCCAGGGAAGAATCTGCAGGGGGGTGTTTCCTTTGGCGAGGTTGTATAGCTGAGTAAGACGCTTCTGCTCCCAGGAACGGGAGACAACAGCACTGTCATAGAGGGTAAATTCCCGACTGGGCAGAACAGGACAGGTGCTGCCCAGAAAGGCAGCCAGCTCTTCCTGAAGACGGCGACCTGCGATTTCGTCCTGACAGATGACCACAATGGGCCTTTCCTGGGCAGCAGAAAGCGCCGCAATCATGTGACTGCGGTTGATCTGGCCGATTCCGGTTATGGCAGCATTCTGCTGCTTTTTTACGGCAGTGACCAGAGTCTGATACTCCGGAAGCCTGTCAAGAAGGTCGAGGACGGTTTTCATAGCATTACCTCAATAACGGGAGAAACACAAAATGCGGAAAGGGGAAGATCCCCTTTCCGTATTTCTGTCTTATTTCAGGAAGCGGCACCGTTAAAACGGTTGGCGGCATCATACAGGCCTTTGTCAATGATGGCAAGGGCTGCCTGACCTGCTCTTTCCAGAGCAGGCTTCAGATCCTTTTCCTCGCTGGCGGAGAAGGTGGAAAGTACCCAGGCTGCCAGATCGTAATCTTTGTGAGGCTTTGCGCCAACACCGATCTTCACTCTGGGGAAATTCTGACTTCCCAGTTCTGCAATGATGGATTTGATGCCGTTGTGACCGCCGGCGGAGCCTTCGGCACGAAGGCGGAGTCTGCCGGGGGCGAGAGAAATATCATCAAAAAGAATGATGATCCGCTCCGGGGGAATCTTAAAGAATGCAGACATCTGCAAAACGGATCGTCCGGAGAGATTCATGTAGGTAAGGGGCTTCAGAAGGTAAAGACGGTGGCCATTATAATCGGTCTGGCCGTAGATGCCCTCAAATTTCCCCTTCTGAATCTTGCAGTTTAAGGAATCTGCCAGCAAATCGATGGCCCGGAAACCGCAGTTATGCCGGGTGAACTCGTACTCGCTGCCGGGATTCCCCAATCCTACAATGAGCCAGGAATCGCTGCTTGCTGCCATTAGAACAGGTCAGCGATGGAGGTGCCGCCGTGGATATGCTCGATGGCACGGGCGAAGATGGGGGAAACATCCAGAGCCTTGATCTTGCCGCTGGGAGTCTTGTCCTCAACGGGGATGGTGTTCAGGAACACCAGCTCCTGGATGGGGCTTGCCTCAACGCGGTCATATGCGGGGCCGGAGAGCACGCCGTGGGTTGCGCAGGCATAAACAGCCTTTGCACCATTCTTCATCAGAGCCTCGGCAGCGTGGCACAGAGAACCTGCGGTATCCACCATATCATCATACAGGATGCAGGTCTTGCCGGATACATCGCCGATGACGTTCATAACTTCGCTGACATTGGCCTTCTCGCGGCGCTTGTCAACAATGGCCAGACCCATGTGAACCTTGGAAGCAAAGTTACGGGCACGGGCAACGGAGCCAACATCGGGGGAGACCACGATGAACTCGTCGTGGTTGTACTTATCTTCGGGGAACTTTTCCAGGTAGTAGGAAACAAAGGAGGGGCAGCCCAGCAGATGATCCACGGGAATATCGAAGAAGCCCTGGATCTGGGAAGCATGGAGGTCCATGGTCAGCACACGATCAGCGCCGGCGGCAGTGATCATGTTGGCAACCAGCTTGGAGGAGATGGGATCGCGGGACTTTGCCTTGCGGTCCTGACGGGCATAACCGAAGTAAGGAATGACTGCGGTGATGCGGCCGGCAGATGCACGACGGCAGGCGTCGATCATGATCAACAGCTCCATCAGGTTGTTGTTGACAGGCTTGCAGGTGGAGTTGATGAGGAATACATCAGCGCCACGAACAGTCTCTTCCAGAGAGACGGAGACTTCGCCGTCTGCAAAGGTCTTGACTGTGCTCTTGCCCATGGGGATGCCCAGAGCATCACAGATGTGCTGAGCAAACTCGGGGCTTGCGTTTCCGCAGAAAACTTTGATGTTGTTTCCGTAGGTAAACATGGATAAGTACCTCGCTTCATTCTATATATATTTTTGCATGGATATACATAATACCGGAGACTACCTCATTATACCATTATCGGGAGCGAAAAAGCAACACCCGAGAGGGAAGAAATAATACCTAAAATAATTGTTTTTCCGTACAGATTCTGTGCAAAGCGACCACAGCCGGGGATGGACTTTTTCTTTCTGCTATGTTAAAATATGGAAAACAGCAAAAGGATGTGCGTTTATGAAAGCAGAAAAACTTGCGGGCCTCCAGCCGGAGTCTGTAATGGCTTATTTTGAAAAAATCTGTTCCATTCCCCATGGTTCCCACAATACCGGAAAAATTGCAGATTATCTGGAAGAATTTGCGAAGGAGCATGAAATTACCTGTATTCGAGACAAATCCAATAATGTGGCGATGTTTGGAAAAGGTACCTGCGGCATGGAAAATCATGCCCCGGTTATTTTGCAGGGTCATATCGATATGGTTGCCGTGAAGGATGCAGACTGCACCATCGATTTAATAAATGATGGGCTGGATATCACCCATGACGGCACCTGCATTTATGCAAAGGGTACTACGCTTGGCGGTGATGACGGCATTGCCGTGGCCTTCTGCCTGGCGCTTCTGTCAGACTCCACGATCCCCCATCCCCCTCTGGAAGTAATGCTGACCTCCGATGAGGAAGTGGGCATGCTGGGTGCCGCAGCTCTGGATTGCTCCGTGTTCCGGGGCAGGACTCTCATTAACATGGACTCCGAGGATGAAGGCATCTTCACGGTCTCCTGTGCCGGCGGCGCAAGAGCCACCATCACCCTGGCCTGCAATCGTCGGGCGGTTTACGGCCCCTGTGTGCGGCTGAAGGTGGCGGGGCTGCAGGGTGGACATTCCGGTGCGGAGATCCACAAGAACCGCGCCAATGCCAACAAGGTCATGGGAATGTTCCTGGAGCGGGTGCAGAAACTGATGCCTCTGTGCCTGACGAGCCTTTCCGGCGGTGAAAAAGACAATGCCATTCCCGTCTCCTGCGAGGCAACGTTCGTGGCCATGGGGATTGGTCTGGAGCGGCTGAATGATGTGGCTGCCCAACTGCAGGAGGAGATTCGGCAGCAGTATGACGAGCCGAATGCCCTGGTGGAAGCCTTTGATGTGGATGCCTTGGGCGGCAACGCCGTTACTACCGAGGATACCGCCAAGGTGATTTCTCTTCTGTGTGCAGCACCCAACGGCGTGCAGGCCTACAGCAAGCAGATCGAAGGCCTGGTGCAGACCAGCCTGAATCTGGGTGTGCTGCGGCTGGGTGAGGATTTGTCTGTGACCTTCTCCGTCAGAAGCTCTGTCAATGCGGAAAAGGAAGAGCTTCTGGAGCAGCTTCGCAAGCTGGCATCCTTCTCCGAGGGCGGCTACAGCCAGATGGGCGAGTATCCTGCCTGGGAATACCGGGAGAATTCTCCCCTCCGTGATGTCATGGCAGCTGCCTATGAAAAGATGTTTGGCAAGAAGCCTCAGATCCTTGCCATCCACGCAGGCCTGGAGTGCGGATTGCTGAGCGAAAAGCTGCCGGGACTGGACTGCGTATCCATGGGCCCCCAGATGCATGACATTCACACCAGCCGGGAAAAACTGGAGATCGCATCCACCGAGCGCAGCTGGAAATTCCTGCTGGAGGTTCTGAAACAGTTATAAATTTTCTTCCCCTGCCATTTTGGCAGGGGATTTTTTGATCATTCCCCGAATCCAAAGAATGTCATCCTTCTGCAGCACCCGGCACAGGAACAGAAGGGAAAACAGCAAGGGAAGAAATCCGGCTGCTCTCATAACGGGCCTTTGAGCGTGACTGCATACCCAAACGGAAAATACAGCACAGGAAACCGTGAGACATGGAATAAAAAACGGTATTTTTTCATTTGTAATGATCAGAAGCCTGCGCAGGCTGAGTGTGAAATTAACAAGATGGGTAATGAGAAAGCTGAAAAAGTATCCCTGCAGCCCATATTTTGGGAGCAGAAAGTAGAGAAAAGCCACATCCATGGCAGAGGTCAGAATGTTGTAGCGGACGGAAACTTTCTGCTGGCCCAACCCTTTGATGATGGCATCCGTTATGGCATCGCAATACAGCATGGGAACCACACAGGCAAAAAGCCGCAGGTATGGAGTGGGATCCGCTGTTTTATAAAGGCCAACACACAGGTTTTCTGCCAGCAGAAAGATCAGCCCACCGCAGCATACACCGTAGATGAGCGCCACCCGGAGAGAACGGTGGGTGAGATAGTGGATCCGCCTTCCGCTGCCGGCGGCATTGCAGCGGGCCAGCTCCGGGATCAGCAGCTCTGCCAGACCGAAGAGAATGGCAGCGGGGAACATGACGATGGGAAATACCATGCCGAGAATCATGCCAAACATTCCCAGAGGGGAAACTGCGGCAGGGAACAGGGCAAGACGCTTGGGCACCATGAGATGTTCCGTGGTGGAAATGCAGGATTTTAAATCATCTGCCAGGGCCAGAGGAACCGCAGAGGAGAAAAGCCGCTTTGCAACCGGAATCCGCTGCCCGATGGCTTGCCGGCTGCGGAGTCGGATGCATACAAGGCAGGTTAATGTCACACAGGAACCGATACCGCTGCCCAGGATCACTGCCATGGCTGCCCTGGGCGCGCTGTGGCCCGCCCAGAAAATGAGAGCGCTCATGGTAACGGCCATGGATACGATCTGTTCCCCAATTTCCACTACCGCGAGGGTGAGGATCTGACCGGCGGCGGTAAACAGTCCCGAAAGGACGCAGGACAGGCAGGTGACCGGTAAAAATACGGCAAAGAGCCGTAGGGCATCCCGGGTATCCGGGTTTCCGATCCACAAGGCGCTGAGTTTTGGTGAGGAAAAATAGAGCATGGCTGCCACGGCTCCGCTGCACAAGATGCTGTATTTCAGACATCCGGAAAGGATCCAGGGCACATGGGAATCCTGTTTTCTGCCAATTTCTTCGGCACTTAAATACATGGTGGCGGTGCGAACTCCTGCAATTCCCGCGGTAATGCCCATGGCGGAGACAGAGAGAACCAGCTGCACAAGGCCGATGCCTTCCGCTCCGATCCGGCGGGAAAGATACACCTGGAAGGAGGTGGATACCAGCCGCAGGAGCAGGTTCACCATGGTGAGCAAAATGGCGCTGTAAAATATGGGTATCCGTTTACGCAAAGAAGCACCCCCTTGTCCACAACCTATGCGGACAAGGGGGTGACTATCACACTTTTATTTTCCGTTAATTTCGTTGCACCAGATGGCAAGGGGACAGCAGTCACATTTGGGCGCTCTTGCGGTGCAGATTTCCCGACCGAAGAGTACAATGCGGTGGCAGAACTGGGAACTCTGTTCCGGCGGCAAAATGGCGCGAAGCTGTATTTCGACCTTTTCCGGCTCTTTGCCCTGAGACAGACCCAGCCTGCCGCAGATGCGGATGCAGTGG
>JAZQQD010000033.1:0-3874 GCA_045628895.1 Faecousia sp.
TGCATCCGGGATTTTTTATTTAGGCTTCGTAAATTGCCTTGCAGGCCAGCATGGTTTCGTAAGTATCCAGCTTGCTTACCAGCTCCATGGGAGCGTGCATGCAGAGGACAGGCACACCGGCATCCACAGTAACGATGTTGCGGTTTGCCATGTAAGCAGCAACAGTGCCGCCGCCGCCCTGGTCAACCTTGCCCAGAGTAGCAATCTGCCAGATAACACCGGCATTGTCCAGAGTGGTACGGACATAGCCCATAGCCTCGGCGGAAGCATCGGATGCGCCGCCCTTACCGCGGGAACCAGTGTACTTCATGATGGAGACACCGTAGTTTACCTGGCTGTTGTTGCGTTTGTCGCAGGTCTCAGCAAAGTTGGGATCATAGGCGTTGGAAACGTCAGCGGACAGGCAGAAGGAGTTCTCAAAGCAGCGATACAGGGAAGCGCCCTGGGTGTCGCACAGATCCTGCATGAAGGTCTCGAAGCATCTGCTCTGCATGCCGGAGATGCCGACAGAGCCGATCTCTTCCTTGTCAGCCAGGATGCAGACAGCGGTTCTTCTGGGAGTGCCCAGGCTGAAGATAGCGGCCATTTCGCAGTAAGCGCATACTCTGTCGTCATGTCCGTAAGCGCCCAGCAGGCTGCGATCCAGGCCTACCTCACGGCACTTGCCGGCAGGAACGATGGTCAGTTCAGCAGAGAGGAAGTCAGCCTCGATGAGGCCGTACTTTTCGTTCAGCAGCTTCATAACATGCAGCTTTACGAGATCGCTGCCTTCGCCTTCCAGAGGCTCGGTGCCCATGATCACATTGAGCTGCTCGCCAACGATACCGTTGGCCAGAGTCTTCTGCATCTGATCGGCAGACAGGTGGATCAGCAGGTCGGAGACTACCAGAATGGGATCGTTGTCATCCTCACCGATGGTAACGTTGATCACGGAGCCGTCCTTCTTGGCAACAACACCGTGGAGTGCCAGGGGCACGGTGGGCCACTGATACTTCTTGATGCCGCCATAGTAGTGGGTCTTGAAGTATGCAATCTCGGAATCCTCATAGAGGGGATTGGGCTTCAGGTCCATACGGGGAGAATCCACATGTGCTGCGCAGATATTGACACCGTTTGCCAGAGGCTCGGTACCGATAACAGCCAGCAGGATGCTCTTGCCGCGGTTGTTGTGATAAACCTTGTCACCGGGCTTCAGTTCCATGCCGGGAACCATAGCGCGGAAGCCGTTGGCTTCGGCAGTCTTTACGGCCCAGGTGGTAGCTTCCCGCTCGGTCTTGGCGGCGTCGATAAATGCGCTGTAGCCCTTACAGAATGCGTTCATTTCTTCCTTCTGCTCTGCGGTCAGACGGGTGTAGCCGTTCTTGGGAGCATTCAGGAGGGAGTTGCGAAGTTCTTCATTGGTCATGGGAAAGTCTCCTTTTTCTAATCTTTCGGGTTCATTATAGCAAACGGACGAAAAAATTCAAGGCATTTTCGGAAAAAGGCGTCTTGATTTCCACTATTTTCCAGAACCGCGTCGCAATGTGCACGAAAATAGCTTTCGTCCTTCTGGGCGGCGATCCGATTTCGGGCATATTCTTCTGAAATCCCATCACGAGCCATAAGTCGGGGAATCCGCTGCTCTAAGGGAGCTGTGATGGCAACGGTGTGGTCGCAGAGATCGGCAAGTCCACTTTCAAAGAGGGCAATGGCATCAATGGCAGCCAATCCCCGGCAGTCCTCCAGTTGTTTCAGAACCTCCCGACGGACAGCGCCGTGGGTGATGGTATTGAGGTCTTCCAGCGCTTTTGTATCTGCAAAGACAAGACTGCCCAGTTTCTTTCGGTTCAAAGCTCCTTTTTCCACAGACCCGGGGAAACGGTTTTCGATGGCCTGGAGCAATGCAGCATCCGTTTTCAGAAGCTCATGGTAAATAGCGTCACAATCCAGAACCATGCCGCCCAGGGCTTCAATGGCATGCAGGGCGGTGGTTTTTCCACAGCCGGTTCCTCCGGTGATTCCAATGATCATTCCTCTGCCTCCGCATCAATAATGTGGAAGGCTGCGGCCTTTTTCAGCCGATTCTGCACGGCATACGCCACTCCGCCGCCAACGGGACACCGGGCGAAAACCATGGAAACAGCGGGGTCGTCCAGAATCCGCAGGGCAGAGAAGAGCCCGGCGGAAAGAGAGTTCACATCCGCCTCAGAACCGTAGGCCAGAGGGTTGCAGTCAGTATATAAGGGCAGTTCCTCCTGGAAGCACAGTACACGGTCGTTTTCCTGAAAGTGACAATGAATGTACTTGGCGGCCTTTTCCCGGCTGCCGGATACGATGACCACCTGGCAGTCCGGTGCGTAATGACGATATTTCATTCCCGGCGCCTTTACCACTGCATCCTTATCGATCTGGGCGGTGACAGCTTTGTCAATGATCAGATCACCAAGGACTTCCAGCAGCTGCTCCGGTGTGATTCCGCCGGGGCGTAACAGCCGGGGGCGTTCTTCAGTCAGGTCCACAATGGTGGATTCCACACCGACCCGGCAGGCACCGCCATCCACAATGGCAGGAATCTTTCCGTTATGGTCGTGAAGCACATGCTCTGCAGTTGTGGTGGAGGGTTTGCCGGAAATATTGGCAGAAGGTGCCGCAATGGGAACGCCGGCGAGGGAAATGATCTGTCGGGTGATCTCATTGTCGGGGCAGCGCACTGCCACGGTGGATAAGCCGCCGGTGGTGCGCTTGGGCACAATATCCCGGGCAGGCAGAACCATAGTCAGAGGACCCGGCCAAAACTTTTCCGCCAGGAGATAGGCGGTTTTTGGAATGGAGTGGCAGAAATCTTCTATCTGCATGGGATCCGCTACATGGAGGATCAGAGGATTATCCTGGGGACGGCCCTTCGCTTCAAAAATTTTGGCAACGGCATCCACATTCAATCCGTCCGCACCGAGGCCGTATACGGTTTCGGTGGGAATTGCTACCAGTTCACCGCCTCGAATGAGTGTTGCCGCAATCTCCGGTGTTTTTGGGTCGGTTGAGGAAAGAAGTAAAGTTTTCATGTTTACCTCCAAAAGAAAAGAGCAACTGCGTGCGGCAGCTGCTCTTTTGGTTTGCGTCAAAATTACACGCTGGGCTGATTTGCAGCCTCGATGATCTTTACAAACTTCTCGGGAACCAGAGAGGCGCCGCCGATGAGGCCGCCGTCGATGTCGGGCTGAGCCAGCAGCTCGAATGCGTTCTTCTCGTTCATGGAGCCACCGTACAGGATGGAGATAGCACGGGCGTTCTTGGAGCTGTACAGCTTGCGGACAACGCTGCGGATGTTCTCGCAAACTTCCTCAGCCTGCGCGGGGGTAGCGGTCTTGCCGGTGCCGATAGCCCAGATGGGCTCGTAAGCGATGACAACCTTGCGGATGTTCTCTTCGGAAACGTCCTTCAGGCCTGCCTTGATCTGCATGGTGATCCACTCGGTGGTGATGCCGGTCTCACGCTGCTCCAGGGTCTCGCCGCAGCACATGATGGGGATCAGACCTGCTGCAAGAGCGGCATGAACCTTTGCATTGACATCGGCATCGGTCTCGCCCATAGCACGGCGCTCGGGGTGGCCGATGATGACGTACTTGCAGCCGGCGTCAACCAGCATGTTGGTGGCAATTTCACCGGTGTAAGCGCCGGAAGCGTTGGCGTTGCAGTTCTCAGCGCCGATGCCCACGCGGGTCTCACGCATAGCGCGGACAGCAGCGGGGATGCAGACAGCGGGAACGCACAGAGCCACATCGCACCAACGGCCCTTGGGCATCATAGCCTTGAAGGAGGTCATGAATTCCTTGGTTTCGCTGGGGGTCTTGTTCATCTTCCAGTTACCGGCAATAATCGTCTTGCGATACTTTCT
>JAZQQD010000034.1:0-3205 GCA_045628895.1 Faecousia sp.
ATGTTCAGGCGATTGAATCCCTCCGACTGTGCCCGTATGCGCTGACCGTCGTTCAATATCTCATCATTACTCTGCTTCATAGAGTGATGATGTTTTTTGCCCTTTCCCTGTTTACGATGCTCGTAAGCAAGGTGTCCGGCAGCCATATTTTATCGGTATGTGTCCTTTCTCTGTATATGGTGTTCAGTATCGCTGTATACGGAACCGAGCACCATGTATTCAGTTATTTTGCAGTTGCCGACACCAATTACCTTTTCGAGCGTTTCCGGGCGCTGAATATCGGGGGCGGCTTCCTTCAGCTGATCCCTTACTGTGCTTTATCCGCGTCCCTTTCCGCCGCCGTCTGGTTTCTGCTCATCCTGCTGCTTCCGACAAATGCAAAGGAGTATCGGCTGTTCTCTGTCAGAAAATTACACCTCATCCGGCGAAAGCATTCCGTCAAAGAAAAAATCCAGCCCCATATACACAGTTTGTTCTACTGGGAATCCGTCAAGGTTATTTTCACAAAGCCGAACGTATTCCTGCTGATCTGTCTGCTGATCGTCCGATTCCTGGTACAGGCGAATTATTTCACGCCTTCCATGAGGATAGACGAAGTCCAGTATCGGAAATATATTCATGACATCCAGGATTTGGGCGGAACCGCGGGCTCCGAATCCGACTTCTATATTGATGATCAGCAGGATTATATCAACAGCGCGTACTCGGATTTTTTTGCCGCGCTGGGGCAGATAAAAAGCAATCAGATCACCGCTGAGGAAATGCATCAGCATAATATGAGATACAATTATGCTCTTTCGGTCAGCTCTGCTCTCACGAGATTACAGACGCAAAGGAATTATCTCAGCAAACAGGCTCAGTTTACCAACAATCTAGGATATGTCAATGAGGATGGAATTACCAGAATTCTGTCTCCTGATTTTGACGTAATCTTTGTGTTAATTCTGTTATTGCTCCTGTTACAATATATTTGCCCCACGTTTATGGCAGCCAGCCACAGGCCAGGGACATCTCATTGCCTAAGCTGTATAATAGGAGAACAATGGTCTGTAAATCACTCCAAGAGCTACGCGCTCGTGAGAAAGTCAGCCAGCCATCCTCCCATTATGCAGCGTTCGTTTTGTGCAGGTAGAGCCGCCGGAAACCGGTACGCTCGTGTCATCCCCAACAGATAGAATCGGCAGTGGGTAAACGATGGATTACCATTGCCAATCAAATGAATCGGGAGGTTTTCACAACCATGTTTGCCGTAGGTATCGATATTTCCAGCCGTAAGAGTACGGTTGCCGTTCTTTCTTCTCAGACGAGCATCATCCTCAAACCCTTTGATATCCCCCATACACCGGACGGACTGAACCGTCTGGTCGAGAAGCTGAATTCTCTGGACGGGGAGATCAAAATCGTCATGGAACATACCGGACGATATTACGAAGCACTCGCCATGTCCCTGCATAACCTTGGTTTCTTTGTTTCCGCAATCAATCCTCTGCTGATCCGGGATTACCATGAAAATACCCTCCGCAAAGTCAAAACGGACAATGCCGATGCCGTGAAGATTGCCAGATATACCTTATCCAACTGGGAAACTCTCCGACAGTACACACCGGAGGAAGAAGTCCGCTATCTTCTCAAAACGATGAATACCCAGTATCAGCTCGCCTCCAAAACACTGACTGCCCATACCAACAATCTGATCGCTCTGATGGAACAGACCTATCCCGGTGTGAAATCCCTTTTCAAGAGTCCTGCACGCTCCGACGGATCTCAGAAATGGATGGATTATGCCCGGACCTTCTGGCACGTTGATTGTGTATGCTCCTTGACCGAAACCGTATTTACGGAGCGTTACCGGAAATGGTGCAAACGGAATCACTACAATTTCCGTGCCGGTACTGCCTCCGAGCTGTACGCCGATGCCAAAACCAGAATTGCTGTCGTTCCCAGAAATGAGATTTCTCATCAGATGATCAAAGAAACCATTGCTCTGGTAAAGACCATCTCCAGAACCGTTGAATCTCTTCGTTCCAAGATGAATGAACTTGCCTCCCGGCTTCCGGAATACCATGAAGTCATGGCCATGTACGGAGCAGGCAAATCTACAGGCCCGCAGCTTATGGCTGAGATCGGTGACATCCGCC
Organism: Faecousia sp.; assembly: GCA_045628895.1. Lineage (GTDB taxonomy): Bacteria > Bacillota > Clostridia > Oscillospirales > Oscillospiraceae > Faecousia. The sequence continues at coordinate 2,139 of JAZQQD010000034.1, forward strand.
GGTTTGCCAACAAAAATGCGCTGGTTGCTTTTGGAGGTCTTGATCCCGGCAAGAACGATTCCGGCGACAAGAATTCCCGCAGTGTCCGAACCAGCAAACGAGGCTCTTCCTCATTACGGAAAACCTTGTTTGTCATCATGACGGTGCTGCTTCAGAATCAACCGGAGGAAGAACCTGTATACCACTTCCTCGACAGGAAACGTGCAGAAGGCAAACTATATCATGTGTACATGACAGCAGGTTCTGCGAAATTCCTGCGATTGTATTATGGGAAGGTACGGGATGCACTCATAGAACTAGGATTGTGGAATACTTGAAGTACGGCAGGTTTTTGCCGGAGGCTGCCTTGCCAGCCTCGTATTTTCCGCATAGCACAGGCAGCACGACGGGTCAAGGATGCCGCAGGCACGGCGCAGCCGCTTGTCCTTGACGCGGCGGGATGACTGTGCTACCCACTGATGTTTTAAAGCGGCGTAATTGCGTGTTTTAAGCGGCGTAATTGCGGCGGTTCTTTTGTTATGCTTTTGTCTTGATTCTTGCCTGCATAAAATTTTTTTCGTAAATTTTCATTTTGGGCTTGACTTTTTATTTGCAGGCTTTCTCAGGCAGCGTTCCCGCCGCGGTCGGGGTCTTCCCGATCGTCACGGCGGAGGGATCTTCTGCTTCTGCGGAGCAGGCGGACGCCGTACTCCTTTTCGATGTAGGGGATCGCCTTGAAGAGCTTATCGCAGAATTTCTGGTGGTGCAGCGGGTATTTGGAGCGGTCCAGCGTGTCGTCCAGCAGAACGCCGAAGCGGAACCGGTTCCAGAGATCGGGGCGGAAGGACTGAGCGAAGAGGTAGTGCCGGTCGCTACGGGAGGAGGAAACGTAGAAATACAGGGTTCCGTGAACGGGCTGCGTACAGAAAATGACGGAATGCTTCATAGGTCTTCCTCTCTTTTCTGGCCCGGCAGCAAATCCGGGCCGATGAATTGAATTTTGATGTCAAAGAGCATCTGCCCCCAAAATAGGGGCAAAAAAAGTCCTCATCGGAGTGAGCATTGCAATTTCCAGAATCATGGCTGAG
>JAZQQD010000035.1:0-2379 GCA_045628895.1 Faecousia sp.
TCTCTGATGACCTCCTATAATCTGCTGAACGGTCTGCATACTGCCAACCACAAAGAATTGCTCACGGATGTGCTGCGCAGCGAATGGGGCTTCCAGGGACTTGTTATGACGGACTGGGGTACTACCGGCAGCGATGAACTGAATCCTGCATGGGACAATAAGTACGGCGCATCCGATCCGGTAGAATGCATCCGTGCAGGCAATGATTTGATCATGCCGGGATCTCAGCAGGATCTGGATTCCATTGTGAACGCAGTCGGAAACCGTCTGACACTTGCAGAACTTCAGGCCTGCGCAAAGCGGGTTCTGGCTCTGGCAGCTCTGCGGAAAGAGAGTGAAATGCGATGAAATATATCTGCAATCCCATCAATATCAACTATCGCTATCAGTTTAATCCCGATCCTAAAACCGGGAAAATGAGCATCTACCGGGAAGCGGCAGACCCCTCCATGATTTTCTATGAAGGGAAATACTATATCTTCGCACCCATGACTCTGGGCGTGTGGCTTTCCGATGATCTGGTGCATTGGGAAAACCATATGCTGCCAAAGGAGCTTCCGCTGTATGACTATGCACCGGATGCCCGGGTCATTGGTGGCTCGGTGATCCTCTGCGCTTCCAGCAATACGGAAGTCTGCCACTACTACCGGACGAAGGACATTCTGAATGGCCCCTATGAAAGGATTGAGGGCAGTTTCCCGTTCTGGGACCCCAATCTCTTTCAGGATGAGGACGGAAAGGTGTATTTCTATTGGGGCTGTGCCAGCGAGACACCAATCTGGGGCACAGAGGTAGATCCCTTAACCCTGCAGCCCGTGGGCGAAAAGCGGGAACTGATCTATGGCGATCCCTTTACCAAGGGATTTGAACGGATCGGTGAGGATCACAGCCTTTCTCCCAGAACCGATGCAGAGGTGGATGCTATGGTGCAGGGGTTTGTTCAGTCTCAGGGCATGTCGCTTTCTGATATTCCGGCTCAGTATCTTCCCATGATCCGCGGCATGTTCAGCCAGAAACCCTTCGTAGAAGGTGCCTGGATGACCAAGCACAACGGCCGCTACTATCTGCAATATGCCTGCCCCGGAACGGAATTCAACACCTATGCGGATGCCGTATATGTGTCTGACCATCCCCTTGGCCCCTTCCGCCTTGCGGAAACAGCACCCTATTCCTATCATCCGGGCAGCTTTATGCCCGGTGCTGGTCACGGCTCCACCATGGAGGATGCTTTTGGGAATCTCTGGCATACAGCCTCCATGCGGATCAGCGTGAATCACAACTTTGAGCGCCGGGTCGGCCTGTGGCCTGCGGGCTTTGATGCAGACGGAGAGCTGTTCTGCAATCAGCGTTACGGTGACTGGGTCGTGCGTGTGCCGGAGGGCAGATTCGATCCCTGGCAGGAGCCGGAATGGTACCTTCTGAGCGTGGGTAAGACAATGACGGCTTCTTCGGCCTCCGATGGACACACCCCCGACCTTGCCTGCGAAGAGAATGTCAAAACCTTCTGGCAGGCAGAAGCGGAGGATCCGAATCCGTGGTTGACTATGGATCTGGGGAAGGCTTTTACTGTCCATGCAATTCAGATCAATTTTGCCGACGGCAAGCTGGAGCGTCCGGTGCCCGGTGAGATTCAGGGCAAGGACAGCGCCCGCTTCATTGACGAATCTCCGATGTATACCCGCTGGAAACTGGAGGGTTCCGCCGATGGCGTGAATTATGTTGTTCTGGAAGATAAGTCTGCGGCAGATACTGACCTTTCCCATGATCTTGTGATTTTGGAGGATGGGATGCAGCTTCGGTATATTCGTCTGTCGCAGATGGAAATGCCCTATGGACAGTCCCCTGCTGTTTCCGGTCTGCGGGTGTTCGGCATCGGAGATGGCAATAAGCCCGCCGAGGCAGAGTTCACCGTGCGCAGAATCGGCGTGCTGGATATGGAAGTGGAGATGGATGCCCCCGGTGCAGTCGGCTTTAATGTCCTCTGGGGAGCTTCCCCGGAGAAGCTCTATCACAGCTATCTGACCTACAGCAAAAAGCTTCACATTGGAGCATTGGTGTCCGGCAGAAGCTACTGCGTCCGGGTGGATGCGTTCAATGAAAACGGCATCACCGCGGGAACGAAAATTGTAACCGTATAAGGAGAATCATTATGCAGAAAATCGACTTTAACCAAAACTGGTGCTGCAACGGTACCTCTGTCACTTTGCCCCATGATGCAATGATTTCAGAAAAGCGCAGCAAGGATGCCTCCGACGGCGGTCACGGTTATTTCCCCGGCGGTGTCTATACTTACGAAAAAACCTTCACCGCACCTTGTGATTGGGAAGGAAAGTTAGTCTCTATCGAATTTGAGGGTGTGTACCGCAACTGCACTGTTTC
>JAZQQD010000036.1:0-4720 GCA_045628895.1 Faecousia sp.
AACCTAGAGTTGTCTTCCTAAGACCGCTTGGCCTCCGACTTGACATCTCCGCGCCCCGCTGCTTTGAGATTGAGCGTAAGCTGAAGGAAAAGTGCGACATTCCCATCTTCCACGATGACCAGCACGGCACCGCCGTCATCACGCTGGCAGGTCTGCTGAACGCCCTGAAGGTCGTGGGCAAGAAGAAGGAAGAAGTCAAGATCGTCACCTCCGGTGCAGGCGCAGCCGCTATCGCTATTGTCAAGCTGCTGCTGTCCGCGGGATTCAAGAATGTGGTCATGACCGACCGTACCGGCGCGATCTACGCAGGCCGCGAGAAGCTCAACTGGATCAAGAAAGAGATGGCACAGGTCACCAACCTGAATAAGGAAACCGGCAAGCTTTGTGATGTCATCAAGGGCGCTGATGTATTCATCGGTGTTTCCGCTCCCGGAACCCTGACCACCGAGATGGTCAAGACCATGAACCGCGATGCCATCGTCTTTGCCTGCGCCAACCCCACTCCCGAGATCTTCCCCGAGGATGCCAAGGCAGGCGGTGCTGCCGTTATCTCCACCGGCCGCTCCGACTACCCCACCCCGTTCAATCACGATCTGACCTTCCCCGGCATCTTCCGCGGCACCTTCGATGTCCGTGCTTCCCACATCAACGAAGAAATGAAGATGGCAGCTGCCGAAGCTCTGGCTAGCCTGGTTTCCGATGAGGAGCTCAGCGCCGACTACATCATTCCCGCTGCCTTTGACAAGCGGGTAGGCCCCGCCGGTGCCAAGGCTGTTGCCGAGGCTGCAAGACGCACCGGCGTAGCAAGAATCTAAATCTTCAACGAAAAAGCCCTCCTCTTTCCAAAGAGGAGGGCTTATCATTTATTGGTTACTGACCGCGCATAACACGCTGTCTTGCCAGATTGATGGGGCCTTCATTCATCCGGTTCATCCAGCTGAGGCTCTTGCCGCAGCCGTAAACCACACAGGACTCGCCGTCATCCGCCGCATGGCAGGGAATTCCGGTACGCATAGAAATCACCTGATCCAGGCCGTACAGCTGATTGCTTCCGCCGGTAAGGGTAATGCCGTTTGCGGCAATATCCGCCACCAGTTCCGGAGAGACGCTTTCCAGAACGGACTGCACTTCTTCCGCGATCTGACGGGCAGGACGAACCAGAACTTCTGCCAGTTCATCGGAGGTGATATTTCTGCCTGCGGGTGCGCCAGTATTCACATCCCGGCCGTTCACCACCATGGATGCCTTCTCATGTCTGGGCACCACGCAGCCGATCTGCATCTTCAGCTTTTCCGCAGTGACCTGTCCGATGGAAAGGCCGTAGGTACGGCGCAGGTAACGGGCAATGGCAGCATCGAACACATCGCCTGCCACATGGACGGAATTGGAAGCAACCACGCCGTTCATGGAAAGCACGGCAATATCCGTCGTTCCGCCGCCCACATCGACGACCATGTGGCCATCGGGATTTTTAATATCCAAACCGGCGCCCAGGGCGGCTGCCAGAGGTTCCTCGATCAAATAGACACGGCGGGCACCCGCCTCGATGGCTGCATTGATGACCGTACGCTCTTCCACCTCGGTAATGCCGCTGGGAACGCTGACGACCATTCTGGGCTTGGGGGTAAAGAACCCGGTCTTGATGGCCTTGCGGAACAGTGCCTGCAGCATCTTCACAGTCATTTCATGGTCGGAAACCACGCCGTCACGGATGGGATGCATAGCGACCACATTGCCGGGGGTACGGCCAAGCATATTCTGAGCGGCAGCGCCAACCTGCAGAACTCTGCCGGAGTTCTTATCCACGGCAACCACGGATGGCTCCTTCACCACAACGCCTCTGCCATCCACATAAATGCGGACGTTGGAGGTGCCAAGGTCCACACCGATATCATTGGAAAAAAGCAATTCCTTTAACATATGTATCTCCTAATCGTCCTAAAGACTTTTCTTTATCTGGAAGCTGCCAGCACCGCAAGATCCACATTTCCTGCCCCGGCTGTCAGCAGCACCTTTGCACATTCTCCGGCAGTCGCTCCGGTAGTGACAATGTCATCCAAAAGCAATATCCGCTTTCCTTTATAAGACTGCGGATCCACCGGCGCATAAGCGCCAAGCACATTGGCCCGCCGTTTTGCCGGATCCGAGATGCCCGACTGGGCAGGGGTGTTTCGGATCTTCCGCAGGGTGCAGACCGGCTGGACGCCCAGTTCCTTCCCCACAGCTTCCGCCAGCAGCTCCACCTGGTCATAGCCCCGCTTCCGCTTTCTCTGGCGGCTCACGGGAACCCAGGTCAGAACAAATTCACCCTCGCAGAGGTTCTTCTCACGGATCTTCTCTGCCAGATATCTCCCGTAAACGGGGGCATACTCTCTCGCCCCTGCAAATTTATAACGCAGGATGCTTTCACGAATGCTCTCTTCATAATACCACAAAGAAATCCATTTGTGAAGATAGGGAAGCTTTCCTTCGGAAGAAAAATCTTCCATTCCCAGGCTGCAAAGGCTGCAGACTTCCTTTTCTTCCCCGAAAAGCAGCTGATCACAGAAAATGCACTTGGGCGGAAACAGCAGATCCAGAACCAAATCCCTGACTTTTTTCATAGCTTATCCTGCAGCCGCAGCTTCATACCGGTATACCGGTTGCTGTGCTTATCGTTCATTGTCATCGCTTCCACAGTTTTGGCATAGCCCACGATGATAAAAATATCCTTCGCCCTGGTAATGGCCGTATACAGCACCTTACGATACAGCAAATAGGGACTTGCGCTGCCTGCCGCCAGAATAATGGCCCGATATTCGCTGCCCTGGCTCTTATGCACCGTCATGGCATAGGCAAGCTCCAGTTCCCCCAGCTGAGAAAAATCATACTCCACAAGCCGATCATCAAAGGCTACGACCACACATTCCATATCCGGGAGGATATCCTCGACAATGCCTACATCCCCGTTGAATACGCCTGCGCCAACCTGACTTCCGTCCCGGGTCTTCCACAGGAGGTCATAGTTATTACGGATCTGCATGACACGATCCCCCACCCGGTAGATGGTCTCTCCCCGCTTATGCTCCTTTTTCATAGGGCTCTGGGGATTGAGACTCCGCTGCAGGAGGGCATTGAGACTTCCGGTGCCGGTGGACCCCTTTCTTGTGGGGGTCAGAACCTGAATCTGATCCGTGGGGATTCCCATATTCTTCGGCAGTCTGGTGGAGCAAAGCTCCAGAATGGTTTTATCGATCTCCTCCTCAGAATTTCGGGGAAGGAAGAAAAAGTCACTGTCTCTCCGATTCTGGAGATCCGGGAGCTGCCCCTGGTTGACGCTGTAGGCGTTCATAACGATACGACTCTGTTGGGCCTGGCGGAAAATCTCCGTGAGGCACACAGTAGTCAATCTGCCGCTGCGCAGAATATCCCGCAGAGGAGATCCCGGGCCTACCGGTGGCAGCTGATCCGGGTCACCCACCAGAATCAGCCGTTTGCCCTGGGGAATGGCTTTCAGCAGGTTATGCAGCAGCAAAATATCCACCATAGACATTTCATCCACGATGATGGCATTCGCCTTTAAGGGACTGCTCTCATTTTTCATAAAGACAGTCTTTCCCGTTGCCGGATCGATACCCGCTTCCAGAAGCCGGTGAATGGTGGAGGCCTCATGACCTGTGACTTCCGTCAGACGTTTGGATGCACGACCTGTGGGAGCAGTCAATACATAGCGCACACCCATCTGATCATACAGGGAAAGAATACCCCGCAGGACTGTGGTCTTACCGGTACCGGGGCCGCCGGTGATAAGCAGCACGCCTTCCTCCGCGGCAGCCTCCAGGGCCATCATCTGCTGGACAGAGAAGCGGAGGTTTCCCTCCTGCTGGGCAGTTACCAGATAATCCGGAAGGTCCTCCACCACCGGGAACCGATGGTCCGCAAGGGTCTTCAGCCGATTGCTGCAGAACACCTCCGCCTCATACAGGGCAGGCAGATACACCGCCCGATCTCCCTGCACTTCCTGGCAGAACAGACGTTCTCCCTCTTCCAGTCGGTGAATGGACTCAGGAATCACATCCGCATCCAGATTCAGCAGCTGCGCCGTTGCCCCAATAAGTTTCCGCTCCATCAGAAAGCTATGTCCCTCCTGGAGGTTAAAGGAAAGCTCATAGAGGATGCCCGCTTCCACCCGCCGATGGTCATCCGCCGGGAATCCCTGAGCCACCGCAAAGGCATCCACCTTTTCAAAGCCCGCTCCGATGGAATCTTCCATCAGCAGGTACGGATCCTCATAAATATAATCCAGGGCGGCATCGCCCAAGAGCTTGTAAGTACGCACAGCCAGTTCCGCAGGAAATCCGTTGGCAGTAAAGAATTCCATCAGCTGGCGCATTCCGGCTTTCCTGTGGAATTCCTCTCCGATCTCTGCCGCCATTTTTTCGGAAATGCCCTTCACCTCAGAAAGTCTTGCCGGTTCTGTTTCCAGAACGGACAGAGTCCTCTCCCCAAATTTATGGACGATCCGCTTGGCAAGGCCCGGGCCGATGCCCTTCAAGGCGCCGCCGGAAAGATAGTTGAGAATCTCTTTTGTGCTGCTGGGCATCAGCCGATTCAGAAATTCCGCCTCGAACTGCCGACCGTAGCTGGGGTGATTACCCCATTTCCCGGTTACCTCCAGCCATTCGCCCACTACGGGCATAGGAATCGTGCCCACAACGGCAATCATTTCTCCGCCTGCCAC
>JAZQQD010000037.1:0-2952 GCA_045628895.1 Faecousia sp.
TTTGCCCATTTTCCGGAGGGAAACGGAGAGTGGACACTGTTTATATTGAGCCTGACAAGAATTATGCTGCCGGATGCGTTGATTCCGGCAACAACGGCACTGGGTACGGCTCTGCGGGACGGGCGGATCCGGGGCATATTGGCAGGCTGTAATGTGGTGATGCCCAATCTGTCTCCGCAAAATGTCAGAAAAAAATATATGCTCTACGACAATAAAGCGGGCACCGGGCTGAGCGCCGAAGAAAGCCTGAAGCTTTTGAAAAAGCAGATGGAATCCATTGGCCGCCGGGTCGTTGTGGGACGGGGCGATCATATAGACTACGAAAGGAACGGGCGTTGATTATGATAAAAATAGCTGTTTACGGAAAAGGCGGCATTGGAAAATCCACCATTTCCTCCAATGTCTCTGCCGCTCTGGCTCGGCAGGGAAAGCGGGTGCTGCATATCGGCTGCGACCCGAAATCCGATTCCACCCGCACCCTCACAGAGAAGAAGATCCCCACCGTGCTGAACAGGATCAACGAGTTGGGAGAGGAGCTGCGCCGGGAGGATATCGTGTTCCCCGGAGCCTTCGGTGTGCAGTGCATCGAAGCCGGCGGCCCTCAGGCCGGTGTCGGCTGCGCCGGCATGGGCATCACCGCCATGGAGGAAGAGCTGAATCGGTTGGGAATCCTGGAGGAAGACTGGGATGTGATCGTCTATGATGTTCTGGGAGATGTGGTGTGCGGCGGTTTTTCCGTACCCATGCGGAAGCACTATGTGCAGAAGGTTTTTGTGGTTACCTCCTCTGACTGCATGGCCCTGTATGCTGCCAACAATATCATGAAGGGAATTCGTCACTATTCCCCCGCCGGAAAAAGTCTGATGGGAGGACTGATCCTGAATCATTGCAGCGGAGAACTGGATCTGGAAATCGCATCCCAGTTTGCTGGGCTCACCGATACCCGGGTCATTCACACCGTGGGAGAAAGCCGGGAGGTAAAGCTGGCGGACTTTAAGCGGATGCCGGTCACGGCCTTTGCTCCCGATAGCTCTGCCGCTCAGGAATTTGAAGCCCTTGCCGGGAAGATCCTATCCCAGATACCCGGCACCCTGCCGGAGCCTTTGAATGACGGGGAGATGGAGGATTTCTGCCGGAACATTTTTAACCAGAGTGAGAGGAGATAAGATCATGGCTGTTTTTCCCGCGGAAACCGTCTCTTTTCATGTGCCTGAAGGAGAAAAGAAAATGGTTTCTCTCCCGGATCTGATCCTTGCCCGGGGGGATATCGCACTAGTGGGTACAGGATCCCTGTCCTGTATGCGTTCCCTCTACCTCAGCGCCAGAAACAGCGGAAAGAGCCATCAGTTTTTTCCCTGCATGATTCCTGCCGAGGCTTATGCCACCGGTGAGAACGGAAAATATTTGAAGGATACCCTCAATGCGGTTTTGCAAATCCCTAACGTAGGCGGAATCATCATCTATGCCTCCTGCATGGATGTTCTGAATCAAACGGATTTCGATGCCGTTATTGCCTCTTTGGATAATCCCCAGAACATTCCCATTCGGCCTCTTTTCCGCGGCCCTATGGTGAAACGATATCTGAAACCTGCCAAGCTGCTCCGGGAGATTCTGGACACCATGCCGGACACCGGAAAGCAGATTCCCAAAGGCTATGAAGCCCTGCCGCCGTTGGGGCCGGACTTTAACTGCATTTCCTCTGCCCTGCAGGGGATGGATGTCTACCCGTTCCTGCTTACAGCAGGAGGCTGCGGCGGCGGGGTGGAAAATCTTGGGATGAGCGGTGTCCCTTATCGCATGAAGCACTCCCGATTTGCCGATGTTCAGGTCAGTCTGGGCTGCACCCAGGCCGCTCTGGAATGTATTTCACAGGATTATAACGCCACATATGCGGATTCCAATCGTCCTTTGATAGCCATTATGGGCAGTGCTGTTCCTGCCTTTACCGGTGTGGACTGCGACGGCATTGCTGCAGCTTTGGAGGAATCGGGCATCCCGGCCATATCTTTAGCCTGCGATGGCTTTACCCCCGGCCCTGTGGGGCTGTCCAAAGCATTGCTCACCTTGGGAAAAGCACTGATCTGCCAGCCGGATGCCAAAGATCCCCGGCTTGTGGGAATCCTGGGACACAGCACCGCATTGCTGGGTCGTCAGTCCAAGCTGGATCACGGACAGGAGCATCTGAACAAGCGGAATTTCCGCGGCGTTTTCTGGGGGGAAGAGGGCATCGAAAATACGGCCCGGGTCAGCCTTAACTGGGTGGTCAGCGCTGCCGGTTTGCCCCTTGCCCGTTACATGGAAAAGCAGTTTGGTATTCCCTATATCACCGGTATCCCTGTGGGTGCGGCTGCCATGCTCCGGTGGCGGAAGCAGGTCAATGTGCTGCTGCAGCAGGATGATGAGGTGCTGGTGCCAATGGCCGGCGGAATGATGAAGGCAGGCAACCCCGATGCAGGCATTTTGCTCATTGGTGAGCCCTTGCTGATGAACAGTATTCAAAGCAGCATGAAAGAGGATATGGGCTACCGCAACATTACGCTGGCTGTTTATGCGCCCTTGCCCTCCCTGCGCAAATTCTACCGTGAGGTATGCAAGGAGCTTCCTTTGCAGTTTTTCTCCAATGCCGCAGAGCTTCGCGCCCTTGCGGAGGGGGCGGAATTTACTGTGGCCGACCCTGTCTACGAGACCTTCCTGCCCCATACCACGCTGATCCCCCTGCCGGATCCCCAGATTTCCGGAGATCAGTATCTGGATATTCCCTATGAAATTTTCGGAAAGAAGGGCGCTGCCTATCTTTTTGAAAAAATAAATAACAAAAAGGAGAACCACAATGAACACATGTAAGAAACTTGCTGCGCTGATTCTCGCCATGGTCATGCTGCTTTCCCTTGTGGGCTGCGGCGCAAAAGCACCTGCCGCCCCCGAGACGACTGCCGCCCCCGAGACGACTGC
>JAZQQD010000038.1:0-15967 GCA_045628895.1 Faecousia sp.
CAGCCACCTGTTTGCAGGTCTGGCTAAGTGGGACACCGATGCCAACGGCAACCTGGCCATCGTTGCTGACTGCGCTACCGAGCTTACTGAGGGCGTCGAGAACGAGGATGGCACCGTGACCTACACCTACACCCTGAAGGACGGCCTGAAGTGGTCCGACGGTCAGGATCTGACTGCTAAGGACTTCGAGTTTGCTTGGAAGCGTTCCGCTTCTGAGGAGCTGGGTGCTGACTACGGCTACATGCTGGAAGTTGTTAAGGGCTATCCCAACGACCTGGCTGTGGAAGCTCTGGACGATGTGACTCTGACTGTTACCCTGAATAACGCTGTTGCTTACTGGGATGAGCTGCTGGCATTCCCCTCCTTCTTCCCCGTCCGCGAGGATGTGGTTGCTGACGAGGCATGGTGCACCGAGGCTGCTACCTTCGTTTCCAACGGCGCTTACAAGATGACCGGTTGGGATCACAACTCCAACATCGTGCTGACCAAGAACGAGAACTACCATGATGCCGCTAACGTCACCATGGAGGAGATCAAGTTCTACCTGTCCGACGATGCCAACAACATGCTGACCAACTTCAAGAACGGCGACTGGCTGCTCATCGATGATGTGCCCACCAACGAAATCGCTGCTCTGAAGGTTGAGTATCCCACCGAGTTCGTAGTTGCCGGCCAGATCGGTACCTACTATGTTTGCTGGAACGTCAACGAGAATCTGATTCCCTGATTTTCTGACAACCGATAACGATTGCCCCATTTCCCTCGGGAAATGGGGCAATTTTTTGCTTTTTAAACCAAAAAGAAACTCACCGAAAATCCGGTGAGTTTCTTACATTAATCTTCAATTCTGCGGATCTTTGCGCCCATGGCAATGAGCTTCTCAACGAGATTTTCATAGCCGCGTTCCACAAAGTGTACATTATCCACGATGGTCGTACCCTCTGCGGCAAGACCGGCAATGACCAGAGCAGCACCGGCACGGAGATCCTTGGCTTCGACCTCGGCACCGCGAAGCTTTTCGACACCCGTGACCACAGCGGTTTTTCCGCTGATCTGGATGTTGGCACCCATGCGTTCCAGCTCTGTGCAGTATCCGAAGAAACGGGTCTCATAGACGCTTTCCGTCAGACGGCTGACACCGTTTGCCATGGCCATGCATACGCAGATCTGTGCCTGCATATCCGTGGGGAATCCGGGGTAGGGCCGGGTCTTTACGGTGGCTCGGTACATCCGACCGGTGGAGGTAATGCGGATGGAATCATCGTAGTTGAGGACTCTCACACCCATATCCTGCAGTTTTGTGGTGATGCAGCTCATGTGTCTGGGAATCACGTTCATGACCAATGCATTGCCGCCGGTGGCAGCAATGGCTGCCATATAGGTTCCGGCTTCAATCTGATCCGGAATGACTGCGTATGTACCGCCCCGCAGCTGCTTGACACCGCGAATCTTAACGGTATCGGTACCGGCACCGGAGATCCGGGCACCCATGGTGTTTAAGAAGTTGGCAAGGTCAACAATGTGGGGTTCCTTTGCTGCGTTTTCAATAATGGTCTGGCCCTCCATCAGGGTGGCGGCGATCATAATATTGACGGTTGCACCAACGCTGACCACGTCCAGGCTGACATGGCCGCCGTGAAGTCCGTTTACACCGGGCTGCATGGCAACGAATTCCTCGTTTTCTTCCACATCGGCACCGAGAGCCTCAAAGCCCTTAATGTGCTGGTCAATGGGACGGGAAGCAAAATTGCATCCGCCGGGAAGAGCAACATGGCAGTGACCGAAGCGACCAAGAAGAGCGCCCATGAAATAGTAGCTGGCGCGAATCTTCTGCACAAGGCTGTCGCTGGGGTGGGTGCTTTCTACATTTGTGCTATCAATAACGACAACATTTTCCTCCGGCTGCTCTACAACTGCACCCAGATCCTTGAGGATGCTCAGCAGAATCTGCACATCGGAAATGTTGGGAACGTTTTCAATTCGGCATTTGCCCCGCACAAGAAGGGCCGCAGGCAAAATGGCAACAACGGCATTTTTCGCACCGCTGACTGTAACAGAACCGGTTAGGGGAGTACCCCCCATTATTTCATATTTCGCCAAGGACATCATCTCCCTGCAAAAGTAATCGTCAAACCGCAAGTCGGTAATTTATCATAGCATGAAAAAATCCGTTTGTAAAGAAATGATTTTCGTTTTAGCGACGCAAACCTTTGGGATAGTGATTTTTGAGCTGGTTTCCGTCACCCTTGCCCCAACCGATAGAGAATTGATCTGCTCGGACAAGGCACCAGCCTTTTCGGTCGGTCTGCAGAACCTCTCCATGGAGGTAGTCTTTCAGCTCCTGACTATCGGATGCCAGATCCGTCATAACGGGGGCTTCCTTCATCCACAGGGCCAGGGCATGTGCCGGCTCAAACCGGTTTTTTTTGATTTCTCCCAACTCGAGACCCGGACGCAGAACCTTTAGTCCCTTCAGGTCGGGTGTTCCCACCGGTGCCCAGTACAGACTCTGACCGAAAAGAACAGCGTTTCCATCGGGAAGAGAGATTTTCATTTCCTTTGCAAAGGTTTCCCAGGCCTTGGGCAGCTTCTGGCCGGCAAGTTCAGGGGTATCTGTTTCTTCCTGCCCCAGTTTACGCAGCACGGCGGCAAAATGTCCCTCTCCTTTTACCTTGTGGGGCCAGATACGGAAGCATCCGGTGCCAACCTTGGTAAACCAGGGAGCCTCTACATCTTCCGGTACAAATTCCGGGTGGGTATCTAAAAATGCGGAAATCGTCTGCTCGTTTTCCTCCGGAGAGAAGGTGCAGGTGGAATAAACCAGTCTTCCGCCGGGACGCACCAGCTGCGCACCGGAATGGAGAATCTCCGCCTGTCGGGCGGCACACATCTCTACGGTCTCCTGGCTCCAGTCCGTGACGGCAGCTTCCTCCTTTCGGAACATACCCTCACCGGAGCAGGGAGCGTCAATGAGTACCCGATCAAAATACCCGTTAAGACGCTTTGCCAGATTTCCGGGATGTTCGTTGGTTACCAGGGCATTGGCAACGCCCATGCGCTCGATATTCCGGGACAAAATCTTTGCCCGCTTGGGATTGATCTCATTGCAGAGCAGGAAACCCTCACCCTGCATTTTCCCTGCGATCTGGGTGGTTTTGCCCCCGGGAGCAGCACAGAGATCGCAGATTTTTTCTCCGGGTTGCGGCTGCAGCAAAGCCACGGCAGACATAGCGCTGGCCTCCTGCAGATAATAAAGTCCCGCTTCATGATAAGGGTGCAGACCGGGTCTGGCTTCCGGCTCATAATAATAACCGCAGTCTTCCCAGGGTACCGGATCCATCAGAAAGGGCAGGGAAGGGAAGTCCTCTGCTTTTAAGGGATTGAAGCGCAGAGCAACGGCTCTGGGACGTTCCAGGCTTTCCAGATACTCCGGGTATTCTTCCCCCAGTTGAACCTGCATTCTGTTTAAAAATGCTTCAGGCAGCATTGGAACCACTTCCTTTCTTATGTATAGTACCACAATTTTCGACAGAATTCCACTTATTTTTCGTTTCTGGGAATTTTCACGGAATCATTGACATTTTTGCCAATCTGTGAGAAAATATCTCAGTTAATTATTAAAGAAAAAGGGGATATGTTTCATGTTCCAATCCAGAACCAATAACTGCGGCGAGCTCCGTCTTGCCGATGCAGGAAAAAAGGTTACCATCGTAGGCTGGCTGGAGAATGTCCGTGAGGTGGGCTCCAACTTTGCTTTCCTGGTGCTGCGTGATTACTACGGCACCACTCAGGTCGTGGTGGAAACCGAAGATATGATGAAGATCATCAAGGGAATCAATAAGGAATCTACCATCTCCGTTACCGGTACTGTCCGTGAGCGCGAGAGCAAGAATCCCAAGCTGCCTACCGGTGAGATCGAGGTCGTGCCCGAGAATATCGAGGTGCTGGGCAAATGCATCCACAACCAGCTGCCCTTCGAGATCAATAAGAGCAAGGATGCCGACGAGAATACCCGTCTGAAGTACCGCTTCCTTGACCTGCGGAATCCTGCCGTCAAGTCCAACATCGTCCTGCGCTGCCAGGTGGTTGCCGAGCTGCGCCGACTGATGACCGAGAAGGGCTTCCTGGAGATCACTACTCCCATCCTCACCAGCTCCTCTCCCGAGGGCGCTCGTGACTATCTGGTGCCTGCCCGTAACCATCCCGGCAAGTTCTATGCGCTGCCCCAGGCTCCTCAGCAGTTCAAGCAGCTGCTCATGACCTCCGGCTTTGACCGTTATTTCCAGATTGCACCCTGTTTCCGTGATGAGGATGCCCGTGCTGACCGTACTCCCGGCGAGTTCTATCAGCTGGATATGGAGATGGCCTTTGCTTCTCAGGAGGACGTCCTGTCCACCCTGGAGGATGTGCTGGTGCCGGTGTTCGAGAAGTACGGCAAGTACAGCCGCATTTCCAAGGCTCCCTTCCGCCACATTCCCTTCAACGAGGCTATGGAGCGCTATGGCTCCGATAAGCCCGACCTGCGTATTGACCTGGAGATCACCGATATCACTTCTGTGGTACAGGGCTGCGGCTTCGGCCCCTTCGAGGGTGCTACTGTCAAGGCAGTTGCCGTGGATGATTTCAATCAGGGCCGTAAGTGGATCGATAAGCTCCTTGCCGATGTGGAAGTTCAGACCGGCAATAAGGCCTGCTGGGTGAAGGTGGACGAGACCGGTGCTCTCACCGGCGGTATTTCCAAGTTCCTTGCCGATTGTAGCGATGCCTTCAAGGCAGCTCTGAACCTGAAGCCCGGTTCCTTTGTCTGTATGGCAGCCGGCAAGAAGAGCGCAGCCCAGAAGACTGCCGGCGTCATCCGTACCATGATGGGCAAGCGGATTCCCGGCCACTTCGACGAAGAGCAGTATGCTCTGTGCTGGATCGTTGACTTCCCCATGTACGAGATCGGCGAAGAGTCCGGTGCTCTGGAATTCTGCCATAATCCCTTCTCTATGCCCCAGGGCGGTTTGAAGGCTCTGGAGGAAGCAGAGGGCGATATGGAGAAGGCTCTGGCTATCAACGCCAACCAGTATGACCTGGTCGTCAACGGCTATGAGAGCGCTTCCGGCGCTGTCCGTAACCACGATCCCGAGATCATGGTCAAGGCATTCCAGATGGTTGGTCTGGGTGAAGAGGACGTGAAGGCCAAGTTCCCCGCAATGTACAATGCCTTCACCTATGGCGCACCTCCTCATGCCGGTGCAGCTCCCGGTGTTGACCGCCTGATCATGCTCCTGACCGGCGAAGAGTCCATCCGTGAAGTCATTACCTTCCCCATGAACAAGAACGCACAGGATCTGATGATGGGCGCACCCAGCACAGTAGAGCCCAAGCAGCTGAAGGATGTCCACATCCTTATCGAAGAGTAATTTGATTTTGAAACCCTCCCGGTTCTCCGGGAGGGTTTTTGCTGCTTACAAAGAGACACGCAAAAAGTCCGTGGGATTAATTCCCACGGACTTTTGTATATTATGGAAGAGTATATCCTCCGGTTCCGAACCCGGTGCAGCGCCAGGTTCCGTCCTCCTGCAGTTGGAGAACAAATTCCCGGTAATCTATCAGCATACCTTCAAATTCACCGGTTCCTTCTCTGGTGTTTCCCACCCACAGCATGGGGGAATCCCAATCCTCCGGAATGGTGGCAAATGCAAATTGAGCAACAACTGCGTCTTTTTCTTCGCTTACATCCATAATGTCCCAATCCACAACTTTATAGTCTGTAATGGCAGTCGACCATCCGGAAGGCTTGGACATCCGGAAATCTCGATAGACCTCTTTTACAAAGTTTTCTGCTGCTACTTCCGGAGTGTCTCCGGGAATCACCAGATAATCGATGGATGATGCAGCGGACTCTGCATTCATGCGGATGTTCATGAAAAATTCGCTAGCCCTACCGGGATCACTGAGCTGCCATACTACATAATCGTTGCCGAACCACAGGCCGATCAAGCCGGATTCCGTAAACCGCAGCTCGGTGTTTTCCCACCCGGAGCCGGTAAAGAAAACGCATTTTTCCTGCAGCGGGTACGCAGCGTCTTCCAGCTTTGTCCAGCTGTAATTTTCAATAACCGATATCAGTCTATCGGAAATATCATTACACTGGAAGCCGTAGCTGGCATTCTCTTTGTAGTGAAAACGGACAACATGGATGTTATCGGAGGTCATACCGAAAACCTTTTCTACAGCGTATTCCGGTGTGATTCCTTCCTCAATCTCCGGGGGGAGGGCACATTCTCCTGTACTGTAAATCGAACACGACAACCAGTACCCACCGGGCGTAAGACCCAATGTAAATGCCAGATGGACGATGGTCATACCTTCCAATTCACCGGTACCGGGGCGTTTACTTCCGTAATAGGGGGAATAATCGGACTTGACAGGCTTCACCGCAAATTCTACCCAACCTGTCATGGCGGTGTGGCTGGGACTTACCTCGGTGATTTCCAGATCCACCAGCTTAAAATCGGAGATTTCAAAGAAACTTCCGGGGGAAAGATGACGCAGCTTCTCCTGATAGGCAACCTCAAAATACTGTCTTGCAATTTCTTCTGCACTGTTTTGTCCGGAACAGATCATAGACGGAAATTGGCGGAGTTGTGCAAGATCAAATTCCATACGCACATTTGCAAACAGGTTTTCCGCCTGGGTATTGTCTTTCAGCTTCCAAAAACGGACATCATCATCTGCGTAATTATATTCCATCAAACCGGATTCATAAAACCGGACGTAATAAGCACGGTAAGTAGGGCCGAAGGAAACTGTGGTTTCCGATGTGGTGGAATCCGGAACTTCTATAGGCTCCCACTCATATTGCTTCACAATATCGATCAGAAAGTCCGGAGTTGTACTGATGGCGGTGGCTTCCGACATGATATCATTCTGCACAAGAACTGTATGATAGTGTTCATCCGGAATAAAGACCTTGTTAATGGCATCCACCGGGGTCATATCGTCCACCGGGGTATAGGTCGGAATGGAGGGGAGGGTTTCTCCCTCTGGGCCAAGGATATCCGGCTCCGTAGTGGCTTCAATGGTTTCTGTGGGTTCCGTGGTGACATCAGATTTTGTGTTTTCTTTCGCTCCCGTGAAGGTGCAGCCCACCGCCAGAGCGCAGCAGAGAATGACTGCCACAAGGGTATAAACTGCCATTTTTGGCTTTTTCACAATGAGGGTGATTCGTTCCTTGATGGTTGCCTTGCTGACGGTCATGGTGGTGGCGGTCAGCAGCAGGGAATCCTTCTTCTCGCAGGTCAGTGTGATTAAGGTCTTGCCGTAGGCTGCCCGCTGGCCTTCTCCAAGGGCGGCAATGGTGCCCTCGTCGCAGGCCAGCTCCGCATCCTTTTTGGAGAGGGAAGCAGCCAGCCATACCAGGGGGTTAAACCAATGCACACACAGCGCAACGGCTCGCAAAACCGACCAGATGTGATCGCCGTGGCGGTAGTGGGTCATTTCGTGGGTGAGGGCGTGACGGCAAATTGCCGGATCCTCCGCGGCTTCCTCCGTCAGATAGACCACAGGGGAAAGCATGCCGAAGAGGCAGGGGGTGTCCAGAGAAGTGCTGACAAAAATCGGGAGATTTCCTGCCAATTCCATGGGTCTTCTGTTCTTTTTCAGCTTCTTTGCAAAGATTGCGTTGGATGCGAGGATGGTAATGCCCAGCCCGGTTCCGCCGCAGATCCAAAGAATTTTCAGAACGGAAGCCAGCGAAATACTCCTGTGAACCACCACCTGGGAGCTGTCAGCCCCGCCGATGGTGGCCTCACCAATGGTCGTAGTGGGAGAGGGAACCTGTGCAGCCGGGGGGACTACCACAGGCAGCTGCTGCTGGAAAACCGGTTCCTGAGGGAAGACCGTTTCTACCGCATTGGCTGCGCTTAGCTGGGACGAACCGAAGCTAACGGGAATCAACAGCCGAAGCAGCACCAATACCCACAGGGCGTACTGCAGCCGCAGACTGATTTTCCCTTTCAGGAGATATCGCAGGCCGATGATCATGAGGATGAGGACAGATGCAGAAATGATCCATTCAAACATTTTTCGTCTCTCCTTCCAATTCCTTCAGCATGGCGTAGAGCTCGTCTATCTCTTCCTTGCTCAGAGCCCGCTGCTTTGTCATGGCGCTGACCATAAGACTTACGCTGCCGTTGTAGACACGGCTGAGAAAATTTTTGGTCTCGGCGTGTGCGGCATCCTCCCGGGAGATCACGGGGGAGAAAAGCTTTTTTCCATCGCTGTTGCTTTCAATGGCACCCTTGTCCTCCAGCCGCCGAAGCAGGGTCAGGGTGGTGCTGCGGTTCCAGCCGGTTCTTTCTTCCATGGCCTCGGTGAGCTCCCGCCCGGTCAGAGGGGAGCGAGCCCAGAGAACTTCCATGATGCTCCATTCCGCGTCGGTAAGGGGGATATGGCTGTGATCCATGTCAAAAACCTCCTGTGTTTACTTTTGTAAACACACTATAACACGTTAGTCTACATTTGTCAACAGAAAAGTGTAATAAAAAACAAAACCCGTAGGGGCGAGCAGCACTCGCCCGCAATCCTGCCAATCCGTCCATATAAAAACAACTGCCATCCCATCCGCCTTCCAATCGGCGGAGCGATGACAGTTGCTGTTATTTATGGTTTACTGTAATGACACGCGTTTTTTGTCCTGCATTTTCAGGGCAACGTAATAAAAGGTGACTGCCAGAGCGATGACGCAGCCTGCTCCCAGGTAAAAGCTGCGGATTCCCAGAAGATCAATGAGAATACCACCGAGAAAACTTCCCAGAATAGCAGCCACCGAGGTGACCGAACCATAGAAGGTCTGGGCGGTGGCGTGCAGATGCTCAGGGGAAAGATCATAAATGTAATGGGGGGTGATGGCCAGGAAGAATCCGTCGCCGATACCCTGGACGGTGGTGCTGACCATGATGGTCAGAAATCCTTTTCCGAGACCGAAAAGAGCAGCCTCGACTACATACAGGCAGCCGGAATAAATCAGCAGCCGGGACAGGGGGATCTTGTGCCGGATCTTCTGGAACAGCAGCATCACGGGAATCTCCAGCAGCGCCCGATAGCCGGTGATATATCCGAAGGAAGAACTGTCGATGCCGTTTTCTACCAGCAGATAGGGAAGGAATGCGCCGATGCCGGAAATGGGGATCTGAATCAGCATGGCAAAAAGAAGGTAAGCAAGATAGGGATAATTGCGGAACAGCTGACCGATTTCCATGTCCTTCAGCTGCTTCTGCCCCTTCTGGGAACCGACATCGTCCTTCAGCTTGGCAACAAAAATGAGCACGGACAGAAGTCCCAGGGAGAAGGCAGGGAAGGTCATAAGGATTCCCCGGTTGCCGGATGCGCCGTTTAACCGCATGACGAGGAATCCCAGGGAAAGACCGGTAATGGCGTAGACCAAGGAACCGGCGGAGCGGATGATGCCGAAATTCAGCGTATGCTTGTCGCAGGCCCGAACCACCCAGTTATCCATGAGAATATAGAGGGGAGACCGGAAGAAATTGGCGATGGGGATCACCAGAAACAGGGCAGAGATACCCAATATGGAAAAGGACGCGAAGGGAATCAGAAAATAGGTTACTGCGCTGATAAGCACCAGCAGAACCATGACCTTCTTCAGAGAGCGAATCCGGTCGCTGACCGCACCCCAGAAGGGTGTGGAAACCACACCGACGACGGAGTTCAGAGAGTTCAGAATACCAACCTGGGTGGTGCTCCAACCGATGGATTGGAGAAAGATATTTAAATAAGTAGTAAAGCAGATCGCAAAGCCGTATGCGCCTTCAAACCCAACAAAATGCGCTGTCAGCTCTTTGCGATTCTGAGTGTTTTTTTCTTCCAAGGGGAATGCCTCCGAAAACAGAAATACTCCGGAAAATTTATCACATTGCCTGCCCGGTGTCAATGAGCATAATCGCAGAAAAAGAGTGGATTTCTTCGACCTTGCTTGTTGACTTTCGTAGGGGCCTGCGATAAAATACATAAGATTAGTTGATGATTTCCGTTTTCGGAAGGAAACCATAGAAAGAGGTACATATTATGAAGAAATCCAAGATTCTCTGGATTACCCAGACGGCAGTTCTGCTGGCTGCTTTGCTGGTGCTCCAGACTGTCACCAAGCCTGCCGGCCAGATCGTCACCGGCTCCTGCGTCAATGCCGTGCTGGCTGTGGCTGCCCTGTGTGTGGGCATGGGCAGCGGCCTGTGTGTTGCTGTGCTGTCTCCCTTTTTTGCTTTCCTGCTGGGCATTGGCCCGGTATTCTTCCCCCTGACTCCTGCTGTCGCCATCGGCAACGTGGTTTATGTGATCATCCTGGCTTTGCTTGGAGGCAAGGTGGACGCTCCTTTTTGGAAGATGGCGGTTGCTGTGGTCATCGGTGCGGTGTGCAAATTTGCTGCGCTGTATCTGGTGGTGGTTCAGGGCGTTTGCCGTATCTTTGTGGATAGCCTGAAGCCTCAGCAGATCGCAACCTTCACCGCTATGTTCTCCGTGCCTCAGCTGATCACAGCACTCATCGGCGGTGCCGTGGCCTGCGCCATTGCTCCTGTACTGAAGAAGGCACTTTCCAAAATGAACGGATAAACAGGAAACCCGGAAGGAAACTTCCGGGTTTATCTCTTGATTTTTCCTGTAAATGGAAGTATGATAGGGAAAACTTTTTGGAGGATGATGTCGTGATTGGGCTTGGAACCATCATCAATACGGCTGCCATTGTGGTCGGTGGTGTGTTAGGCAGACTGTTTCAGAATTTCATATCTGAAAAAATGCAGGATTCCATCATCAAGGCCACCGGCATCTGCACCATGTTCCTGGGCATCGGTGGAGCCATGGAGCGTATGCTGACTCTGGTAGAGGGCGGACTTGCCACCCAGGGCAGCATGATGGTCATTATCTGCTTTGTGCTGGGAACCATTGTAGGAGAACTCCTGGACATTGAAAGAAGATTCGAGCAGTTCGGTACCTGGCTGCGGGCGAAGACCCATAACGAGGGGGACGGCAGCTTTCTGGATGGCTTTATTACCGCATCCTTAACGGTCTGCATCGGCGCTATGGCGATCGTCGGCGCTATTGAGGACGGCCTGACAGGGGATTACTCCATGCTGGCGGCCAAAGCGGTACTGGATCTCATTATCGTTATGATCATGGCTGCATCCATGGGCAAGGGCTGTGCCTTTTCTGCCATTCCGGTATTTTTGCTGCAGGGCTCTGTGACCTTGCTTGCCGGTTTGATTTCCCCGATCATGACCGAGACCGCCATTGCCAATCTTTCTTTTACCGGATCTATCCTCATTTTCTGCGTGGGTGTGAATCTGGTCTGGGGAAAGACCTTGAAGGTTGCCAATATGCTGCCAACCATCGTCTTTGCCGTTATTTATGCTTTGCTGTTTCCGTGAAAAACGAGCTGCATTCTGCAGCTCGTTTTTATTATGCCCAGAATACCATGCCCAGGGTACCGCAGACCATCAGCAGCAATCCCAGAGCGGACTTCCGTTTCAGTTTTTCGCCAAAGAAGAGATAGGAGAAGGCAATGGTAATGAGAATACTCATTTTGTCGATGGGAACTACAACACTGACGATACCGTTCTGGATCGCGTAGTAGTAGCACAGCCAGGAACCGCCTGTGGCAAAACCGGAAAGAATAATGAAGATCAGCTCCTTCCGGGAAACAGATCTCACAAGGCTTGCTTTCCCTTTCATAAATACAATCACCCATGCCATGACCAGCACAACCCCGGTGCGGATGGCGGTACCCAGATTGGATTCTACCCCGGTGATGCCGATCTTCGCCAGAATGGAGGTGAGGGCGGCAAATACCGCGGAAAGCAGCGCATAGGGCAGCCACTTCTTGTTGACTTCCTTCTGAACGGCATCTTTTTTCTCGATCATCAGGAAAACGCCGATGGCGATGAGGGTGATGCCCACCAGTTTCACGGCCAGGTGGTTGGTCTCTCCGAAAAGGAAAATGGCCAGAAGCACGGTGAGTACCGTGCTGGATTTGTCGATGGGAACGACCTTGTTCACATCTCCCATGGAAAGGGCCTTAAAATAACAGATCCAGGAGCCTCCGGTGGCCAGGCCGGAAAGCACCAGAAAAATAAAAGATTTTGTGCTGATGGTGCCGATGGTTCCGATGGAGCCAACAATCAGCACCATCACCCAGGAGAAGAGCAGAACCACCAGGGTCCGCAGTCCGGTGGCAATGTCGGAATCTGTGTTTTTAATGCCGCATTTGGCGAGAATGGTGGTCAGTCCTGCAAACAGGGCAGAGAGTACTGCCATGATAAGCCACATTTGTGCCGCCTCCGTTTTCTGTCTTAGTAAGAATTATGATTATGTTTTTTGATTTTGGACAATTTCTCCGCAGGCAATTTTTGCCCCGGCGTTTCCGCTGGGATCGGCGGAAAAATCGTCACGGTTTTCATGTACGATCACGGTTTTGCCCATAATTTCTTCCACTTGAAAGCGATCCGTTACAAAAACCTCAAAGGCATATCCGCGGTTTCCCCAGAGGGGCAGCAGATCTCCGGCGTGATTGGGGTGCTGACAGTCCCCGGGATTGTAGTGGGTCAGCGCATCTGCAAAAGGATCCTCGTCATTTCCTGTGCAGCTGCTGCCTCCGTGGATGTGGAAAGCAAATACCTTTTTGTCGCAGGGGGCATTGCCCATAGGAAGCCCGTAAACCAGTGCCGATACCATCACGCCGAAAGCGGTTTGATAGAATTCGATGTTCCCGTTGATGGTGGGGTAATCGGGACTGCCCTCCAGTTGGGCAACGGCATCCGGTGCCTGCCCCAAAATCCGAAGGAAATAGGAAACAGGCCCGGGAAACATTTGATTTTCAGGTGTCATTTTATCGCTCCTTTCACAAGATTATTCTATGAAAATCTTAGTGAAAGGTGCAGTATCAGAAAGAAGCAATTTTCTCCGCGGTCATGCTGCGCAGTACTTCCATAACCAGCTGTACAGTGGCCTCAAAGTCCGCCATGGAGGTAATGCAGTTCATGGAGTGAATGTATCGCACGGGAACGCCTGCCACAACAGAGGGAATGCCGTCCAGGGAAGTGTTGATTATTGCCGCGTCGTTGCCGCCGCCTTCCCGGACAGAGGACTGAACGGGAATCTGTTTTTCTTCTGCCAGATCCAGCACATACCGCTGATATCTGGGGGTGCAGATGATGGAGGTATCCATGAAGCGCAGCATGGGGCCCTTTTTCAGAGCGGCCTGGATGGCGTAGGGCTCGGTAAAGGT
This sequence comes from Faecousia sp., assembly GCA_045628895.1. Lineage (GTDB taxonomy): Bacteria > Bacillota > Clostridia > Oscillospirales > Oscillospiraceae > Faecousia. The sequence goes on from JAZQQD010000038.1 coordinate 13,286, forward strand.
GTCGTCTGCCGGGCAGCCTTCCAGTACGAAGGCGATGTCGGGTTTTACGTGATTCACGGAAACCTTGACACCCCGGTCACCGATCTCTTCCTGGGCAGAGAAGGTGCCAACCACATCACAGGGCAGCTCTTCCCCCTGGAGCCGATCCAATGCCTCTAGCAGGGCGGCACAGCCAATGCGGCAGTCGAAGCCCTTGCCGAACATCAGTCCGTGAACTTCGTCATAGCGAAATTTCGTAGCGGGAACCACAGGTTCGCCGATGCGCACATGGAAATTCTGCACCGCATCCTCGTAGGAGATTGCGCCCACATCGATGACCAGATCCTGGATCTGGGGGACCTGGTTGGCTTCCGATGCCCTTACAAAATGCTTGGGCTTGGAGGCAATGATTCCGGGGATATATTCGCCCAGGGCGTTTCTCACCAGCACATCCGCGGAAGACAGGGCGTTCATGCTCCAGCCGCCCAGAGTGACGAACCGCAGGGTGCCGTTGGGCTTGATGGAGTGGATCATGAATCCAACCTCGTCTCCGTGGGCATCCAGCATCAGCACAGGCTTATTGCCGGTGTTTTCTTTTCTGTAAATATAAAGATTCCGAAGATGATCCTCTTGGATTTCACCCAGGTTGCCTGCGTATTTTCTGGCGACGGAGAGCACATCGTCTTCAAATCCCGAGGGGCCAAAGGCGTCGGAGAGCTCCTGAATCATCTGTAAGCTTTTGCTTTTTTCCATGAAAAGCACCTCTGTTTTTAGAATAAAATCATTATATCAATCCCACGGGAAAAAACAAGATGCATCCAGGAAATGAGTCGAACCGGGGTGAAAGGAAAAATTCAGATTTATTTGAAAAAAGATTCACATTCTGTTAAAATGAATTTAAGACAATGAACCGGAAGAAAACGGAAAGGATATTGCCTATGAAAAAACTGATTTTGCTGCTTCTTTGCGGCGTTCTGCTGGCAGGCTGTGCTTCCAGCACGGTGGCGCCTGCCACTGCAACTGGCGAAACGCAGGCGACCTCTGCCACCCAGGAGACGCTTCCGGCGGAAACAGCTGCACCCGAAACCGAACCGGCATTCCTGCCGGATGGGGATGCCGTGGTGATCGTCCTGTCGGATTCCGGCATTACGGTCAATGGCGGCGGTGAGACCGACGCGGTGTTTGTGAGCCATGATATCGTGTATTATGAGGATCGGGATGCCTATGAAAGCGGCAACCCCTACGGCGAAGCAGAGCCCTGGGAGCGCCACAGCGCCCAGGAGGCCGATGCCCATACTGTTGTCAATATTACGGAGCCCGGTACCTATGTTCTGTCCGGTAAGTTGTCTGCAGGCCAGATCCGTGTGGACCTGGGCAAGGAAGCAAAGAGTGACCCGGAAGCGGTAGTCACGCTGATTTTAAATGGCGTGGATATCACCTGCAGCGTTGCCCCTGCTATTCTGTTCCGTTATGTGTATGAGTGCGATGGGGAATGGTCTGCGGAGACGGCTACTGCCAATGTGGATACCTCTGCTGCCGGTGCCAATCTGATTCTGGCCCAGGGCAGCGCCAATTTTGTGTCCGGTTCCCATGTGGCAAGAATTTATAAGGATTCCGACGAGCAGAAGAAGCTCTGCAAGCAGGATGGCGCCGTCTATTCCTATATGTCCATGAATGTGGGCGGCAGCGGCAGCCTGGATATTACAGCGGACAACGAAGGCCTGGATACCGAGCTGCACCTGACCATCAACGGCGGTAATCTCAATATTCGTGCCGATAATGACGGCATCAATACCAATGAGGATGGGGTTTCCGTAACCACCATCAATGGCGGCAATATCCATATCATTGCGGGTTTGGGTACCGAAGGTGACGGAATCGATTCCAACGGCTATCTGGTGATCAACGGCGGGACGGTGGTGGCTGCTGCCAATCCCGCTTCCGACTCCGGCCTGGATAGTGATAAAGGTTCTTTTATCAACGGCGGAATGGTTGTCGCCCTGGGCTCTGCCATGGACTGGGCGGAGAGTGACTCCAATCAGGTCACCATGAATCTGCAGTTTGCCGCTTATCAGACCTCGGATTGCGCCATCGTTGTGACTAGAGAGGATGGAACTGTAGTCTTTGCCTATGATCCCGGCGAGGATGAGGTTCTGGCGGAAAATGCCAGAAGATTCACGGGAGCCGTGATTTCCTGTCCGGATTTCCGGGTGGGGGAGACCTATTATCTCTATCTGGATGGAACTGTTTCCGGTCCGGAGTGTAACGGCTTCTATGATGTGACTGCGGTAACCGCCTATGAAGGCGGCAGACAGCAGATGTATACCGGTTCCGATGTCGGTATGTTCGGCGGCCATTTTGCCGGACCCATCGAAGGAAATTTCGACGATAAGTTCCCCGGCAGACCCGCGGATGAAAGACCGGGTTTCCCAACACCGGAACCTCCGGAACTGCCGGAGGGCAGTCAGCCCGGTGATATCAGCGGAGAGCCTCCTGCTATGCCCAATGGCCAGCCGGGAGAGGAGAAAATCGGTATGCCCGGTTTCGGTCAGGGGTTCAACGACGGAAAAGACCATAAAGATCTCCACGGAGATTGGAGCGGCTTCGGCGAAGTAGCCGGAGAGGGGAGCACCGCATTTTTCATGCAGGATAAGGTCAATGCCTTCAGCGGCATTACCGATGCAGTAGAATAAACAGAATCCC
>JAZQQD010000039.1:0-16005 GCA_045628895.1 Faecousia sp.
TTTACCTCCGGCAAGTCCCGGGCTCCCAAGGCCGAGGGCGTACCCTACGACAAGGGTTCCAGATAATCAAAAAGACCGCCGAAAGGCGGTCTTTTATTATGGAAAGACAAATTGCGGACTGTTTTCTTCTATCACATTTCCACCAAAAACAGCCCCTTTGAACAGCCGTTTTTTGGCGGCAAACTATGCAATTTTTCCTTGAAATGGGGATTTTTTTGGAGTATACTCAGAAAAGCAAAAATAGAAACAGAAAGGAAAGAAAAACTATGTCCAACAACGAAAAAAATATGGACGCCGTTTATGACGCAACCAAGCTTGGCACCGCCAAAATGCTGGTTCTGGGCGTTCAGCACCTGTTCGCCATGTTCGGCGCTACCATCCTGGTGCCCATCCTGGTTTCCGGCATGTTCGGTCTGGAATCTGCGGAAATGATCCAGCTGGCTCTGTTCTGCGCCGGCGCCGGCACCCTGTTCTTCCATGTCTGCACCAAGTTCAAGGTTCCCGCATTCCTGGGTTCCTCCTTTGCTTTCCTGGGCGGCTTCGGTTCCGTTGCAGCTCTGGATGCCGGCAAGTATGCCGGTATGGCTGCCATCGATAAGCTCAGCTATGCCTGCGGCGGTATCGTGGTTGCCGGTCTCGTCTATCTGGTCCTGGCTCTCATCATGCAGTTGGTCGGCGTGAAGCGCGTCATGCGGTTCCTGCCCCCCGTGGTTACCGGCCCCATCATCATCCTCATCGGTCTGAGCCTGGCTGGCTCTGCTGTTACCAATGCTTCCGCTAACTGGTGGCTGGCCATTGCCTCCCTGCTGATCATCGTGGTTGCCAACATCTGGGGCAAGGGCATGATCAAGATCATCCCCATCCTGCTGGGTGTTGTGGGCGCTTATCTGCTGGCTGTTGTCCTGCACCTGTGCGGCGTGACCAACCCCGACGGCTCCGCCATCATCAATTTCGCAGGTGTCAGTGCTGCTGCCAATTCCGGCCTGAAGGGCTGGGTCGGCCTGCCCAAGTTCCACCTGGCTAAGTTCGACGTGACCTCCATTCTGGTCATGGCTCCCATCGCTGTGGCTTCCATGATGGAGCACATCGGTGATATCTCCTCCATCTCCGCTACCGTCGGCAGCAACTTCGTGGAGGATCCCGGTCTGCAGCGCACCCTGGTGGGCGACGGCATTGCAACCGCTCTGGCCGGCCTCATCGGCGGCCCCGCTAACACCACCTACGGCGAGAACACCGGCGTTCTGGCTCTGTCCAAGGTCTATGATCCCAAGGTCATCCGCCTGGCTGCCATCTTTGCAGTTGTCCTCTCCCTGTTCCCTGTGGCTTCTCAGGTCATCGGCTCCATCCCCACTGCCGTCATCGGCGGCGTGTCCTTCGTGCTGTACGGCATGATTTCCGCCATCGGTGTCCGCAACATGGTGGAGACCCATGTAGACCTGACCAACTCCCGCAACCTCATTGTGGCTGCTGTGATCCTGGTCTCCGGCCTGGGCTTCTCCGGCGGTATCTCCTTCCAGATCGGCGAGGCTACCGTCACTCTGACTGCCCTGGCAATCGCTGCCATCGTGGGCATCGTGACCAACGCCATCCTGCCCGGCAAGGACTACGAGTTCGAGAACTAATTCAATAATGCATTACTTGGCTCCCCCTATTAGGGGGAGCTGTTCTTTTGCCCTTATGGCAAAAGAACTGAGAGGGTGTCAATGTTCTATATTAGGTTATTCTAGAGTGTAGATAGGAACCCTCTCAGTCTTCGCTTCGTTCCTCAGCGAATCCAGCTCTCCCTAGCAGGGAGAGCCAGGAGGGATTCTGCTAAATAAAAAGACCTGTTTCGAAAATATCGAAACAGGTCTTTTTTATTGCAATCGTGTCTATAAGCCGGGTTCTGTCTTGACAGCCATCTATCTAGGCCTGCCGTTACCGACAGGCTCAAGCCACCTCTTGGGGACGGCCGGGCAAGCCTGTTGTCCCACACACGGTGTTGCTTCGGGATAGAGTTTACATCATAAAACCCATGTTACCATGGGCTGGGTGCGCTCTTACCGCACCTTTTCACCCTTACCGTTCCCATAAAGCAGGGGCTTTATGAGGCGGGCGGTATCTCTCTGTTGCACTTGTCCTGGGGTTTCCCCCGGCGGGCGTTACCCGTTATCCTTGCCCTGTGAAGCCCGGACTTTCCTCATCTGGAACCTTTCGGTTTCCATCCGCGGCTGTCCGACACGGTCGCAGGGATATTGTACACAAGGACAGAGGAAAAGTCAAATGGTAAAGGGGGCTTTTGCCCTGTCCCCGAAAATCTCTTGCAAATTCCTGTTTCTGAGGCTATACTAAAATAGAAATCCTGTGAAAATGAGGCGTTTTTATGGAAACTGCTTTTGATAAATATTTTGCTGCCCTTCGGGGCGAATCCGTTGCCGTGCTGGGTCTGGGCGTCAGCAACCGGCCCCTGGTTCGGCTGCTGCTGAATGCAGGCTGCCGTGTCACCGGCTGCGACCGGGTCACCCGGGACAAGCTGGATGCCGAGGTTCTGGAGTTGGAAAATCAGGGCTGCGAACTTCGCTTGGGAGATACTTATCTGGAAGAAATCCCCAGGGAGCTGGTGTTCCGGACCCCCGGTATGCACCCGGAAAATCCTGCCCTGCAGAAGCTTCGCGCGGAAGGAAAAACCGTCACCAGCGAGATGGAGGTTTTCTTTGAGGTCTGTCCCTGTCCCATCATTGCCGTCACCGGCTCCGACGGCAAGACCACTACTACCACCCTCATCAGCGAGATGCTGAAGGCCGAGGGGAGAAAAGTGTTCCTCGGCGGCAATATCGGCACGCCCCTGCTGCCCCTGACTCCTCAGATGAAAGAAACGGATGTGGCTGTGGTGGAGCTTTCTTCCTTCCAGCTCATGGACATGCAGCGCAGTCCCAAGATCGCCGTTATGACAAACCTTGCTCCCAACCATCTGGATGTTCACAAGGATATGGCGGAGTATGTGGAGGCGAAGAAGAATATCTTCCGTTTCCAGGATGAAACCTGCCGCCTGGTCGTGAATCTGGATAATGCCGTTACTGCCCCCTTTGTGGGTAATGGCGAGACTCTGACCTTCTCCCGGCTGGGAAAAGATGCGACTGTTCGCTGCGAGGACGGCTGGATCCTGAGAAATGGCGAGGGTGTCTTGAAAAAGGATCAGATCCTCATCCCCGGGGAACATAATGTGGAAAACTACATGGCTGCCATTGCCGCCCTCAAGGGCATCGTTTCCGATGAAACCATCGTGAAGGTAGCCGAGACCTTTGGCGGTGTGGAGCACCGCATTGAACTGGTGCGGATCAAGGACGGCGTGAAGTTCTATAACGATTCCATTGCTTCCTCTCCCAGCCGTACCATTGCGGGTCTCAAGAGCTTCCGGGAAAAAGTACTGCTCATCGTAGGCGGTTACGACAAGCACATTCCCTTCGATGTAATGGGCCCGGAGGTCTGCAGAAGCGTTAAGACCCTGTACCTGGGCGGTGCTACCGGCCCTGCCATTGCGGAAGCCGTAAGAAACTGCCCGGAATATGCGGAAAATGCTCCGAAAATCGTGGATTGCGGGGACTTTTATACCGCAGTCAATACCGCGGCTGCCGATGCTGTTCCCGGGGATATCGTGCTGCTCAGCCCCGCCAGCGCAGCCTTTGACCAGTTCAAGAACTTCATGGTTCGGGGCAACACCTTCAAGAAAATGGTAATGGAGATGAAATAAATGGCTCTTTCCGACCTGGTAAAAACAAGCAGAGCAATTCCCTGCAAGTATTGCGGCGCCGTTATCGTGGCTGCCGGAAATGCCACCCGCATGGGGGGCATCGATAAGGTCATGGCACCCCTGGGGGGAGAACCCATGATCGCAAGAACCGTCCGGGCCTTCCAGAACGCCGCTGTCATTAAGGAGATCGTGGTGGTCACCCGGCCGGATCTCATCCGCCCCATCACCGACCTGTGCCGCGGCATGGAAAAGGTCATTGCCGTAGTGGCCGGAGGGGAGACCCGCCAGGAATCTGTCGCGCTGGGCTTGAATGCCTTATCGAAAAAGGTGAAGCTGGCTGCCATTGCCGATGGGGCAAGACCCTTCGTCACCGAATCCGTCATCGACCGCACCGTCCGTGCTGCCCATACCTATGGTGCGGCAGTTCCCGCCATCCCCGTGAAGGATACCGTGAAGGTGGACAAGGGCGGCATCGTGGCAGCGACTCCCGAGCGCAAAACCCTGAAGGCTGTCCAGACTCCCCAGGTCTTTGACTTTGACCTGCTCCGGGGCGCTCTGAAAAAGGCCCGGGATGACGGCGCGGAACTTACCGACGATGCCTCCGCCGTGGAGCGCATGGGTTTCTCTGTCAGACTGGTGGAGGGCGACGAGCGGAATATCAAGATCACCACCCCCATGGATCTCCGCCTGGGAGAAATGCTGCTGGAGGAAGAGAAATGAGAATCGGTCACGGATATGATGTCCACCGGCTGGTGGAGGGCCGGAAGCTCATTCTGGGCGGCGTGGACATACCCTATGAGAAGGGCCTGCTGGGCCATTCCGATGCGGATGTGCTTCTGCATGCGGTCATGGATGCCCTGCTGGGAGCAGCTGCCCTGGGAGATATCGGACGGCATTTCCCGGATACGGACCCTGCCTATAAGGGTGCCGATTCCCGGATGCTCCTGAGAACTGTTCGGGAGAAGATTGAAAATGCAGGCTATCAGGTGGGCAATATCGATGTAACGGTCATTGCCCAGAGACCCAAGCTGAAGGATTATATTTCCCAAATGGAAGAAAACATTGCTGCCGATCTGGGCATTGCCCTCGATCAGATCAATGTAAAGGCTACCACGGAAGAGAAGCTGGGCTTCACCGGTGACGGCAGCGGCATCGCCTGCCACAGCGTGTGCCTGCTGGAAAAAAGATAAGAGAAAAAGGACGGTCGAAAGACCGTCCTTTTTGCACCCTCCGGGAGAATTGCGCATAGTCTGTCTCGGGGTGATTACATGAACGGCTATTTGTTTACCTTTCGATCCATAACGCCAGCCCAGCGGGGAGAGGCGGTGCTGCGGCGCCGGGGCGTGGATGCCGCCCTGCGGCGAACGCCCAGATCCATTGCGGATAAGGGCTGCGGCTATGCCCTGCGGGTATCTACGCTGCAGCTGAATCGGGCGGTTTCTGCTCTGCGGGAGCAGAATGTACCCTTCCAGCGGGTGTACCTGCAAACGGGGGAGCAGCTGGAGGAAGTATGGGTATGATCTATTTGGATAACGGTGCCACATCCTTTCAAAAACCCAGGGAAGTGGAAATGGCGATGCATTGGGCCCTTTCCCATTGTGCCAGCGTGGGCAGGGGAGGTTACCGCCAGGCAGAAAACGCAGCGAAAATCGTATATGCCTGCCGGGAATTGGCAGGGGAACTTTTCGATGCGCTCCCGGAGCAGGTGGTATTCACCATGAACTGCACCCACGGACTGAACATTGCCATCCGCAGTCTGGTAAGACCCGGGGATCGGGTGGCGGTGTCCGGCTTTGAGCATAATGCGGTGATGCGTCCCCTGTATGCCCTGGGGGCAAGACCGGTCATTTTCGGCAGGAAACTGTTTGACTGGGAGAATACCCTGCAGGAATTGGAGAAGGCACTGCAATCCGGGGTAAAGGCGGCGGTATTTACCCAGGTCTCCAATGTGTTCGGCTATGTACTTCCGGTGGAGCAAATGGGCGCCCTCTGCCGCAGATATCGGGTGCCCTTCATCGTGGATGCTGCCCAGGGGGCAGGCTCCTGCCGAGTATCTCTGAAAGAATGGGGAGCGGATTTCGTCGCCATGCCGGGGCATAAAGGCCTGTTAGGCCCCCAGGGCACGGGGATCCTGCTGTGTGCCGGGAATGCAGAGCCTTTGCTCTACGGCGGTACCGGCAGCCATTCCGAGGAGCATGCCATGCCCGGGGAGCTTCCGGATCGGCTGGAGGCTGGAACCCTCAATGTCACCGGCATTGCAGGCCTTCTGGAGGGCCTGCGGTATCTAAAGCGGAACGGGGCAGAGAACATCGGCAGCCGGGAAAAAGAACTGGCGGCGGTTTTGAGCCGGGGCATGGCGCAGCTGGACTATCAGGTCTTTTCCGGAGAGCATCAGAGCGGTACCGTGTCCATGGGGGGAAACGAGGACTGCGAGCTGCTGGCGGAAAGGCTGGGCGCTATGGGAGTTGCCGTCCGGGCGGGACTGCATTGTGCGCCTCTGGCTCATGACAGCGCGGGAACTCTGAAAACCGGTACTGTCCGATTCAGCACCGGGCCGTTTACCACGAGAAGGGATGTGGAAAGAACCCTGGAAATCCTCGGAAAAATCCGGGTGTCATAAAATTTTTACACATTCTCTATTGCCATCCGAAAGGGTATCCGTTATAATGGGATAGATAATAGGGTGATTATGGGTATCTCTACCCATACCCCATTCTAAAGCAGAAAAGAGGTATGCACAGAGCCATGGAATTCATTAACGGCGTCATTTCCCAGCTTGCCAAGATGCGCTGGTCCGATTACCTGGATATCCTTCTGGTAGCATATTTGTTATATCGTCTGATTCCCCTCCTTTATTCCAAGACCACCATGCGAATCGTTCAGGTGATAGTGGCGGTGCTGCTCATTTCCTCTCTGACGGAGATTGCCCACCTCTATGCTCTGAACTTCATTCTGAAAAAACTCATGACTGTGGGCGTTCTTGCCATTGTGATCCTGTTCCAGCCGGAACTGCGCCGTGCCCTGGATCGCATCGGCAGCGCCAAGCTGGATACCCTGCTGGGCCTGCGGAAAGATTCTTTGAACCGGGATACTGCCATTGCTCAGATCGCCCAGGTGGTGGAGGCCTGCGAGGCCATGAGCCGGGATAAGATCGGTGCACTCATCGTCTTTGCCCGCAATCAGTCTCTGAGTGAATATATGAAGACCGGCACCGAGATCGATGCCATGGTTTCCGAGCAGCTGCTGCGGAATATCTTCTTCCCCAAGGCTGCCCTTCATGACGGCGCCATGATCATCGTGGGCGGCCGTGTGGCAGCTGCCGGCTGCGTGCTGCCCCTGTCCAGCAGCGACCGCCTCAGCGCGGATCTGGGCACCCGGCACCGGGCAGGTGTGGGTATGAGTGAAGCGACGGATGCCGTGGTGGTCATCGTCTCCGAGGAGACCGGCACCATCTCCGTGGCTTTGGATGGCATGCTGAAACGGCACCTGGCACCCCAGACCCTGGAAAAGCTGCTCCGCGCAGAGCTGCTGGTGGAGGATGCAGAAGCCGAGCAGAGTGTCGGCCTTCGCCTGCGGCAGAAGCTGGCGGGAAAGGGAAAGTCCAATGAAGAATAGAATGCTGCATGCGGTGCTGGCCCTGCTGGTGGCAGTGGTCATCTGGGGCTATGTCATCACCGTGGAGAACCCCGAGGGTTCCGAAATTTACTATAATATCCCTGTGGTGCTGGATGGCGAGACCTTACTGGCAGAGCGCGGCTTTATGATCACCGAGGGCATGGATCAGACTGTGACCCTGAAGGTATCCGGCAACCGCTCCGATCTGGCCAAGATCAATAAATCCAATATTACCATCATTGCGGATCTGACCCGCGTCTATACGGGTGGCAAAAACAAGCTGACCTTTGATGTTCGCTTCCCCGGCGATGTGGCGGATAATGCCCTCACGATTCAGAGCCGTGATCCCGATGTTGTGACGGTCACCGTGGAGGAAAGAACGACCAAGTATGTCCCGGTGCAGATCAACTATACCGGTGCCGTTCCCCAGGGCTTCTTTGCCGATAAGGAAAATGCGGTGCTGGATAATGCGATGATTACCGTCAAGGGCCCCAAGTCCGTGGTGGAGCGCATCGACAATGCCCGGATCGACGTGGATATGACCGATCGTACCGAATCCTTCCGGGAGGAGCTTCGTTTCACCCTGTGTGACCGGGATGGAGAGCCTGTGAATGTGGAGATGGTTACCGCCAATGTGGATTCCGTCCGGCTGGAAGTGAAGATCCAGAGCGTGAAGGAGATTCCCCTGACTCTGACGGTTGTGGATGGCGGCGGTGCTACCGAGGCAACCAGTACCATTATCATCGAGCCTGCCTCCCTGCGTCTTGCCGGCAACCAGCAGATGCTGGACAAGCTGACGGAGATCAACCTGGGAACCGTCAACCTGGCGGAGATCCTGGAGGATACCGAGCTGGAGTTCCCCCTGAATGTCCCGGATGAGCTCCAGAACCTCAATGCGGTGGAGACTGCAAAGGTCACCATCCAGTTCCCGAATCTCAGCAAGAAGACCATTCGCGTCACCGGCATCCAGGCCGTCAATGTGCCCGAGGGCATGAAGGCGGAGATCGTGACCCAGGCCATTGATATTACGGTTCGGGGCACCACGGCTCAGGTGGAAGCCATGACGGATAAGGACTTTACCGTTACCGTAGACTTTACCGGTGCTGAGGCCGGCAACTATACCGCCAAGGCCATCGTTTCCATCAATCCCAACTATGCCGGGGTCGGCTGCATCGGAAGCTACAGCGTCTCCGTCAATATGGCGGAGGATATCCCTGAGACAGAGGAGAAGCAGAACTGATGGAGCAGACCGTCCGAGTGACCCGGGTGTTCCCGGATGGCACCGCCCAGGTGCTGCATGTGCGGCAGAGCGCCTGCTCCGGGGACTGCCATAAATGCGCCGGCTGCGGCGCAGCAGAGGAAAAGCTGCTGCTCATGGTGAAAAATCCTCTGGGAGCAAAGCCCGGTGACACGGTAAATATCGAGTCGGATACCGGCCCGGTGCTGAAAGGGGCAATGATCCTCTATGTTCTGCCGCTGGTGCAGTTTTTCCTGGGCTATGGTCTGGGAGCGGCGGTAGGTCTGCCTGCAGCCCTCTTCGGCTGCCTCGGCTTCCTGCTGGCCATCGGAATCGTTGTTGTTTATGACCGCAGGATCGCAAAAAAGAAAGAAAACGTGTATACCATAAAGGAAATCATTCAAAGAGGAGGCAAAAGCCTTGATTAAAAGCATGACCGGCTATGGAAGAGCCGTGGAGACCGTTGACGGAAGAGAATTCACCGTTGAGATCCGTTCCGTCAATAACCGTTATCTGGATTGCAGCGTGAAGCTGCCCCGGAGCCTCTCCTTTGCAGAGGATCCCATTAAGCAGGCTGTCAAGCAGTCTATTTCCCGGGGCAAGGTGGATGTGTATGTATCCCTGCGCAGCGAAAGCGGCGCCGATGCCAAGGTTACGCTGAACCGGCCTGTGGTCGCCCAGTATCTGGAAGCCCTAAAGGCCATCGCTGCAGAGAATGAGGGCGTGAAGGATGATATCAGCGTTTCCCTCATTTCCCGGCTGCCCGATGTGTTTACCGTGGAAAAGCCCGAGGTGGATGAGGAGCAGCTGCTGAAAGATCTGATGCAGGTGGTTTCTGCCGCCCTCGCCCAGTACGATCATATGCGCTGTGTGGAAGGCGCCGCTCTGGATGCCGACCTTCGCAGCCGTGGTAAGACCATCCTGGACTTTGTTGCTGTGGTGGAGCAGGGCAATCCTCAGACCGTGGCGGATTACCGTGCCCGGCTGGAGAATAAGCTCCGCGAGGTGCTGGAAAGCAAGACCATCGACGAGAGCCGTATCGTCACCGAGGCTGCCTTTTTTGCGGACAAGGTTGCCGTGGACGAGGAGACCGTCCGGCTTCGCAGCCACCTGCAGCAGATGGAGTCCATGCTCACTTCCGGCGGTGCCGTTGGCCGGAAGCTGGACTTCCTGATTCAGGAGATGAACCGGGAAACCAATACCATCGGCTCCAAGTGCACCGATCTGAAGCTCACCAAGGTAGTCGTGGACATCAAGGCTGAGCTGGAAAAGATCCGGGAGCAGACCCAGAATATCGAGTAATATGAAGCTGATCAACATAGGATTTGGCAGCATGATCGCGGGGCAGCGGCTCCTGGCGGTCATGGCGCCGGACTCCGCCCCCATCAAGCGTGTGGTGCAGGAGGCCAAGGACCGGGGAATGCTCATCGATGCTTCCTACGGCAGAAAGACAAAGTCGGTGCTGCTGATGGATACGGACCATGTGATCCTCTCCGCCATCACACCGGAAGGCATCTATGCCCGTACCGAGGATAAGGATGCCGAGATAGAGGAGGAAACGGATGAGTAAAGGCCATTTGTTTGTAATGTCCGGCTGTTCCGGCGTGGGCAAGAGCACGGTGCTGAAAATCGTCATGGCAGCGCGGGAGGATCTTTCCTTTTCCGTGTCCGCAACGACCCGGGATATGCGTCCCGGCGAGCAGGACGGAGTGGATTATTTCTTCATCTCCCGGGAAGAATTTCAGCAGCGGATCGACCGGGGCGAATTTCTGGAGTACGATGAGCACAATGCCACCCTGTATGGCACGCTGGCCTCTCAGGTCAGCAAGCAGCTGGAGACCGGCAATGTGATGCTGGATATCGAGCCTGTGGGCGCTTTCCACGTCCGGGAGATCTTCGGAGACCAGGCAACCCTGATCTTTATCCTGCCCCCCTCCATGGAGGAACTGGAGCATCGGCTCCGCAGCCGGGGCAATACCTCGGAAGAGCAGATCGAGCTGCGTTTAGCGCGGGCAAAATGGGAGATGGAACAGGCTCCCAAATATGATTATTCTGTAGTTAACGACGTGGTGGAAACCTGCGCCGCAAAAGTATTAAAAATGATCGCCGACAAGGCGGATGGAATGGAGAATTGATTATGCTGTATCCCCCTGTAGCAGAGATGCTGAACAATGTTGAAAATCGTTACCTGCTGGTGAATGTGGTGGCACACCGCGCCCGCCAGATCGAGGTCGAAGCCCGGGAGCTGGAAGAGGAACTGCTGGATAAGCCCGTGACTCTGGCTGTCCATGAGGTGGCCGACGGCGAGATCCAGGCTCGCGTGAAGGACGAGTACCGGAACTAAGGTTTAGAAAACCTTACCCCTTGCCTCTCCCTGCTAGGGAGGGGTGTCTTCGCTGCTTCAAGCAGCAAAGACGGAGAGGGTTCCTATCTTAACTCTTGTTTTATCTAAAATAGAACATCGTAACCCTCTCAGTCATTGCTTCGTACCTCAGCAATGACAGCTCCCCCTAGCAGGGGGAGCCAAGCGGTGCGATGGTTGATTTGTTATCTCGACGCAAGGAAGTGGGTTTATGATCGGAAAAATCGCCGTTTCTGCGGCTACTTTTGCCATGGATAAGCCCTATTCCTATCGCATTCCTGAGGGCTTTTCGGTTTTCCCCGGCAGCCGGGTCACCGTACCCTTCGGCAGGGGCGACCGCCGCTGTGAGGGCATCGTGCTCTCGGTGGAGGAAGGCTGCGAAGAAAAACTGAAGGATATCCATGAGGTCATGGATGCCGAGCCCCTGCTTTCCGAGACCATGCTGCGTCTGGCAGCCTTCATGCGGGAGCGGTACTTCTGTACCTTTTATGATGCCATCCGCGTCATGCTGCCGGCGGCGCTGTGGTTCCGGCAGAGGGTGATTGTCACCGCCTGCCCCGGCGATGCCTGGCAGCATAGCGAGGAAGAGACCCGGAAGCTCATGACCCTGCTCTGGGAATTGGGCGGTACCGCGGATGCCGATGGGCTGAAGCAGGGCTTTCCCTCCAGGGATGCCTTTGCACTTGCCCTGGAAAAAGCCAAAAATCGCCATTATGTGACCTGCAATGTGGATTATTCCCGGAAAAACAGCGATAAGACCGAGCGGATCGCCGCTTTGGCGGTGTCGCCGGAGCAGGCAGCTGCTTTTGCTTCCAGACTGAAAAAGGGCGCTGCCATGCAGAAGGCTGCTCTGGAATTTCTGTGTACCGCCGGCACCGCTTCCGTAAAGGAGATCGGCTATTTTACCGGTGCGTCCCCGGCCACCCTGAAGCGGCTGGAGGAACTGGGCTATGTGACCTTGTCCCACCGGGAGGTCCTGCGGATCTCCGTGGCGGATGTAAAACCCGCCGAACCTGTGCAGCTTAATGCAGAGCAGTCCGCCGTGTTTGAAGGCATTGCTGCCCAGATGGGGCAGGAGACTCCCGGCAAGGCCCTGCTTTACGGCGTTACCGGCTCCGGTAAGACTGCCGTTTATGTAAAACTTATTCAAAAGGCCCTGGCCCAGGGAAAATCCTCCCTGCTGCTGGTGCCGGAAATTGCCCTGACTCCCCAGCTCATCGGCCTGCTCTCTTCCCATTTCGGAAGGGAAGTGGCGGTGCTCCACAGCAGCCTGCCGGATGGCGAGCGCTATGACCAGTGGAAGCGGATCCGCGGGGGAGATGCGAAAGTGGTGGTGGGAACCCGCAGCGCGGTGTTTGCTCCTCTCAGGAACCCGGGACTTATCATTCTGGATGAGGAGCAGGAACATTCCTATGCTTCCGAGGGAAATCCCCGTTATCATGCCCGGGATATCGCCCTTTGGCGCGGTGCCAGAGAGAATGCTTTGGTGCCCCTGGGCTCGGCTACTCCCACAGTAGCCACCATGTATTATGCCAAAACCGGGTTTTATACCCTGTATACCCTGTCCCATCGCTTCGGCGGCCGCAGTCTTCCCAAGGTGGAGATCGTGGATATGCGCCGGGAATTGGAGCAGGGAAATGACTCAGATCTCAGTTACCCCCTGCAGGATGCCCTGGGGCAGACTGCGGAAGCAGGGAAGCAGACCATTCTGTTTCTCAACCGCCGGGGAGCCTCCCGGGCCCTGGTGTGCGTTTCCTGCCGGGAAAGTCCCCAGTGTCCCGGCTGCAGCAACCGGCTGGTGTACCACAGCGCCAACGAGCGGCTTATGTGCCACTACTGCGGCTACTCCCAGAAGGCAACGAGAACCTGCCCTAAATGCGGCGGTTTTCTGAAGACTCTGGGCACCGGAACCCAGCGGGTGCAGGAGGAAGTGGAAAATCTCTTCCCGGATCTGACCGCCATGCGCATGGATACGGATACGGTGTCTGCCGTCAATACCCATGAAAAACTGCTTGCCCGGTTCCAGCGGGAGAAAATCCCGGTGCTCATCGGCACCCAGATGGTGGCCAAGGGCCTGAATCTGCCGGAAGTCACGCTGGTGGGTGTGCTGGATGCGGATATGAGCCTGTATACCGAGAGCTATCGCGGCGCGGAAAACACCTTCAATATGCTGACCCAGGTGGTGGGCCGTGCAGGCCGGGGCGATACCCCGGGAACCGCCGTGATCCAGACCGTGGTGCCCGAGCATAAGGTGATCACCCTGGCGGCAAACCAGGATTATGAAGGTTTTTACGATCTGGAGATCCGTATGCGGGAGATCCAGAACTGTCCGCCCTTTTCCGATATCACGGTGGTGACCTTCTCGGGAGAGGAGGAGACCGCAGTCCTTCGGTGCAGCGTCAAATTCCGGGACAGCCTGCTGGCTTTGCTCAATACCCCGGATTACAAAGAAGAAAAATGTACGGTGCTGGGGCCCGCCCCCTGTGTCGTGCCGAAAATAAATTACCATTATCGCTACCGGCTGACCCTCCGGGGGAAGATTGATCGCAAGCTGCGGCAGCTGCTTGCCCATCTGCTCCGGGAATTTTCCAAAGATCGGATGAGCCGAGGCGTTTCCGCCTATGCGGAGACCAACAGTGAAAATGAATGAAAGAGGATAGATTATGGCACTTCGAAAGATTTTGACCGCAGAAGAGCCTGCTCTGCACAAGGTGTGCAAGCCGGTAACCAGTTTTGACAGCAAGCTCCATCGCCTGCTGGACGATATGGCTGAGACTCTGAAGGAGTCCGGCGGTGTTGGTCTGGCAGCACCCCAGGTGGGCATTCTCCGCCGGGTGGTTCTGGTGGATACCGGCGAGGAAATCGTGGAGCTCATCAACCCCAGTCTGCTGGAAACCAGCGGTGAGCAGTACGGCGCAGAAGGCTGCCTGAGCCTGCCCGGCAAATACGGCTGGGTCAAGCGCCCTAATGTGGCTTCCGTCCGCGCCCAGGATCGCAACGGCGACTGGTTCGTGGTGGAAGGCGAGGAGCTGACCGCCCGGTGCTTCTGCCATGAGCTGGACCATCTGGACGGCATCATGTATACCGAGGTCATGGACCGCTTCCTGACCGAGGAAGAGCTGAACAGCGACGGAGAATAAGCCATGAGAGTTGTATTTATGGGAACCCCACCCATTGCGGCCACCTGCCTGGAAAAGATCCTGGCGGACGGTTTTGAGGTGGTGGGCGTCTATACCCAGCCGGATCGTCCCAAGAACCGGGGTATGAAGCTTGCCTATTCCGCGGTGAAAGAGGTGGCACTACGTCATGACCTGCCGATCTTCCAGCCGGAAACCTTCCGGGAAGAGGAGACCAAGCAGGCGCTGCGGGATCTGCGCCCGGATGTGGTGGCGGTGGTGGCTTACGGAAGAATCCTGCCCCAGAAGGTGCTGGATATTCCTTCCTACGGATGCATCAATATCCATGCCAGCATTCTGCCCCAGTATCGTGGCTCTGCCCCTTACCAGTGGGCAGTGCTGGATGACCTTCCCGAGACCGGCGTGACGGCCATGTACCTTTGCCGGGAAATGGATGCCGGCGATATCATCGATGTGGCCAAGACGCCCATCGGCGAAAATGAAACAGCCGGCGCACTGCTGGATCGCCTGGCTGTGCTTGGCGCGGAGCTTCTCAGCAAGACCCTGCGTTCCATCGACAATGGCACCGTGACCCGTACTCCCCAGAATGGAGAGCAGGCAACCTATGCCCCCATGCTGGATAAGTCCATGTGCCCCATTGATTTTGAGAAAACTGCCCGCCAGGTTCATGCCCAGGTTCGGGGCCTGAACCCCTGGCCCACCGCAACTGCGGTCATCGGCGGCAAGACCTTTAAGATTCATGAAACCGTGGTGGTGGCCAATCCCACCGGTGCCAAAGCCGGAACGATTCTCGGCATCACCAAAACCGGTCTGCAAATTGCCTGCGGCGAAGATGCCGTGGAGATCCGCGTTCTGCAAGCAGAGGGCGGAAAGAGAATGGCGGCTCCGGACTATTTCCGAGGTCACCCCTTGGAGGGATAAACATGTCTGCTAGAGAAACTGCCCTGGATGCTCTGATTGCCTGCCGCAAGCGGGCGGCCTGGTCCAACGGTGTATTGAAGGATTATATCGAGCGGGATCGGCTGGATAAGCGGGAAGCCGCTCTGGCCACCCGGCTGTGCTACGGCGTGCTGCAGCACCGGAATATGCTGGACTATTTCCTGGCTCAGCTGCTGACCGGCAAGGTCAAGGATCTGCATCCCGTGGTGCGGGATATCCTGCACCTGGGCCTGTACCAGATCTATGAGCTGGATCGGATCCCGGAGTCCGCTGCCGTCAACGAGAGCGTGACTCTGGCAAAGAAGTACTGCCGTTGGCAGCGCAGCGTTCCCGGCCTGGTCAATGCGGTGCTCCGCAATGCTGTCCGCACCAAGGGCACACTGAAGATGCCCGATACTCTGGAGCTGCGCTACAGCCATCCCCAGGAGCTGATTGATCTGCTGGGCAGCTATGTGGGACAGGAAAGACTGGAACCCATGCTGGCTTCCAATAACGATATCCCTGAGACTGTGGTGCAGGTCAATACCCTGCGTACCACTACCGAGGAACTGGTGAAGAAGATGGAAGCCGAGGGCGTGACGGCTCTGCCCCATGCCTGGATGCCGGACTGCCTGGTGCTGAAGAATACCGGCAATCTGGAAAAGCTGGATAGCTTCAAGGAAGGACTCTTCTATGTGCAGGATGCGGCAGCCAAGCTTTGCGTCATGTGCGCGAATATCCCCCAGGGCGAAAATACCCAGGTGCTGGACTGCTGTGCCGCACCCGGCGGAAAGAGCCTTGCGGCGGCGATTCAAATGGAAAACCGTGGAAAGATCGTTTCCTGCGATCTTCATTCACATAAAATACCCTTGATCGAAAAGAACGCACAGCGGCTTGGATTATCCGTCATCCACGCAAGACAGGCGGATGCGTCGGAGTGTTATCCGGAATTTGCGGATGCCTTTGATGTCGTGCTTGCCGATGTGCCCTGCTCGGGACTCGGCGT
>JAZQQD010000040.1:0-6065 GCA_045628895.1 Faecousia sp.
CCCATTACAGAGAAGTTCCGCGCTACCATGAAGGAAGCCGGTCTGCTGTAAACGGAGATTTCAATTTTTGCACCGCAGGATTTCAAAAAATCCTGCGGTGTTTCATTTTTCTCTTTGACACGGAGCACAATTTCATATATGATAAAAAGAAAAACGCTAGGAGGTTCCGCCAAATGAATAAAGTTGCCCTGCTGCTTCCCAGTCAGGAGATGTGCGATATTGCTTCTACCATTGCCGGTGATTACAGCCTGGATATTGTCACCATCGAGACGATTCAAGATGCCACCGCCGCTGATCGCGCTACCGAGCTTGTGGAGCAGGGTGTGGAAATCATCATTGCCCGCGGTTTCCAGTCCGTTGTAATTCGTCAGACAGTCTCCATCCCCGTGGTACAGATCCGCATTACCACCCAGGAGCTGGGCCTTCTAATCCGGGAGATCAAGAACAGATTGGGTATGCCCAATCCCCGCATCGGTGTCATCGCCCTTTCCAACCTGCTGCAGGACACCTCCCACTACAGCGAGATCTTCGACACCGAAATCCAGATCACCCGTGTCGCGGAAGCCGAGGATTATCCCATGGCGGTGGATCGCGCCATAGAAACCAATGTGGATGCCATCATCGGCGGTCGCCGGGTGTATCACATTGCACAGGAGCATAACACTCCCGCCGCCTTCCTGAATTCCGGCGTGGAGGGCATTGCAAATGCTCTGGGCGTGGCGCAGAACATCTCCTACGCACTGACCATGGAGAAGCAGAACACCGCCCGGATGCAGACCCTCTTGGACTACGCTTTTGAGGGCATCGTGCAGGTCAATACCCAAGGTGTGATTCAGAACATGAACACCACCATGGAGCAGCTCATCGGCAGGAAGGAGACTGATTTCATCGGCAGGCAGGTTGCGCAGGTTCTTCCCGGTCTGGAGGAAGAGTACATCACCGCTGCTCTGCGGGACGGCACCGAGACCTTCGGCCGGCCCATGACCCTGCCCAACGCCGAGGTCATGTTGAACATCGCCCCCATCCGCAGCGGCGAGAATGTGGACGGTGCCATCCTGACCTTCCTGGAAAGCGCCAGCGTGCAGAAAATCGGCAGCAAGCTGCGGCAGAATCTGTATCAGCGTGGTCATGTCTCCCGCCGTAGCTTCGACAACATCATCCAGAATTCCAAGACCATGCGGGATGTGGTGGCTTCCGCCCGGAATATCGCAAAATACGACGTTCCCCTGCTGCTCACCGGTGAAAACGGCGCCGGCAAGGCGCTGCTGGCGCGTTGCATCCACACCGAGAGCACCCGCCGGGAAAACGGCTTCCTGTTCATGGACTGCGCGGGATATTCCAGCGAAACCCTGGATGCCCGGCTTTTCGGCAGCACCACCCACAGCGATGACGAAATGAGCATGGTGGAGCTTGCCCAGGACGGCACGCTGTACCTCAACAATGTGGAAGCCCTCTCCCCTGAGCTGCAGTATAAAATCTACCTGCTGACCCAGGGTCAGTTCTACCGCAACGGTCAGAACCGGGCGGTGAATCTGAATGTCCGGGTGGTGGCTGCCACCTCCACGGATCTGCCCGTGCTGGTTCAGCAGCAGAAGTTCAACGCCGACCTGTACTATGCCCTCAGCGTGCTGGCGCTGGATATTCCGCCCCTGCGGCAGCACAGAGAAGATATTGTAGGCTGGGTGGATCTGTACATGGATCGCTATTGCAAGCAGTACAACCGCTATATCCGCCTGAATCAGAGCACCTACGATCTGCTCCGGGGCTACCACTGGCCGGGGAACCTGCACCAGGTCAAGTGCCTGTGCGAGCGCATTGTGCTGCTTTCCGCCCACCGCACCGCCGACACCGTGTTCGTCCGGCGGCAGATGGAGCAGATCTACCCCGATATCCAGCCGGAAACCAACCGCATCGTGGTATATAAGGATCATCATGCGGTGGAGATCGCGGAGCTGCTGAAGAAGTACAACGGCAACCGGGAAAAGGTTGCCGGGGAACTGGGCATCAGCAAGACAACCCTGTGGCGCAAGATGAAGAAATTCGGCATTGCTTCGGATTTCTCAGTATAAAAAAACACCGGGACTGCAATTCAGCAGTCCCGGTGTTTGCAAGCAAGGACACCCTCCTTGCTGAGGGTGTCCTTGTTTTGGTGAATATCAATCAATGTTAGGAACAGTCGGAGTAAAGTCGCCGTACTTCTCGGGGTAGAAACTCATGACGTTCTCGGCGCGGTTTACGCACATGTCGTGCCAACAGGTGTCGCTGACCCACCAGGTGTAGTCGTTCAGATCCTCAGGCAGGCACTCGTCGTAGTTGGCTTGGTTCAGGTGGGAAGCCAGGTTGATGTCCACGGGCATCTTAGCCAGCTCCATGCAGTCCTCAACGAACTGATAAGCGACCTCGGGAGTCACATTCTCGTGCTCCATGGTACGAGTACCGGGCTTCATCATAGCTGTGCCCATACCGCCGTGGATGGCAACATGATAGGTCTTGCCGGTCTCTTCGTCGGTGTCATCGAAGAACATGGAGGTGACACCCAGGGTATGGCCGGGGCACAGACGGGTCTGGATGGTGAAGCGGCCCATGACGATGGGGTTCTCATCCTCGTAGAAATTGGTGGTCTCGTAGGGCAGCACAGCCATGGGGAATGTCTCGTCCTTGGTGCGCTGATGGTTCTCTTCGTCAGCCTTGCTCAGCCAGATCTGGCACTTCTCGGGGCCGCCAGCCAGTTCCTGCAGGATGCGGGCACCCATGGTGTGGTCGCCATGGTAGTGGGTGCACAGGATTTTCTTCACATCATGGGGATTCAAGCCCACAGAGTACATACGGTCGATGACCAGGTAAACGCCGCACTCGTAGCCGGAGTCGATCAGGATGATGCCTTCACCGGTGTCCAGAGCGAAAACGCCTACATTGTCGTTGCCGCCGACATTCCAGACATGGGGGGCCATGCGGATTGCGGGCAGGGTGTGCTCCCAGGGGTACATACCCTTACCGGCATAACGAGGCTTTGGGTTCTTGTAGCCAAACTTCTTTTCCATAAGATTCAATTCCTTTCATTTCTATTTCTTAAAAAATGTAAATACATTTTGTTTTCTTGGTTATTTTATAAATGATCCCGGCAAAAACAATTCGTAGATTCCACAAACTTCCTTTTCCTTTTTGCATATTCCTGCTGGTCTTTCATTATTCGAGTCTTTTCTTTGCAATTTTCATTGCAATACCGAAATTGCCATTTCAAATATTAGAAAATCTCTGCCGGTTGGCAGAGATTTCCCCATAGAAAAGAAGAGAGGATTAATGATCGCGTTTACCAAGTTCGATTTCGATGGCGTGCATCATGCCCTTCATGTGGCCGGTGGGATATGCCTGGGCAGCCACTCTGCCGCCAACACTCTCATAACCCTTGAATGCATGGTCAATGGAAATGGGGCCATCGTAGCCGCATACGATGAACTGCTTCATGATCTCGTACATATTGGCGTAGCCGTCCTCGCTGAGCACTTCCTCGAAATTGGGGATTGTGGAGGTCACATTGCGGAAGTGGACACAGACGATACGATTCTGCGCCTGCATCTCGGCGATATCGGACAGGAGATTGCCGAAGCTGTCGCCGCCTTCCAGCCAGCAGCCCACGCAGAGCTTGCAGCCCACGATGCCGGCCTTATCCATGGCAAAGGCTTTGCGATAGCCGTCCATGTTCCAGATCAAGCTGCCCACACCGCACAGGGAGGGGACGGGGGGATCGTTGGGATGCAGGGCAATGTGCACACCGCACTCCACGCAGGTGGGGGTGATCTCCTGCAAGAAATAAGCAAAATTCTCCCAGACTTCCTGTTCGGAGTATTCTCGGTCATAATCGTCGGGTTTCCGCTTGATCTCTTCCATGTCGCAGAACATAGCGGTGCCGCCGCGGGTGTACTGCCCCACCGCTATGCCGCTGCGCTTAATACCGGTGGGCTGCCAGGCAACAGAAACTACGTGTACGCCGATGGTTGCCACATTACGGACGAACTGATTGAATTTGGCAATCTCTGCATCCCGGCTGACAGCCTGGCCACTCTTTTCCGTCAGGTTCAGGTCGATGATGTCGTTCTTCTGCAGGGAATTGCAGCTGACAATACAGATTTGCATACCAAAGGTTGCCAGGCGGTCTGCAATCGCTTTCAGATTTTCCGGGGTAGTCTCGGACTCACGTACATTGATTTCCACATGCTCTATACCCATCTCGCGGATCAGGGCAAGCTGGTCATCGGTCATATTGGCAACAATGCTCATAATTGGCTTCATAGACATGGTGTACACTCCTTTATTTGTCGGGGATAACCCGATTGTTTAGAAACAGTCAGCAAAACCGGCAGCCTTCAGATTCTCTGCTGCACGCTGCATAGCGACATAGGGATCCTCGCCAAACAGGTTGTTTGCCTCCAGAATGAAGTATTCGTTGCCGCACTCGATGGCGGTTTCGCAGAACTTCTTGACATTAATGTTGCCATCACCCAGAGGGCAGCCAGCAATCTTCTCCTGCAGCGGACGACGACCGCAGCCAGGGGTAGGAGGCACAATCTTGATGTCGGTGAAGTGGATCAGCGGCATCCGTCCGGCGATGGAGCGCATGGTGTCGCACAGATCCATGGCAGCGTGGGCAGCTCCGCCAACGCAGAACTCAAATTTCATCGTGGGAGTCAACTCGCAAATCCAGGCATAGTAGGTCTTGCCCTCGATCTTGGCAAACTCCTCGTCATGCTCGTGCATGCACAGGCTTAGGCCTTCCTTTTCCAACTTTTGTGCGTATTCTTCTGCACAGACGCAGTAAGCACGAACCTTGTCCATGGTGTCTAGCTGCTCCACGGGCATACCTGCAAAGCGGATATACTTGGTGCCCAGCTGCTTGGCGAAGGAAACGACCTTCTCGAAGTCATTTTCTAAGCTCAGGGGCACGAAATCACGGAAGGGGGAGGTGCTCTGGACGCCGCCAGCGAAGGTCGCATTCAGGGCGCCGATCTCGATGCCGAAATCGTCCCGGGCGCGGCACAGCTCGTCCACGCGCTTCTGGTCGCATTCAAAATGTCCAGAAATCTCCAGGGCATTGTAACCGATTTCCTTTGCCTTGCGGACAGCCTCATAGATGCCCACGGTGTCGATGGCATGATGCAGCATCATAGTCTGCAGTGTAACCTTAAACTTTTTCATAATAATCGCCTTTCCAGCATCCGGTTTTCCCGTGGGAATCCGGATGAATATTTATCACTGCTTTTCTGCCTTCTTTGCTGCTTTCTTGGCCTTAATCATATCAGAAACAAAGGGGGAAATCAAGAAATAAGCAGCGACAATCAACAGAACGAAACTGACGGGACGGGTAAAGAACTCCAGATAACCGCCGTGGTTGGAGTAGGTAATTGCACGACGGAAATTGTACTCCAGGGTATTGGCCAGCACGAAGCTCAGGACGAAGGGGCCCTGCGGCAGCTTGAACATGGCAAACACGATACCGATGATTGGGTCTGGGATTCAGGCTCATTGAGTGCAAGCAGCGACTTTAATATTGCGGGAGGCCAGCAACACCGCAATGCCAAGCAGCACCGCAATCAGACCCAGCAAACGGTCACGGGTCAATTTGAAGTTTTTCACAAACTATCCTACTTATAGTATTGAAAAACGTCCGCCGTATGGTGGCGGCCATATAAGGTATCAGTCGAAAAAAGATTAGTTGCGGGCATTGATGCCGGCAGCAGTGCATGCCTCTGCCTTGTCAATGTTCTTCTAAGCGATGAAGGCTGCGATAGCCTCTTCCATGACCTCAATGATGCGAGCAATCAGAGCTGCATCCATATTGCCGGGGCCCCACAGGATGGTTCCTGCGCCACCCAGGAAGTTCAGCTTGCCATCGTTCCATTCCTTGCAGTTCTGATACTCATCCTTGTAAGGAACGGAGGTGAACAGGATCTTCAGATCGCCGGTCTCGACGTACTGCTCAGCAGTAGCAACGTTCATAGAGCCAATGTCCATGTTGTCGCCCAGCAGGCCTGCCAGACGGGAAGCATCATCGGAGCCGTCAACCATCT
>JAZQQD010000041.1:0-13516 GCA_045628895.1 Faecousia sp.
CATGAGAGTTGCGGGCGGTGTAGGGGTAGGGAGGCCAGATGGTGCCGCTGGCGGAGGACTGGATAATAGCCTTTTGGAACAGACCCTTTTCAGAGGGAGCGCACATATTCTTGTAGATGCTCACGCCGCCTGCGGACTGGCCGGAGATGGTGATATTCTCGGGGTCGCCGCCGAAGGCTGCAATATTTCGCTTGACCCACTCGATACCTGCCTTCTGATCCAGCAGGCCGAAATTGGTGGGAGCCTCCGGATTCTCCGCCGTCAGATCCGGGTGGCACAGGAAGCCAAATACATTCAGTCGGTAGGCAATGGTCACCAGGATCACGCCCCGACGGTTCAGGCCTTCGCCGTCAAACTCCATTTCATGGCAATAGCCCTCCTGGAGACCGCCGCCGAAGATCCATACCATGACCGGCATTTTTTCTTCTCCGGTTTTGGTGGGAGTCCAGATATTCAGACACAGGCTGCCGTCCTCACTCATAGGGATCTCCGGCTCGCAATGCCACTCCTTGGAGTAAAAGGCATTGGGATCCTTGCCTGGAACCTTCTGCATGGTGATGGGAGCGAACCGGAAGCAGTCCCGCACTCCCTCCCAGGGTTCCACCGGCTGGGGAGGACGCCACCGATTCTCTCCCGAGGTATCCGCCGCAAAGGGAATTCCACGGTACACCGTGGTGCGGACATCCGCGCCGGGCAGGCCTCGAACCATGCCGCTTTCCGTCATTGCTGTTCTTAACATAATGCTGCCTCCTTATTCGAATTTCTACTTTCATTCTAGCACCACACCTTCCCATCGTCAATGAATCCGGGATATTGAAAATGTTGCGTTTTTTGAATCAGTCCATACATTTTTAATATTGCGAATCCTTTTTTACATTTATAATAAAAGAAAATATTACTAAGGAGGCTATACCCATGGATGAAGAAATCAAGAAGAAATACGAGGAAATGATGAAGGCGCACTGGGCCTTTAACAAGGAATTCGGCGGAGAGATCAACAAAGCAATCCCCATGTATGAGGATCCCACCCGCTACCCTGTGCAGGAGCTCATCGACCTGTTCAAGTTCCAGTGGAAGTTCCGGGAAAATGCCAACGCTTCTCAGGAAGTGAAAGATGCTCTGAAGGCAGAATTTGCCGCAAAGAGGGATGCCATCTCGCTGCTGCCCGGCGCACCCGACCGGGTCTACCTGTGGGAAGAAGGCAATATGCCCCAGGAGACTGTGTACACCGAGAACCCCGATCACAGATATGACCACGAGCCGGATTTCAAGCCCTACTATCTGGAAATGCTGATCCCCGAGGACAAGACTCCCGTCGGCGGTATCGTGCTGGTTGCCGGCGGCACCCACGGCGCAGGCTCCATCAACGAGTGCTATCAGATTGCCCTGGAATTTAATGAGCTGGGCTATCAGTGCTTTATTCTTCAGTGCCGTCCCAACCTGGGGCCCTGGAGCCGCAAGGACACCGCTGCCGATGCCGGCAGAGCCTTCAAGATGCTCCGCGCCAAGGCTGCCCAGTACCGCCTGGATCCTGACCATCTGGCCTATGCCGGATTCTCCAACGGCGGTGTTACCGGTGACGCCTGCATCGAGTACTACTCCGAAGGTCAGACCGTTGCGGAGTATTATCCCGACTACACCCCCGATGAGACCGACAAGCTTCCCGGCAGTCCCAACGCATATCTCTGCGTTTACGGCGCCCGCCACATCGGCACCCAGCTGACCCGTGAGAACTTCGCCTATCCTCCCACCTTCTTTGCCATCGGCAGAAAGGACTTCGGCTGCATCGACAACCTGTACAAGAATCTGCTGCCCTGGCTGCAGGAGCGGAATGTTCCCGTGGAAGTCCATACCTTTGCCGGTCATCCCCACGGCTACGCAGGCTGGAAGATCATCGTCGGCAAGGGCGACTACAATTACGACCTGTGGGTGACCCATGCGGATGTCTTCCTGCGCGACCTGTTCGTAGGCTACGATCCCGATCTCCACGGCTAATAACGACATACTCAACTGCCGGTCTTTCGGAAGCAGCGAAAGACCGGCCTTTCTTTGCCAAGTTACCGGAAATGGTATTGACAAACCTTCCTTTTCCACAATATAATATAAAAAATGTGTCGAAATGAAGGAGTGTGACGGATATGCGAAACAGAATATGCCGATCCGTCATTCCTTTTCTTGACCTTCGACTTTAAACTACGGACCTACTGCCCCCAAAATTGGCAGCAGGTCCTTTTTATTGGAGGAATTGCCATGATTCAAAACTGGAACCAAGTGGGAATCGTCCCGGAATTCTGCGATCAGGGAGTGGATTGCTACCGCCTGGTAGGAGGAAACTTCCTCAACGATTATTACATCGTATCCGAGGCCGAGACCCGGAAGCTTATGAATCATCCGGAAGTGGTCGGCTATGAGGTATACACCTCCCTGCTCAATGCCACCTCCCAGATGCTCTACTATCTCAAAGAGCAGCGGAAGATCACCTCTGCCAACATTCTCGCCATTCTCCGGGGTGCACTCAACTACCCCCTGGAAGAGGCCTGCTACCGGGAGCACATTCGCGTCCACGACATCAGCTTTATGTCCAGTGAGCGGGTGTTCGACGAAAATGGCAATATGTCCGGTCTGGCCATCAAATACAGCAAGCTTACCATGGTGCCGGACAGCACCCTGATGATCGGCGATATCATTGCCTCCGGTGAAACCCTGGTGCAATGCCTGCGGTATGTGACAGACTACTATCGCCAGCAGGGAGCAAAGCTGCGCAATGTGGTTCTCTTTACCATTGGCGGCACCCGTGGCATTGAGCTGCTGGAAAAGCTGACCCGGGAGATTCGGGAATACTGGCCGGACTTTGAAGGCTTCATTACTGTCTATTATGAGGGTATTTTCAGCTGCTACGAGCCCGGCGACCTGGGTGTTTCCGGCATCAACCGTGCACTCATTGACTTCTACTGGAAGGGCGGCATCGTTGCCCCCGCTTTCCGTCGCCAAACCCTTTCCATGCGGGATCCCCTTTTTGAAAAATGCACCATCTATGACGGCGGCGCACGGAGATACGAGGTTCACGAGCACATTGAAGAGGTTCTGGAATTCTGGAACGGAATCCTGTCCCGGGCAGATGTGATTGACAAGCAGGCTCTGCTGGAGGAAAAGCTGGGTCATGCCCTGCCCATCTCTTATGAGGATTGGGTGCAGGACTGCCATTACGAGAAGCTGGACGAAAAGGAAACCCGCTGGCTGTATCAGCAGGAAAAGGGTTTCGTAGAAAGTCTGAAAAATGTTTCCCTGAAGCAGATCGCGCTGGATCGCATTGAAGAATTCACCGCAACTCTGAAGAAATACATACTGTAAAAGAGAGGAATGCAACATGAAAGAAACCGAAAAAACAGTCGACATTGACTATGCCGAAACCGCGGTGCCTGTCAGCGCACGCAGAAGTCTCATTACCATGTTCATGATCATGCTGGGCTTCACCTTTTTCTCTGCCAGCATGTGGGTTGGCCAGCAGCTCGCCGACGGTCTTGACCTGGGCGGCTTCATCGCCTCCCTGATCCTGGGCGGCGTTGTGCTTGGCCTGTACACCGGCCTTCTTGGCTACGTCGGCGCGGATTCCGGCATGAGTCTGGATCTTCTGGCCCGGAAAGCCTTCGGCACCAAGGGCTCCTATCTTCCCTCCGCCATGATCTCCTTCACTCAGATCGGCTGGTTCGGCGTGGGTGTTGCCATGTTTGCCATTCCCGTTGCCAATGAGCTGCTGGGCGGCAGCGTCACCGCCGAGTGGATCCTGGTGATCCTGGCTGGTGCCTGCATGACCGCATCCGCTTACTACGGCATCAAGTCTCTGACCATCGTCAGCTATATCGCCGTTCCTCTGGTTGCCATTCTCGGCACTGTCGCCATGATCCTG
Source organism: Faecousia sp. (assembly GCA_045628895.1). Taxonomy (GTDB): domain Bacteria; phylum Bacillota; class Clostridia; order Oscillospirales; family Oscillospiraceae; genus Faecousia. Next base: position 3,908 of record JAZQQD010000041.1, read on the forward strand.
GCTGTAGTCCGTGGTGACGGCACCATAGTGGATCAGTTTGCAAAGTCCAGTGGCACCCTCACCGTCATCGGCGGTGCGGGCCTGGTTGTTGGCTCCTTCGTTTCTGGCGGTACCGCAACCCCCAACTTCACCCGGTTTGCCAAGAACGGCAAGGTGGGCGCCATCACTACTGTAGTTGCCTTTTTCATCGGCAACTCCCTGATGTTCTTCTTCGGCGGCATTTCCTCCGTTTATGTCGGAGGCAATGACATTTTTGAAGTCATGGTGAATCTGGGCCTGTTCTACATGGCAGTTCTGGTTCTGGGCCTCAACATCTGGACCACCAACGACAATGCCCTCTATTCCGCAGGCCTGGGCCTGGCCAACATCTTCGGTCAGAAGAAAAAGCCCATGGTGCTGATCTCCGGCATTGTCGGAACTCTGGCAGCCGTGTGGCTCTACTGGAATTTCTGCGGCTGGCTGAATATCCTCAACTGTACCCTGCCTCCCGTGGGCATCATTCTGGTGCTGAGCTACTTCCTCAACAAGGAAGAGTACAAGAATACCGAGATCACCGCCACCGTTAACTGGTTCTCCATCATCGGTGTGGTGCTGGGTGCCGTCATTGCCAATGTGGTCAGCTGGGGCATTGCTTCCATCAACGGCATGGCTGTGGCCGCAATCTGCTACCTTATCGGTCACTTTGCCTCTAAAAAAGCTTGATTTCGAGGTTACATATGCGTGAAGAAAAAGTAAAACGTGTTGTTGCCGCCATGGAGGCTCAGAGCCTTCAGCAGATGGTGGTTTCCGATGTACATTCTATTCTTTATCTCACCGGTCAGCTTTTTGCTCCCGGCGAACGACTTGTGGCCCTGTGCCTCTTTGCAGACGGCAATCACAAGCTCATCATCAACAAGCTGTTCCCCGCGAACCCTGATCTGGGCTGTGAACTCATCTGGTACGACGATGTCGAAGACAGCGCCGCCATTCTGGGCAAGCAGCTTCACCCCGATCAGGTGTGCGGTATCGACAAGAATTTTCTCTCCGGTTTCCTGCTGCGTCTCCAGGAGCTGGGCGCTGCTGCCGGATACGTCAACGGCTCCCCCATCGTGGACGGTGTTCGTCGGATCAAAGATGCTGACGAGCAGGAGAAAATGCGCTGCTCCTCCCTTCTGAACGACAAGGTTATGGAAAAGCTGGTTCCTCTGGCAAACCAGGGAATGACTGAGGAAGCCCTGTCCGCCAAGTGCCGGGAGCTCTACCAGGAAATGGGCTGCGAGGGCGTATCCTTCCCGCCCATCACCAGCTACGGCAAGAATGCAGCCGATCCTCACCACGAGGGTGACGACACCAAGCCGAAGCGAGGAGACTGCGTTGTGCTGGATATCGGCGGCATGAAGAACGGCTACGCTTCCGATATGACCCGCACCGTATTCCTTGGAGAAGCCAGTCCCCGGGCTGTGGAGATCTACAATACCGTGCTGGAAGCCAATCTGCGGGGCATTGCCGCCGCAAAACCCGGCGCGCGTATGTGCGATGTGGACAACGCTGCCAGAGACTACATCACGGAAAAAGGCTTCGGAAAGTACTTCACTCACCGCACCGGTCACTCCATCGGCATGGAGGATCACGAAAACGGTGATGTTTCCTCCGTTAACGAAGCCATTATCCAGGTTGGCCAGTGCTTCTCCGTGGAGCCCGGCATCTATATTCCGGAGGAGGGCATCGGCGTCCGAATTGAAGACCTGGTGCTCATTACCGAAGACGGCTGTGAGGTTCTGAACAGCTATCCCAAGGATCTGACCATCCTCCCTTTTGAAGCATAATGAAAGGCTGCCCCACGGGGCAGCCTTCTATTTTTTTCTGTCAGAAAATCTCCTGTCCTTTCGACAGAATCATTGATTTTTCGACATTTCGATGATATTATTTTTTGTAGAATCATGTTTGCCTAAGGGCACAAAAGGAGACGAAATTCTATGAAGAGATTCGCATGGATCACTGTTCTCCTGGCAGCAGCTGCTGTGGTGCTTTTCCTTCTGTTCCGTTGCAGTCAGAGCAGACTTTCTGCCATGCAGGAACAGTATGCACAGGAATCCGCCCAACTTGCCGCAATGCAGGAGGAATTGGAGGAAAAGCAGGCTGAACTCGACAGTCTAACCGCCGCAGAAGCCGACAGTATTACGGAAAAAACCAAGGCTCTTGCCGCCGAAGCGGAAAAGCTCCTGGAAGAGATTCGGGAAATTTCTGCCAAAACAGAGGAACTCCTTGCTCAGCTGCCGGAGAAACAGAAGGAACTGGAGCTTCTGAAGGAAACAAAATCTTTTGGTTTGGAGGTATACGATGCTCTCAGAGAAGGTTACGAAAAGCTGCAGACTTATTTTAGCGGTAATTGACATTCTCCTGGCCATTGCTGTTGTCGTCTGCGCCGTTTGCCTCATTTCCTCTCAGGTTGCTGTTTACCGACTTCCGAAACAGAATATGGAACAGCAGACACAGGAATATTCTGCTAAGAAAATCCAGCTGGAATCTGAAATCCAGGAGAAGCAGGCATCCATTGCTGCCTATACCCAGGAATGCCAGGCAGAGCTGGATGCCCAGGAGGCTGTCCTTGCCGGATACCAAGGAGACTACGCTGCCGCCCTCAAAGAGCAGGAAGCTGCCCAGCAGGCCCTTGATGACATGGATACCCAGATAGAGACACTTGACAATATTGAGCAGTCTATTGCCGATCTTCGCAAAGAATACGGCCAGGCTGTCCGGAAACTGGAGGATCAGATTCTCGCAGGCGAATCTCCCTACCGGATCTGCTATCTGACCTTTGACGACGGTCCCTCCTACTTCACTCCGGAGTTCCTGGATAAGTTGGATGAGCTGGATATTTATGCCACCTTCTTCACCATCGGTGTGGAAATGGATTCCTACAACTATGAACTTCGGGATTCCTATCTGCGTCGGGAAGCAGCCAGCGGTCACACCATTGCAAACCACACCTATACCCACGCCTACTACGGCCCCGTGTATAAAAGTGTAGAAAGCTTTATGGATGCCGTAAGACAGCAGGACGAGCTTGTTTACAATGTTACCGGCGTACATACCGATATTGTCCGATTCCCGGCAGGCTCCTATTATTGCCCCCAGCGCAGCGAAACTATTGATGCGCTCCACGCGGAAGGCTTCACCTTTGTGGACTGGAACGCAAACGCTTTTGACGCCGGAAGCAATGGGTACACTGCCCAGTATACCGCCGATTCCGTTCTGATTCAGGTACACAAGCTGCCCATTTCCGTCGTTCTGATGCACGACTGGGTCAGAACCACCCTGGACAGCCTGGAACTGTTTGTTCCCCAGCTGAAAGAGGAGAACTACATTTTCCTGCCCCTGTTCCCGGAATCCTCCATGATGGAAACCGCAAAAGAATAATTATCTACGAAAAAAGGACTACAACCGATGAAAAAAACAAATCTCATTGGTATACTTTTGACCCTCACTCTGGTTTTCTGTGCCTGCGGTATGGAAAAGCCTGCTGAGACAGCTGCACCGGAAACCACCGCTCCCACTACGGAAGCGACCACCGCCCCCACAACTGTTCCTACCACCACCCCGCCGGAAACCACCGTTCCCGAAACGGAACCGGAACCTCCCGAAGAAACTCTGCCGGAGCCGGTCTTCGTGGAATATCCCATTGTGGAACCCAACACCTGTGTCACCGAAGAACTGCTGCACCATTACGTTGACACCCTGTGTGCCAAATATCCGGGGCTGCTGCGCCAGGATACCTACGGCACCTCCGTCATGGGCCGTCCTCTGGTGTATCTGACCATGGGATATGGTGAAACGGAAGTATGCGCCGTTGCCGGTATGCATTCCTGGGAACACATCAACACCCTTTACCTGCTGCGGTGCATTGAGGATTTTGCCGAGGCATGGAACTCCGAGGACGGCATGTTCGGCGAGTACGACATCAGAAATCTTTTGGAGGAGTACACCATTTATCTGGTGCCTGCCTGCAACCCCGACGGCAGCGAGACCTGCATCACCGGTGCGGAAATGGCCTTTAAGGAAAATCCCCGGCGGTACATTCTGAAATCCAATGCCAACGGCGTGGACCTGAACCGAAACTTCCCCTACATCTGGGACGAGGCTGACACCGGTGTCTATGTACCCAACGAACGCTACTACAAGGGTCCCGAGGCCGGCAGCGAACCGGAGACCCAGGCCCTCATGGAGCTGTGTCTCAGCCACAATTTCCAGTTCATGTTCTCCTTCCATATCCAGGGTCGGGTCATCTACTGGATCGACAGCACAACCGGAGAAATCCCGGACTCTGAGCTGCTTGCCAAGGCTGTTGGAAAACGCTGCGGACTGGAGCCTGCAGGTGTCTCCACCAACAAGGGCGTTTACGGCGGCGGATTTGAAAACTGGTTCCGGCTTGCCTGCAACCGCCCCGGTTTCTGCCTGGAACTAATGGCCATGTCCTGGGAAGTGGAGGTAACCTCCGACACCTTCTGGAATGCAGACAGATATCTGGACTACGACAAAACGAAGTTCGCCCTTCCGGAAGCCATGCAAACCCTGCTGGACAAGGAACCGGAAGAACTCCCTGCAGCACAATAATCCATTCGGGATCACCCCCAGGGTGATCCCGAATTCGTTTCATGGAAAGGAAAAGGCGATTTACGCATCTGCGTAAATCACCTTGTTTTTATACCTTTATCGGTTGTTTCTTTTCCGCCCGAACCAGCTTATAGAGTTCCTCTGCGGCCAGTCTTGCCTTGGCAACCACATCCTCCTCCGTTTTCGGGAAGCAATAATACTGCACCTTCTTATCGCCGATGCAGATCACATCTCCCAGCTCGTACCAGTAAAAATCGGAATACAGGCTGTAGGACGCGGTCGGCTCCTGGCGGTAATCCAACGCACCGTCGCAGCCTACAAGATGGAAGCCTTCTTTCGTATGGGTCAGCGTTCCGCTGCCCACCCGATAGATGCTCTGGGTATTGACCATCATGCAGATATCCACCGGCAGTTCCATACGGTAGCTCCCGTCGGCCAGAGACTTCCGAACGCACTCCCGCTGCCAGGCATACCAGTCCGGCACATGGGAGTAGGGAGTTTCTCCGTTCTCTGCCTGCAGCTGGCCCAGCTCCGTCAGCTCATAGGTTTTTCCGCAGGCCTTGCAGGTCAGAGTGGTACCCTTGCCCAGCATCTTGCCCTCTTCCCCACAGGTGGGGCATTTATACAGCACCCGGTTCAGGCAATCTGCCCGGAAGGGTTCGGTGATGCGCACCTTATTCTCCTTCTGCCAGCGGAAATGGTCATAAGAGAAGGCGGATTTCAATATCGAATTCAGCTCCGCAACACTTTTCTTTGCAATTTCCTCCGGGGACAGCAGGTACTCCACCCTGGCAGAGGTCTGCACCTTGCGAAGCTGCAGATTATTATAGAGAGGGTCCCGGGCAAAAGCACCCTGGGTGGTGATCATCACCACAGGAACCTTTAAAAGCTTCAGACATTTGCCCAGACTGTCCGGCAAAGGGGTCTCGGTGCCGTCAAAGCTGTAACTTGCCTCAGGGAACATGAGCACGGAGCTTTTCAGCTCCTGAACAGCATATACCATGTCCCGCACCAGGGTCAGATCCATGGTGAATTTATGAGTGGGAATACAGCCGATGGCCCGCATCAATCCGTTCTTGCCAATGAAGCCGTCATAGGTACACACGATATTAAAGGGCCGGGGGTACAGCACCGTGGATGCGATTTTCAGATCGATGAAGCTGGAATGATTCATAAGCACCAGGCAGGGCTGGTCCCCTTCCAGCTTTTCCATGCCCACAGTCTCATAGGAGAAGTCCGTAGCCTTCAGATCCGAAGCAGATAGGGTCTTCAGCAGCCACCGGAAAAAGGGATGGGGCTTTATGGGCTTGTTGTGGGCAAAGCCCGGCTGGCGCAGCACATCGCTGTATGCCATTTCTTCTACCTTGATTTTCACGACATCGACCTCCTTTTTTCTCCATTATACACGGATTTTTCTTTCCAGGCAATAGACAAGTACCAGGCAGAAATAGAGTAAAATAAAATTTATTCACAATTTTGTTTCTTTTATCAACGTTTTTGTGTTATAATAAAGTTTTGCAAGGGGGAAAGTCTATGCTTCAAGTGAAAGACATCAGCAAGGAATACAGAACAGGCTCTCTTATCCAGAAAGCTCTGAATCATGTTTCTCTGAATTTACGTGACAACGAATTCGTTGCCATTCTGGGGCCCTCCGGTTCCGGCAAGACAACGTTACTCAATATCATCGGTGGACTGGATCGCTATGACAGCGGCGATCTGATCATCAACGGTGTTTCTACCAAAAAATACAAGGATCGGGACTGGGACAGCTGCGGGAACCACACCATCGGTTTCGTGTTTCAGAGCTACAATCTGATCCCTCATCAGACCGTATTGGCCAACGTAGAGCTGGCCCTTACCATCGGCGGCATCTCCAGAGCAGAACGGAAACGCCGGGCCATGGAAGCCCTGCAGAAGGTGGGGCTGGGTGAACAGATGCACAAAAAGCCCAGTCAAATGTCCGGCGGTCAGATGCAGCGCGTGGCCATCGCCCGGGCTCTGGTAAACGATCCCGATATTCTGCTGGCAGATGAGCCCACCGGCGCACTGGACAGCGAGACCAGCATTCAGGTTATGGATCTGCTGCGGGAGGTTGCCAACGATCGGTTGGTGGTTATGGTTACCCACAACCCGGAACTGGCAGAAGCCTATGCCACCCGTATCGTAAGGGTCAAGGACGGTGTGATTCAATCCGACACCGATCCCTATATTGTGGACTCCGACGAGGCGGTGCACAAGAATTTCGGCAAGTCCTCCATGTCCTTCCTGACGGCTCTGGGACTCAGCTTCAATAACCTGAAGACAAAGCTGGCAAGAACCCTGCTGATCGCGCTGGCCGGTTCCATCGGCATTACGGGCATTGCCCTCATCATTTCCCTCTCCAACGGCGTCAATCAGTATATCAAAAACATTGAGGAGGATACCCTCAGCGAATACCCTCTGGAAATTACCAACGCATCCTTCGACATTGCCTCCTTTATGGGCGTACAGATCGAATCCATGCGATCGGATGCAGAGGTCACCGAATGGAAGACTCTCTCCAATATGCTGACAAAATTCTCCGCAAACGACCTCTCCAGCCTTCAGAAATTCCTGGACAGCGATGAAAGCGGCATCGGCACCTATGCCCGGGCCGTAGAATACAAATACAGTCTCTCCCCGGAGATCTTCCGCATTGAGGGGGACGGATATTACCAGGTCAACCCGGATTCCACCTTTGCGGATATGGGCTTCACCGCCATGTCCATGTACACTTCCTCCGCCAGCACCAACAGCTTTATGGCCCTGCCCGAGAAGCAGGAGCTTTACCGGGATCAGTACGATGTGAAAGCCGGTCACTGGCCGGAAAATGACAGCGAAATAGTCGTTGTTCTCTCCGATTCCGGCAGAATTGCAGACCTGACCCTCTATGCTCTGGGCATGAAGGATCATGCCGTACTGGAGGCCATGATCAAGGCCTATATGGCCGGTGAGACTGCCGAAGTCGACGACACCATCGGCGAATACAAATACACGGATTTCCTGGGCATCGGTTTCAAACTGGTGCACAGCTGCGACTATTACCAGTACGACAACGAGTACAACGTATGGACCAGCAAAAAGGAAGACAAACGATTCATGATGGATCTCATCAGGGCCGGTGAGGATCTCACCGTGGTAGGTGTGGTGATGCCCAAGGAGGATGCCAATGTGGCCATGCTCACCACCGGCATCTATTTCCTGCCCTCCCTCATCTCCAAGGCGGTAGAATACGCCGCAGAATCCGATATTGTCATTGCGCAGCTGGCAAATCCCGATACCGATATCATTTCCAACACCCCCTTCGGCGAGGAGACCGACGGCAGTTTTGACCTGAAGGACCTCTTCTCCGTGGATGAAGAAGCCCTGGGCAATGCCATTCAGTTTGATTCCTCTGCCATGGAAATGGATTTCCCCGCCATGGATTTCTCCGGGCTGAATCTTTCCGGCCTGGATTTTTCCAGCATCAACATCCCCGACGTGGACTTCAGTCAGCTCATGGGCAAGGTCAAGATCACCCTGGAGCCGGAGGATATCTCCCAGCTCTTCTCCGATCTCATGGATGAATACACCGCCCAGACAACCGATCCCACCGCGGACATTACGAAACTTCCCGCGGCCTTTGAAAGCTATCTGGAAACAGAGGAAGCCAAGACCATCCTCACGGATAGCCTGACGGAGATCATTGCCTCCATGAGCCAGGATGCCATTACCGAGGAGGATATCCGCAATGCTGTGATTGCCGTTCTGGAAGGCTATACCGACTATGCGGAAGCCAACGGCATTACCGATCTTTCCGGTCTTTCCGAATACCTGGCAACGGAAGAAGCCCGCCAGATTCTCGCCTCCCAGGCTGTGATCCTTGCCGGGAAGCTGGCATCCGCGGGGCTGCCCGAGGGATCCGCAGAAAAGCTCCAGCAGGATCTGCAGAATGGATATCGGGAATACGCCGGCATGAACGGTCTGCCGGACATCGATAAATCCGTGGAAGGCTTCCAGAACTTTATGAACAGCGAAGCCGTGCAGGAACGGGTCATGGATACCATCCGGGCCGGCATCGATACCAGCGAACTGGAAACCGCCGCCAAGGAGCTGATGGATTCCTTTACCGAGCAGATGGAGAAGGAAATCGCAAAGCTCATGGGGCAGGTCATGAATCAAATGGCTTCCAAGATCAGCCGTGCCTTTGCCGATGCCATGTCCGGCATGGCAGAGTCCATGGAAAATGCGCTGAAAATCGACGGCGATGCCTTTGCAAAGGCCTTCAAGGTCACCATGACCGAAGAGGAACTTCAGGAGCTTATGGCTGTTATGATGACCCAGTCTGTCACCTCCTACGACGGCAACCTTTCTAAAATGGGTTATATCGATCTCGATAAGCCCGCATCCATCACCATCTATCCCAGAGACTTTGATTCCAAGGCCCAGATCAAGGACATTCTCAACGGCTACAATGACCGCATGAAGGAAACCGGCCAGGATGAAAAGGTGGTATCCTTCACGGATATCGTGGGTGCCCTCATGTCCTCCGTCACCGATATCATTAATGCCATCAGCTATGTGCTGGTTGCCTTCGTTGCCATCTCCCTGGTGGTGTCCTCCATCATGATCGGTGTTATCACCTATATCAGCGTGCTGGAACGGAAGAAGGAGATCGGTATCCTCCGGGCAATTGGCGCATCCAAGCACAACATTTCCGAGGTCTTCAACGCCGAGACCTTCATCATCGGTCTGCTGGCAGGCCTCATCGGCATCGGCATGACAGAGCTGATTCTGATTCCCGGCAACATTTTCATCCATTATCTCACCGATATGGATTCCATCAACGCCTTCCTGCCGATATCGTCGGCCATCATTCTGATCTGCCTCAGCGTGGTGCTCACCCTCATCGGCGGTCTGCTGCCCTCCAGAAAGGCAGCTAAGAGTGACCCCGTTGCCGCCCTGCGTTCCGAATAACTCCAACAAAATCCCCGGCGCCTTTCAAAGCCCGGGGGTTGT
>JAZQQD010000042.1:0-4498 GCA_045628895.1 Faecousia sp.
TTGTCAATATGACAACCGGTGATCATAAAAAACTGATCTTATCCTTTGCCCTTCCGATTTTCTTCGGGCATCTGTTCCAGCAATTCTACAACATGGTAGACTCCCTGATCGTCGGAAATCTGGTTGGCGCACAGGCACTGGCTGCCGTTGCCTCCACATCGTCCCTGATTTATCTGTTTATCGGGTTCTTCATGGGATTTTCGGGCGGATCCGGTATTGTCATTGCCAGATCCATCGGTTTAGGCGACCGGAGAGCTACCGGAAAAGCCGTCCATACCGCTGTCTGTGTCGGTATTTTCTGTTCCGTTCTGTTAACTGTCGGCGGCATTCTTCTGGCTCCTGCTCTGCTGCGGCTTATGGGAACACCGGATGACATTCTCAATCATGCAAAAGCGTACCTGATGATCTATTTTGCCGGTGCCTCCGGTATGATCATGTACAATACCTTCACCGGTATTCTTCAGGCGGGAGGCAATTCTAAGGATCCTCTGAAGTATCTGATCATCAGTTCTGTTCTGAATGTGGTTCTGGATCTTGTCTTCATTGCTGTTTTCCAAATGGGAGTTGCCGGTGCAGCCGTTGCGACGGTTATTTCTCAGTTTTTCTCCGCATTTCTGGCGCTTCACAAGTTAATGACGATCGACGACGTCATAGCCATTGTTCCTTCCGAGCTCCGTGTAGATCGCAGTGTGCTGCGGGACATCATCCGCTACGGTATGCCCACCGCCTTGCAGGGGTGTGTCATTGACCTTTCTAACGTACTGATCCAGTCTTACATCAACTCGTTCGGTTCTGCAGCCGTCGCCGGAATCGGTGCGTATTCCAGAGTGGAAGGCTTCGGCGGCCTGCCGATCACGGCCTTCTCCATGGCACTTTCTACCTATATTTCCCAGAATATCGGTGCCGGAAAACCGGAGCGTGTCAAGCGCGGCATGTCCTTTGGCCTGGCTGCAGGCGTTGCCTGCGCCCAGATCATTGGTTTCGGATTTGTTCTTTTCGGCAGACCGCTCATTGGACTCTTTGTCCGTAATCCGGAAGTCATTGAGATCGGGTACGGCCGTGCAAGAGCCTGTGGTATGTTCTATTTCCTGCTTGCCTTCTCCCATCTGACATCGGCGGTCATGCGAGGCATCGGAAAACCGGCTGCGCCCATGATCGTTATGCTGACCTGCTGGTGTGCCATTCGCGTACTGGTATTCATGACCATCGGTCAGATCTGGCACTACATCGAACTGACTTACTGGATCTATCCCATCACCTGGGGCATCAGCACGATGGTCTATTTGTGCTACATGGTTGTGCTACAGAAAAAGGGACAGCTTTACGGCAACATCTATGTCTGATATGCCTGCTTGATATATTCGGGCCGGATGATTTTTTGCTTTCTGAAGCTATCGTTAAACTGTAAAATGATGTTAGTTGACAGGCCGCGCATGTTTTACACTCCCGTACCAGGATAAGCGCTGACCGCAGACAGAACAGAAATTTGTATATTCAACTTCTATGTCATGCTTGCACGTAGGACAGATCATGTACCGATTTTTGCCAAGCATTCGATATTGGCAGACAAGCATTTTGTCCCTGTATTTCAGTTCGGCTATGATTTTTCTTTTCATCGGGCTATCCGGCAAATGATCTTCTATGTATTTGTTCAGTCGCATTTTGGTCTCCGCATTTTTACAGTCAGGAAGTGAAAACAAAAAAGCAGACCATACAGGCCTGCTTTCAAATTATTTGATATTTTGATTGCAGCCAGCGATATATGCCTCGATACAATGGGCAATCACCTGCTGATTTTGCTTGGGAAGGTCTTGCACCATTTTGGAAATTTCGGTAGTGACTGTTGCACCGGTATTACTTACCTCGTCCTGCAGAAGCTGATCTGCAGATACATCCAGCGCGTTCGCAATCTTTATGAAAGTTTCCAGCTTCGGCGGCTTTACTCCGCGTTCAATCACACTTATGTGCATTGGGCTTAATCCGATCAATTCAGACAGCTGCTCCTGCGTTATCCCACGATGCTCTCTCGCTGCCTTTATCCGTTTTCCAACATTATTGGCATTCATGGCACTCATCCTTATAGAACTAGTATCAATCCAAAGTATATGCTATCTACGGATAATATTACAGATTCTATATGAATGAATATAATTCTATTGGAATTAGTGCAGAAAAATAAATTGCCTTTCACAATATGAATCTATAATCTAAGTGATGTCAAAGTCAGAATCATGTGTCGGCTGAATCTGATAAAGAAACCGGGAACACGGGGTTGCTTTTTTGGGATTTGTAGGTATAATTATCATGTGAAAATTTGCGGCTTAAGCAATGAAAAAAGGAAGTAACAACTATGATCAACTGGAACAATCTGGATACTCTGGCTGCCTATCAGGCTCTGCACACTGCAAAGAAGGTCAACCTTCCGGAAGTGATGTCCGGCGAGAACGGCGCCGAGAGAGTCAAAAAATACTCCGTGCCCATGGGCTCCGATATGGCATTCAACTTTGGCGCCCGCCCTGTGGACGACGCTGTGCTTTCCGGCCTTGCCAAGCTGGCAGAGGAAGCGCAGCTTACCGAGAAGTTTGCCGCCCTGTATAACGGCGAGGTCATCAATACCGGCGAGAAGCGCCGGGTGCTGCACCAGCTGTGCCGCGGCCAGCTGGGCGAGGATGTCATCGCCGACGGCGTGAACAAGCGGGAATTCTATGTGGGCGAGCAGAAGAAGATCGCCGAGTTCGCCGCCAAGGTTCATAACGGCGAGATTACCAACGAGGGCGGCGAGAAGTTCACCACCGTGTGCCAGATCGGCATCGGCGGTTCCGACCTTGGCCCCCGGGCCATCTACCTGGCTCTGGAGAACTGGGCAAAGGTCAACGGCACTCTGAAGATGGAGGCTGCCTTCATTTCCAACGTGGATCCCGACGATGCTGCCGGTGTCCTGAGCCGTATTGACCTGGCACACTCCCTGTTCATCCTGGTTTCCAAGTCCGGCACCACCCTGGAGACCCTTACCAACGAGTCCTTCGTGAAGGATGCTCTCAAGAATGCCGGCCTGGATGCCTCCCGTCACATGGTTGCCGTCACCAGCGAGACCTCTCCTCTGGCAAAGAGCACCGAGTATCTGACCGCTTTCTTCATGGATGATTATATCGGCGGCCGCTATTCCTCCACTTCTGCCGTGGGCGGTGCCATTCTCTCCCTGGCCTTCGGCCCCGAGGTATTCGCCCGGTTCCTGGCAGGCGCAGCCGAGACCGACAAGCTGGCAAAGAATACCGATCTGATGCGCAATCCCGCCATGCTGGATGCCCTCATCGGCGTTTACGAGCGGAATGTCCTGGGCTATCCCTGCACCGCCGTGCTGCCTTATTCCCAGGCTCTCAGCCGTTTCCCCGCACATCTGCAGCAGCTGGATATGGAGTCCAACGGCAAGTCCGTCAACCGCTTTGCCCAGCCTGTGAACTATGCTACCGGCCCCGTGATCTTTGGCGAGCCCGGCACCAACGGCCAGCATTCCTTCTATCAGCTCCTGCACCAGGGCACCGATATCATTCCTCTGCAGTTTGTGGGCTTCCAGAACAGCCAGATGGAGACCGATGTGGTGATCCAGGGCAGCACCAGCCAGCAGAAGCTGTCCGCCAACGTGGCTGCCCAGATTGTTGCCTTTGCCTGCGGCAAGGATGACGAGAATCCCAATAAGAAGTTTGCCGGCGGCCGTCCCTCCAGCATCATCCTCGGCAAGAAGCTGACCCCCGAGGCAGTGGGCTCCCTGCTGGCTCACTTTGAGAATAAGGTCATGTTCCAGGGTTTTATCTGGAATCTGAACTCCTTCGACCAGGAGGGTGTGCAGCTGGGTAAGGTGCTGGCCAAGAAGGTTCTGGCCCACGATACCGACGGCGCACTGAAGGTCTACAGCGACCTGCTGAACATCTGAAAAATGCAAAACCTGTAACAGGAAGTTCCTGTTACAGGTTTTTTCTTCGGAAATTTTTGCCGAGGATTCGGTTTTTTCGGGATATTGGGAAGAAAACAGGGATTCTATGCGGTGTTTCTGCACAGAATCCCATTTGCTTTTTTTGCCCTTTTTGGGAGGTTCTCTGAATCTTTCCGGAATGTGGAAATTGCTTTGCAGGAAAGATTTCTGTTTGCTATAATAGGATCGAAAAATACAGAAAAGAGGTTCTGCTATGAAAAATAATTTCAAGCTTGCCCCGGAAGCCTTCCAGTTTGAGGGCAAGATGCCCCTCAAGCAGGCAATCCCCCTGGGCCTGCAGCACGTGCTGGCCATGTTCGTCGGCAACCTGACCCCGCTGCTGATCATTACCGGTACCTGCGGACTGGTGGGTGAGGAATTTGCAGGCATGCAGGTCATGCTGCTGCAGAATGCCATGCTGGTGGCAGGCATTGTCACCCTGATCCAGCTGTTCAGCATCGGCCCCATCGGCGGCAAGGTGCCCATCATCATGGGTACTTCCTCCGGCTTCATCGGCGTGTTCAACTC
>JAZQQD010000043.1:0-17477 GCA_045628895.1 Faecousia sp.
CCATGTTAATAACCTCCTTTGATTTTGGTAATGCGGTCGCCAAACCTTTACCATTCTATCATCGGAGGTTATTTCTTTCATATACTAAAGTTTTTTATTTCCCCCGGTAAAACCGGGGGTTTATTGGAGCTAAAGCACCAAGCAAAAAAAGCCGCCGAAAAGGCGGCTTTTTTGTTGGCATTACAGGTTACTTGATACGCAGTTCTTCCGGAATATACTGGCCGTCATCCAGGAAGTGATCCTGGGCCATCTGCTCTGCGCTGATGCAGTAATAATCATAGGATAGATTATCGGAATTTCCGGTCAGGCTGATGGGATCATCCCAGGTCACGTCCACATAGCTGTACTCCCCGTCGATGCAGACATAGTTCCAGCCGTGGGGGCCAACGCCCTCGGAATTTCTTGCCGTTCCCGTCACATAGCCGCAGGGAATCCCCAAACGATTCATCAGCAGTTGAAATGCGTAGGCATAGCCGGAGCATACTGCCCTGTGATCCACCAGGCACCCGTAGGCCGTATGGGCAAGGGTCGCCACATCCTCCGGGAGGAACAGCGTTGCGGTATCATACTCGGTGGTATTGACCAGGTAATCGTGGACGAACCGCACCTTCTCAGCATCAGTTTCCAGACGTTCTGCCTGCACTGCAATGGTGTTCACCTGGTTTTGGAACAGGGAATCCATGCTGCGAAGATCCTCCACACCGCTGATATAATTACCATGGACTGTGCAGGCCGTCATGCCGCCTACCCGAATTCCGCTGACCTCGCATCCACCGGACAGCCAGAAAAGCTCCGGATGTTCGTCGCACAGGATCCGATACTGCTCGATGATCACATCCATATCCATGCCGCCGGGAAGGTTCACCGTAACCTCTGAGCGATAATCGGCAAAGCCCTCATACAGCTTTCGACCGATCTCCTTCTCCCCTTCCTCCGCGTAATCCGAAAACTTAGTAGCTTTAAAATTCTCCAGCAGCGCGGAAGCCAGGTTGGGATACTGTTCCAGTTTCTCATGGTACAGGCGCTTGCCCGTGGAGGTGGTAAAGAAAAGGGAAACTGCCATGACCAGAACCAGGAAAAGGAGCCAGACCGACCTATCGGGATTGTCATAGGTTTGGAGGTAGACTCCGCCCCGGGGAATTACAACGCACAGCCACAGGAAGGCCTGGTAGCCTATGTACGCGCCAAGCACAGCCAGCAGAATATCGTCGCAGCAGACGATGCCGCTGCGGAAAAGGAACTGCAGAATTTCAACGACAGCGGCCATCATTCCCGCCAGCAGGAGGGTATCGCTCAGGCATCTTTTTCCCTGGGCCAGGGGATTGAGTACGCCAAGAAGCAGGAATGCGGTAATGCTGGGGTACAGCACAGAAAAGAGGGCAAAGGGATTGCCGCCCTGCCGCAGAGAGTCCCAAATATAAAACAGGTGAATTTCGCTTTTTGTATTTTCAGCGGGTTTGATGTTGGCATACACCATCCATGTGATCCACACAAGCAGGAACAGCCGATAAAGCAGGTCCTTCCAAATTCCTCTTCTCACCCGGGTTAGATAGTCTGAACGCATCCCTTGTCATCTCCATTTTCGTAAAAAGCGACGCAAATCCCATTTGCGCCGCTCAACATTTTGATTATAGCACAATTTCCACGGTCCGACCATTGGCAAACCACAAAAAATTTGCAATTTTTTCTTAGGCAACATCCCATCTTGTATTTTGTCGAATCCCCTGCTATTATGAAGGTACAAAAAAGGTGTGAGTCCAAAGATCACAAAACTCAATCCGAAACATAGAGAGGCTAATAAGCTGCGATTTCAATAATGGATGCAGAGATATGAAAATGAAAAGTAAGCCTGATAAACGGATGGAAAAGAGGATCCTGCGGAACAGCCAGACAATAGAAAGGATGGTTACAAGTGAAACTGCAAATTGACAGGATGTTTGTCAAGAGTATTCTTGACGGATCTGCAGCAAATAGTTAAGCGGCACTGACGATGAATGGTCGGTGCCGCTTTTGATATATTATGCGAATGTTATGATCAAGCTGACTACTGCGGATTATCACACTGTTTCTCCCATAAGGATAATCTGCCGTCCTTTGTATTTCAGGAAGCCCTGCGCTTCCAGTGCTTTCATCCGTCGGCTCAAGGTTTCCGGGGTGGTGCTTAAAAATGCTGCAAGCTCCTTCATGGACATGGGCAGTTGAACAGTGGTGCTGTCCTGCGCCTCCGAAAGGTCCAGCAGGTAGGATTTGAGACGGTCCAGCACGCATTCGGCGGTGTTCGCCGATGTCTGATGGTCAGAAAGGCGCATCCTCCGGCTGAATTCCTCCAAAAGCTTCAGACTGATGCTGGGGTAGCGCATCAGCAGATCCAGAAAATCCTCCCGGCGGATATAGCAGGCGGCGACATCGGTGATTGCCTCTCCGAAGGCGAAGCTTTCCTGGCTGCTGAACAAGGCATCTTCTCCGCAAAAATCCCCTTTACTCAGAACCCGGTGCAGCTGCTCCTTGCCGGAAGAAGAGATTTCATAGATTTTCACCTTTCCTTCGGAAATCAGAAACAATCCATTGTTTTCCTCCGGAGAGAATAGGATTGTACCTTTGCTGTAATTTCGATGAATGGCAATAGAACTGATTTTCCAAAGACTTTCCATATCCAGATGCTGAAAAATACCGATTTGGGCAGCACAAGGCATTCCCGTATGGCAGTGACAGCAGCCGTTCATGCCAGCTCCCTTGCCAGAATGGCCAGATCCGCATAGGTTTTGATATAAGTAGGGCATGCATCGGCAGGAGCCGTGAAATTAGAGGTAACCTCCCGAAGCTGAGCAAGCTTTTGAGAATCAGCGTTTTCCTTCAGGGCGGTGTACAGGGCGGCAACGGTGTGGAGCTCGGGATGATGATCTCCGTGAACACGCTCCACAACGGGCAGAATCTTATCCAGTTCGGCAATGATTTCTTTCATGCTGCTATCTCCTTATTTGATAACCTGATATCCCAGGCCGGTGATGATTTTTACCAGTTCTTCCATACTCGTTTGACTCTCGTCGAATTCCACCTTTGCCTTGCTGGCATTGTAGAGAACGGAGGCGCTGAGAACGCCGGGTGCCTTTTTCAGAGCGGTTTCAATTTTCTGGGCACACATGGGGCAGACCAATTCTTCCATCTGAATGCTTTTCTTCATATTGATTCTCCTTATAGTAAAATACGCATGGCGTTTAGAATGACCACCAGAATGCTTGCCTCATGTACCAGCATACCCACACCCATGTGAATATACCCAGCAAACAGCCCAACCAGCAGGAGCAGAACCGTACCAATGGCGATGGTTATATTTTCGTACATCACCGCCACCGTCTTCTTTGCCAGCCGCAGAGCGGATGCCGCACTGGTCAGGTCAGATTTGATCAGCACCACATCCGAGCAGTCAATGGCAGCATCTGTTCCTGTGCCCATGGCAATACCGATATCCGCGGCTGTGATGGCGGGACTGTCGTTGATTCCATCTCCAACGAAGGTCACCACTTGGCCCGCCGCCTGCATGGCACGGATCTTATCCAGCTTATCCTGTGGCAGCAACTCCGCAAAAGCTTCCTCAATACCGATTTGTTGTGCAACTGCATTGGCGGTACCGAGATTATCGCCGGTAAGCATAACCAGATGCCGAATTCCCAATGCTTTCAGCTGCCGAATACAATCCCTTGCGTCCGGTTTAACCGCATCCGCAATGATCAGCAGAAGTGCAATCTGGCCATCCACCGCAACCAGAACCGTAGAGCCATTCCGGCACTGCTCTAAATCCGCAGACAGTTCGTTCGGCAACGCAATGCCGGATTCCTGCATCAGACGGAGTTTACCAATTAAAATTTCTTTATCAGCTGTCTCTGCACGGAGCCCCAGACCTTTTACCGGTTCCACCTTCTCCGGCTGCGGGATCAAGAGTCCCTGACTTTGGGCATACCGCACCACGGCATTGCCCAAAGGATGATTGGCGGCCGTTTCCGCAGAAGCAGCCAAAGCCAGAGCTTCCTGCATATCTGCACAATAGCTGAAAATTTTGATAACCTCCGGCTGTCCCAACGTGAGGGTGCCGGTTTTGTCAAAAACAACCGTATCGGTCTTTACAAATGTATGGACGCTGTCGCCGCCCTTCAAGAGAATTCCTTCCTGAGCCCCCCGTCCGATTCCTGCCACATTGGCAATGGGAGCGCCAATGACCAGCGCACCGGGGCAGGCCAGCACCAGCACAGTAATCGCCGTATCCAGATCCCGCAGAATCAGGTACACCAGAGCTGCCAGAGCCACCACAGCCGGGGTATAGTATTTTGCAAACCGGTCGATAAACCGCTCCACAGGGGATTTGGCATCCTGTGCTTCCTCCACCAGAGCTATGATTTTGGAAAAGGTGGTATCCTCACCAACCCGGGTCGCTTTCATTTGCACTGTGCCGCTGTCCAGAATGGTTCCTGCATAGAGAGATTCTCCCGGCTGCTTGTGTTGTGGCAGGGATTCTCCGGTAATGCTTGCTTCATTAACATGACCTTCGCCACAAATGATTATTCCATCCGCAGGAATCTGCCCGCCGGTTTTTACCAGCAGCAAATCCCCTTCCTCCACTTCATCCACATCAATTTCCTCCACGGTTTGTCCGTCAATCCGCCAGGCGGAGGAGGGAGCCAGCTCAGTTAGTGCTTTAATGGCACTGCGAGTTTTCTTCATAGTCTTCTGCTCCAGCCAGGAACCGAACTGAAAGAGGAAGGTAACAATCGCAGCCTCACTGAGTTCGCCGATTATGAACGCACCAATTACGGCGATACTGACGAGGCACTCAATTCCGATCGTTTTGAATCGCAGCCCCTGAATTGCTCGGTACAAAACCGGGAATCCTGCCAGCAGCGCGCCAAAAAGAAACAGTACTGCAGCAAACCGTGGAAGTGGGAGTATGTGATGAAAAACAATCCCCGCAACCGTGCAGATGCCTGCTGCCCACATACAGGGCAGTGAATACCGATTGATCCATTGGGTGAGTTTCAGTTCCATAGCGTCCTCCCGGAAAAAGATCCTGAAAAACAGGATATCCCATTTATCATACATTGTAACAGGTAAATGCGCAATAGAAATTGACCTGCATCAAGAAATTGATTTTCCGGATAAAATAGAAAATAAAAAGTTACCGCCATCCGTACACGGTACATATTGCAGGAATGGGGGTCTTGGGGAGGATTATGCTTTTCTTCTGCAACGGCTTGTTTTGACGTTGTAGGGGCATTTTCTCCGTAACGTCCATAATAATGAAAGCCTCCTATCTTCAATGCTCCTTCGTATCCCGTCTTCATCTATTTTTAGGAGGATCTTTTCTGGGCTCCACTCTTTTTTCAATCCGTATTGCTCACCAGTCTGACATGTATTCATAGTTCTCTTTTCATACTGTAAACTGTCCTAAATATACTGGTCATTTTATATCGATATTTGTTTATCGTTTTAATTGACTTTCTTTTGTGGGCATGCTATAGTATAGGCATAAAATACGAGGAGGTTACCAACATGAAAATCACATTTTTTGCCGCAAAAAGTTATGACAAGGAGAGCTTCAACGCCATCAAAAAGGACTATCCCAACCTGGAGCTGGAATACTGGGAGACGGAGCTTTCCCCCAAGACCGCATCCTATGTAACCGATTCCGAGGCTATCTGCGCTTTCGTCAGCTCCGATGTAGGAGCAGAGTCCTTGCAGGTTCTCCATGACCGGGGCGTCAAGCTGGTGCTGATGCGCTGTGCAGGCTTTAACAATGTGGACCTGGATGCTGCCACCCGGCTGGGCATCAAGGTCATGCGGGTACCCGCCTACTCTCCCGAGGCGGTTGCCGAGCACGCTATTGCCCTGGCTATGGCTGTCAACCGCCATCTGAACAAGGCCTATATCCGCGTTCGTGAAAACAACTACAGCCTGCAAGGTCTCAACGGCATCAACTTCTACGGCAAGACCGCAGGCATCGTGGGCACCGGCAAGATCGGCGCTGCTATGGCCCGGATCTGCTACGGCTTCGGCATGAGGGTCATCGCCTATGATCTCTACCCCAACAAGGATCTGACCTTCGTGGAATATGTGGACATGGACACCCTGCTGCAGGAAAGTGATCTCATCTCCCTGCACTGTCCCCTGATGGACAGCACCTACCACATGATCAATAAGGAAACCATCGCCAAGATGAAGGACGGCGTGATTCTGGTGAACACCTCCCGCGGCGGTCTGGTCAGCACCGACGATCTGATTGCCGGTATTCGGGAGCGGAAGTTCTTCGGCGTGGGTCTGGACGTTTATGAGGAAGAGACCGAAAACGTGTTTGAAAACCACGAGGACGACATCATGATGCACTCCACCACGGCTCGTCTCCTCTCCTTCCCTAACGTGATCGTCACCTCTCACCAGGGTTTCTTTACCAACGAAGCACTTTCTGCCATTGCCCAGGTCACTCTGGACAACGTCATGGACTACCAGAAGGGCACCTTCGGCGGCACTGCACTGAACTGATTTCCGAGATCTGAAAGTGAAAATGAGCGGCGCAAACAGATTTGCGCCGCTCAACATTTATATTATAGCACTTTTTTCCCGATTCGACCATTGGCAAAGAGCAAAAATTTTTACAAAAAATCTTGGGCAACATCCCATCTTGCATTTTTAGAAATCCCCTGCTATGATGAAGATACAAAAAAGGAGTGAGTCCAATGATCATGTAAGACAACCACTCAACAGAAAGGATGGTTACAAGTGAAACTGCAAACTGACAATGAAATGATTTAACCCTCGATTGACGAAAAGTGCAATCGAGGGTTAAATCATTTTATGGGCAGTAAAAAAACAGGCAGGTACCGAAGTACCTGCCCTAAATTTATGGAATTAATGAGCCTTGTTAGGATCGCCGGAACCTGCGGACAGGGTCCAATGGCGGTAAGTAGCGGTAGCATCCTTATTCTCTCTTGCCTTCTTGGCAGGCTCGGTATACAGGCCGTACTCGTGAGCCACCAGGCACTCGGTGTAGCTGGGATCCGTATGGATATTACGGGGCAGAGGAACATCCTGCTCGGCAGCCAGAATATCCTGCACCTTGGAAACATCCACGGTATGGGTGGTGGAACCGTCCTTGACGATGACGGCAGCGGCAACACCGGCAGCCTGGCCGGTACCGACACACTGAGGAATCAGGTTCACGTTATCGATAGCAACAGCATCAGCGGAAATATGACGGCCGGGAGCCAGAATATTCTCCACCTTCTGGGGCAGGATGGCCCGGTAAGGAATCTCGATAGGTGCATTGTCATTCAAGGTATCCACGGTGCAGTGCCATGCGATGGTGTCCTCATGCTCCTTGGGGAATGCCCAGTCGTTCTGAGAGATCACATGCTCACCGACGATGCGGTGAGAGCCGCGGGTGCCCAGCTGAGGAGCGATATCATACAGGAAGGCATCGGCAAAAACCTCGGGGCAAGCGGTTCTATAGTAATCCAGCACCTGGCGCAGCTTCAGACGGGTGCCCATTTCGGTAGCGGTCTGATCCTTGATCTTGGAGCAGTCGCGCTTGGGCTGCCAGTTATTGACCCAGCTGACATCGTCGGTAGGACCGGCAATGATGCCGTTGCGGAAGCCATGGATCTTTGCCAGACCGGCTGCCATGATCTTGCTCTCTTCGGGATGGGCCTTGCGCCACTTGGCATACTCACGGTAGCTGAAGCCGCCGGTACGGTAGACCAGAGCGGTGGAGGAGCAGCGGCAGTCATCATCGATGGCGGAAGAAGTGGGAGCGCCGGACAGACGGCACAGGTCAGCATCGCCGGTAGCGTCGATAACCACCTTGGCCAGAACAGCCTTACGGCCTTCCTTGGACTCGCAGATAACGCCCTTGCAGACATTGCCTTCCATAATGGGCTTCACGCCCCAGCTATGGTACATCACGCGAATGGAATCGCTGAGCTCATCCAGCATGATATCCATTTCGATCTTCAGCTGGGTAGGATCCAGCATGAAGCCATGGCAGACCTTCTCGGGCTTAATTCTGGTAGCACCGCCGAAGGCATTCCAGTAGTTCACCAGCAGAGGATCGGTGGAGCCTGCCAGATCCGTAGAGGGGCCCATGACTGCGCCGGGAACCTTAGAAAGACGGGTGAACCACTCTTCCTGGATACCGCGGACATAGGTTTTCTCGTGGAAGGAAAGGTTGGGGATCAGCAGAACGTAGCCGCCTGTGACGTCGCCGCCGCAGTAGCCGTAACGCTCCATCAGAATCACATTCTTACAGCCTGCTCTTGCTGCTGCAACCGCAGCGGAATGGCCGGCAGCACCGCCGCCAACGACCAGCACATCGCACTCGTCGTAAACAGGTACGGTGGTTTGGGGTTCGATATAAGTTTTACCCGGCATAGAAAAGACCTCCTCGTCTTTATAAATCTTAGGGAGTTAACCCACAATTTCCATCGGGACAGTTTTATTATACATCCGGGAAATTGCCAATAACAGCAACAATAATGTTTCGCTTAGTAAGAAAAACATAAAACGTTCCAATTATTGGTGGCTATAATACAGCAGTTTGCCTAATTTTTGTATGTCAGCCTGCGATTATACGTATGCTTTCAGGAACTGGCCGGTGATCTGGATCACCTCAGGCGTCCAGAAGAACTGGCCGTGGTTTGCGCCGCGCACCTTATAAAGGTCTACACGCTTGCCGCACTCACGGAGCTTATTATACATGAACACGCTCTGCTCGAAGGGAACGGTGGCATCCACATCGCCGTGCATCAGCAGGAAGGGAGGATAGTCCTTATCCTCATGGATATAGGTCACGGGGCTGATCCACTGGCAGAAGTCAGGGCGCTTGACACCCTCCTCACCCAGAATATGGTTGAACAGGAAAGGACGGGCATACTTGCCGCCCTCCAGGAAGGGACTGAATTCGGAGACACCGTAGTAACCCACGCAGGCGCAAACACTGGAATCCTCCTCGGGATAGATGCCGTCGTCAAATTCCTTTGTCCAGCCGGTGGAGCCAACCATGAGAGCGGTATGGCCGCCGGAGGAATCACCCCAAACGGCGATCCGGGTGGGATCGATGCCGAAGGTTTCGGAATTAGCCTTCAGGAAGCGGATGGCAGCCTTGACATCGGAGACGAAGCCGGGGAAGGGCTCCACGAAGGCAGGACGATACTCCACGGACGCCACCACGAAGCCCATGCGGGCAATGTCAATGAGCATAGGCAGGGTGGAATAGCAGTTCTGCTTGCCCCAGCCGGAACCCTGGATGAACACCACGCAGGGCATGCGCAGCTTAGCCTGGTAGGGATTCATGCCCATGAAGCGAGCCTCGCTGGGAGCGGAGCCGCCGGTCTTCTGGGCCACGGGGGGCTTGGGTCCGGAACGCTCCGGATGGGCCTTTCGGTCATCCTCCATCTGCTTGGCGATGAGGGAAATGGGGATATCGGGATAGAGCATCTGCAGGTGCAGAGGAATGCCGCTGCGGACATCATAGACAATGTCATTCACATAGCGAATGTTGCCGGGCTCGGACTTATCGGCATAAAGTACCTTCATGCCCTCGACCTCGGTCTCATCCGAGGGAACGATCCGGTTATAATAAAAGGTTGCCATAGAAATCATCCTTTCTTATGTGGTTACTCTCATTAAACCAGATTTTTCTGCTCCGCACAAGTAAGAATCTAACTTTTTCTTTTAATTATCACACATCATGCATTTCGTCAAAACTCACAAATTACATTTTCATAATTGCATAATCCTTGTGCGTATGGTATCTTTAGGGCAAGAACAAAAAGGAAAAGGAGACTTACCTATGGAATACATTGCAAACGCTTTTTTGGGCATCACCGGCCAGGAGATTTCTGCCTTTGAGATTCCCTGGAATGGAGAGGCTCCCGCTGCAGATTCCGTCCATCTGGAAGGCCCTGCCGTCGATACCCCCCAGAACGCTTATCTGAAGTCCTCCCGTGGTCACGCTCCCGGCGATGTGGAAAGCATGGAAGTGAAGGACAGCACTCTGATGATCACCGTGGAGCCCTTTACCAACCGCGTGCCCTGGACCCTTGTCATCGGCGATCAGAAGATTGGCAAGGAAGCGATCACCGTGAAGACCCGCACCGCCGATGAAAAATTTGCCCGGATCGAGGAAGGCCGGGTGCTGTACCGCCTGTATTCTCCCGATGCCGACGGCCCCAGACCTATGATCCTCTTCCTCCACGGCGGCGGCAACGGCGGCTATGAGGGTGAACGGGACAACGAAAAGCAGCTCATGGCGGATTACGGCCCCGTGAACTTCGCAGAGGATTATCCCGACGTTTATGTCATGGCTCCCCAATGTGTGGAAGAGCGGAAAGACTTCTCCAAGATGACCATGAATCCCAGCTTTGCCACCAGCAACTTTAGCAAGGATCCCCGGTACGGCTGGTCCCGGTACTATCTGGGCAAGGTCTGCGACATCATCCGCCGAATGATCCGGGAGGGCAAGGTAGATCCCAAGCGGGTCTACGTCACCGGCATGTCCATGGGCGGTGCCGGCACTGTCAGAGCCATGTCCGTTGGCTCCGACCTCTTTGCCGCTGCCATCCCCGTGTGTCCTTCTATGACCCCGGAGACCTTTGATATCCTGCGTTCCATCCGTCGGCCCATCTGGGTCACCTCCGCCTACATCGATCACACCCTGTACCGCCACAAGTATCTGGTGGATGCCGTGATGCAGATGCGGGACAACGGCAACAACAATGCCCACCTGACCCTGTTCTCTCCGGAGGATCTGCAGAAGTACGACATTGCCATCACCCCGAACCTGGACTACCCCACCCTGTTCCGCCAGAACCATTGGAGTTGGGTGCCCACCTACAAGGATGATTACGGTATTTTCTCCTGGCTGCTGAACCAGACCAAGGAAGATTGAGAAAAAAAGAGAAAAAAAGCATCCGGTACAAAACGCCGGATGCTTTTTTCGATTCTATGTGTTATAATTGTTGATAATACCGCAAATCCATAAGAATCGAGGGATTTTATGAACACACCTTTGATTGAATTTCAGGATTTTTCCTTCCAGTACAACGCCCAGGCAGAGCCGACGCTGCGCTGCATCAACCTTACCATCCGCAAGGGAGAGAAGGTTCTGATTGCCGGCCCCTCCGGCTGCGGAAAATCCACCATCGTCAGCTGCATTAACGGGCTGATTCCCCACACCTACAAGGGAAAGGCAGAGGGGAAACTTCTGATTAACGGGAAACCCTTCGGCAAGCAGTCTATCCCCCAGCTGTCTGAAACCGTGGGAACCGTGCTGCAGGATTCCGATGCCCAGTTCATCGGTCTGACCGTTCTGGAGGATATCGCTTTCGCCCTGGAAAATGAGTGTCTCGTGCAGGAGGAAATGCTGGAACGGGTACACAAGACCGCAAAGATCGTGGACATTGAAGAGCTGCTGGCCATGGCTCCGGGCAACCTCAGCGGCGGTCAGAAGCAGAGAGTATCCATTGCGGGCATCATGGTAGACGATGTGGATGTCATGGTATTCGACGAACCTCTGGCAAATCTGGACCCGGCCACCGGCAAGATCGCCATGGAGCTCATAGAAGAAGTCGCCAAGGAGACAGGCGTGGCCGTCATCATCATCGAGCACCGGTTGGAGGATGTCCTCCACATTGCCATGGATCGGGTGGTGCTCATGAGCGAGGGCAGGATCGTATTTGACGACACTCCGGCAAAGCTGCTGTCCTTCAATATGCTCATCGAAGGCGGCATCCGGGAACCGCTGTACATCACCGCCCTGAAGTATGCAGGTGTATCTATCACCGAGGAAATGCACCCGGAAAACATACACACCATTGCCCTCAGCGAGGAAACGAAGCAGAAGGTGCTGGATTGGTACAGCGCTCCGATTCCCACTGAACATGCCGTCAAAGAGGAAGATTTTCTTACCCTCCAGGATGTGACCTTCGCCTATGTGGAAGGGAAAAACATATTAAACCAGGTTACCACCTCCATCAAAAAGGGGGAACTGGTGGCATTGGTGGGAAAAAACGGCGCAGGTAAATCCACCCTCTCCAAGGTGGTATGCGGTTTTGAAAAGCTGAAGCACGGCACCGTCACCCTGGCCGGAGAGGACATTGCCCCCCTGAGCATCAAGGAGCGTGCCGACCGCATCGGCTACGTGATGCAAAATCCCAACAAGATGATCTCCAAGATCATGATCTATGATGAGGTGGCTCTGGGACTGCGGACCCGAGGGGTACCGGAAGAGCAGATCCGTCCCAAGGTGGAAGAGGTTCTAAAAATCTGCGGCCTTTATGAATTCCGCAACTGGCCCATTTCCGCCCTGTCCTATGGCCAGAAGAAGCGCGTCACCATTGCATCTATCCTGGTGCTGGACCCCCAGATGATCATTCTGGATGAGCCCACGGCAGGGCAGGATTTCCGCCACTACACCGAGATCATGGAGTTTTTGCGGAAGCTCAACGAAAACGGGCTGACCATTCTCATGATCACCCACGATATGCACCTGATGCTGGAATATGCAGAGCGCTCCATCGTATTCTATAACGGATCGGTTATTGCCGACCGGACCTCTGCCCAGGTGCTTACGGATCCGGAAACCGTAAAGCAGGCCTATCTGAAGGAAACCTCCCTGTACCACCTGGCGCTGATGTGCGGCATTGAGGACCCCTCCGGATTTGCCCAGCACTTTATCGACTATGATCGGGAGGTGAGACGCTGATGGTCAACGTATTCAACTATATCCCCCGGAACTCTTTCCTGCACCGCATGGCAGGAGCTTCCAAGCTGATTCTCCTGCTGCTGTGGACCATGGCAGCCATGATCACCTTCAGCACTCCCTTCCTCATCTTCCTCACTGTCTTCGGTGTCATTCTCTTCCCCCTGTCAAAGATCAGTCCCAAGGATGTAAAGCTCATGCTGACCCTGCTGCTGGGCTTTATGGTGCTCAACGGCCTGCTCATTTACCTCTTTGCCCCGGAGCACGGATGCGCCATTTACGGCACGCGGCATGTAATCTTCGCTTTCTCGAAGCACTTTACCATCACGAAGGAGCAGCTGCTGTACCAGGCAAATGTGGCGCTGAAGTACGCCGCCACCATCCCCATCATTCTGGTTTTTGTCTCCTCCACCAATCCCAGTGAGCTGGCGGCATCCCTGAACAAGATTGGACTGAGCTACAGCGTTTCCTACTCCGTCGCTCTGGCTCTGCGCTACATCCCCGATACCGTCAATTCCTTCCTGGATATTTCCAAATGTCAGCAGGCAAGAGGCATTGAAATGAGCAAGAAAGAGAGCCTGCTCAATCGTTTTAAATCCGCTGCGGCGATCGTGCTGCCGCTGATCCTCACCAGCGTGGATCGCATCGACATCATCTCCAACGCCATGGAGCTGCGAAAATTCGGTGTTCAAAAGAAGCGCACCTGGATCATGGGACGGAAATACCGCCTGCCGGATTATGCAGCCATTGCCATTGGAGTGGCCTTTGTCGTGTATGCCATCTATTTCAACCTGGTAAACGGCAGCCGCTTCTGGAATCCCTTCGTATAAAGGAGGAAAACAGCATGAAACCTACCGTGGTATTTCAGACCGATTTCGGCGCCGGTGGCGGCGGTGCCATGGCCGGTGTGGTGAAGTCCATCGACGAAGCCGTCCCCGTATATGATTTCGACCATTTTATTGAGCCCTTTAATGTCCGTGCTGCCGCCTACTCCCTCAGTACGGTAACCTCCTTCTGGCCTGCGGGAACGGTTTTCGTTTCCGTGGTGGATCCCGGAGTGGGCACTGCCCGACGCTCCTGCGTGGCAAAGCTGCGCAGCGGCAGTTTTGTCGTCACCCCGGACAACGGCACCCTCACCATGATCGCAGGAGAGATTGAAGCAATTCGTCAGATCGATGAAAACGTCAACCGACTTCCCGGCAGTGAAAATGTGCATATTTTCCACGGCCGGGATGTCTATGCCTACACCGCAGGTCGGCTTGCCGCCGGTGTCATCGACTTTGCAGGAGTCGGACCGGAATATCCCGTTTCCGAAATTTGCCTGCTGCCCCTGACCAATACAGAGACCCGGCTGGCTCCCGGCTTTGCCGAAGGCGGCATCTATAACTTTGAAGTCTCCTACGGCTGCGCCCGAGTGAACATTCCCAACAAGGCTTTCCAGGAAGTCTGCGGATTTTCCTATGGCGATTCCCTGCAGATCACCATTCGGGACGGTCAGCGCACCGTATTCCAGGGAAAAGGACGCTATGTCATGACCTTCGGCATGGCAGAGCCGGGAGAAGCCATTCTCCTGGGGGATATTCAGCACGGAGATGCCCAGAAGCTGCGATTCACCCTCAATGACGGAAACTTCATCAAAACCTATGCTCCGGAATTGGAAAATCATATGGAACAGGCTGTAAATTACATCTTTACAGTCACGAAAGATTCGAGTATAATAACCGGGTGAAGCCAAAAACTTCCAGAAAAAGAAAAGGAGAAAACTGAAATGAAGAAAAAATTCGGTGTCAAAGAAGTGGTAGCCACCGCTATTCTGGCTGCCCTCGTATTTGTTCTGATCCGCTATGTTGCAATCCCCACTCCCCTGCCCGATACCTCTCTGAGTATCTACGCAGCCGTTGTTGCTTTCTTCTCCATCCTGTTTGGACCCGCTGTCGGCTTTATCGGCGGCTTCGTGGGCAACCTGATGGTTGATGTTACTGCCGGCTGGGGCATCTGGTGGAGCTGGATCTTCCCCACCGGTATCTTCGGTCTGCTGGTCGGCATTTTCTGCAAGAAGATCGATCTGCAGAGCGGTGAATTCGGCAAGAAGGAAGTCATCCGTCTGAACGTGGTTCAGGTCATTTCTGCTCTGATCTGCTGGGGCGTCATTGCTCCTCTGGGCGACGTCATCATCTACGCTGAGCCCGCTGCCAAGGTTTTCATGCAGGGTCTGTTCATTGGCATCAGCGCTATGGTTTCCACCGCTGTTGTCACCACCATCATCTGCAAGGCTTACGCCGCTTCCAAGGCAAAGGCCGGTTCCCTGAAGAAGGAAAACTAATTTCCCATACATAAAAAGCCGGGCGGACGAAAGTCCACCCGGCTTTTTTCATGCTTCCTGCCACAGAAAACGCATAAATGCGGGGATTCTCTTTTCCCAGGCTGCCTCGTTATGGGCGCCCCTGGATATGACCTCCAGAAGTGTGCGGGCACCCCGCTGCTCCAGCAGCTGCTGAATCTCCCGGTTATTCTGCACCCAGCGGGAGTGCACGCCGCCGGCTTCCTTTCCGCCGATGGAAAGATAGACCCGGGTATCGGAATCCATGGGAGCAGAG
Organism: Faecousia sp.; assembly: GCA_045628895.1. Lineage (GTDB taxonomy): Bacteria > Bacillota > Clostridia > Oscillospirales > Oscillospiraceae > Faecousia. The sequence goes on from JAZQQD010000043.1 coordinate 15,340, forward strand.
AGGATATCCTCCCGAAGCAGATGCATCACATCGCCGATGGCGCTGGAAAGGCAGGCAGCCTTTCCAAAGGTGCCGTTAAACTTCACGGCAGCATAAATGCTCATAAGACCGCCCATGGAGCTGCCGCAGATGCCGGTGGCTTCCCGATGAGGCCAAGTACGAAACTCCCGGTCGATGACGGGCTTCAGCTCCTCGGCAATAAAACGGAGAGTCTCATGGCCGATTCCGTCATACCTGCCCAGGAAGCTGCTGTCCATGGAATACGGGGTATATTCCACCAGGCGTTCATTCCCCTCGTGGCCGCACTCGATGCCCACGACGATCATCTGCTTGTCCCACTGCTGCAGAAAATCCGCCAGATGCCAGCTGCGGCCGTAGGTGGCATGCTCATCCGAGAACATATTATGCCCATCGAAAAAATACATGACGGGATAGCGTTCCTCGGTGCTGCCATAGTCATCCGGCAGCCAGATATGCAGCGGCCGGTTCTTTCCGTTGGGGGTAAAAATGAAATCCTGTTTTAAGAGCATAAAGTCTTCTCCTTATGAATCCTCATTATCCGATTAACGTACATCATATCGGATTTTTGGCCGGATTGCAATACAGAAATCCGGAATCGTTTTTCATGTTTTTCTTGCATTTTTCTACAGAGAGGTCTATACTGCATCTATAATATTCGCAAAGGAGATGCCCCTATGAAACCCATTACCAATGAACTGCTGGAAAGATACGGCAAGGAATATGCCAATGATTCCGCTGCTCATGTGCTCCATGCTGCCATGGCCAGAACCGATCTGAAGGAACTGGCATTCAAGCCGCTCACCGCTGCCAAACTGGAAGGCCCCTTCGCCATTGAGCTGAAGACCCACGGCATTACCGCCCAGAAGAAGTCCGGCCGCTGCTGGTTCTTCGCCACCATGAACATCATGCGCGAGGTCATCACCGAGAAACTGAATCTTTCCGAGTTCAAGCTGTCTGCCAACTACATTACTTTCTATGACAAGCTGGAGAAGGCAAACAATTATCTTGAAATGATCATCGAAAATGCCGACAAGCCCTTGTCTGACCGGATGATGGAGTACCTCTCCTTTGGTCTGGGTGACGGTGGCTACTGGGACCAGGCAGTTGACCTGGTGCAGAAATACGGCGTTGTTCCCGAATACGTCATGCCCGAGACCTTCCAGGCTGAAAACACCTCCTCCCTGCTGGGTGTGCTGAACACCCTGATGAAAAAGGATGCTGCCATCCTACGCAGAAAGATCGCTGCCGGTGAGGATGTCACCGATTTGAAGGAGGATATGCTGGGCGAAGTTTACAAGGCACTGTGCATTGCCTTCGGCGCTCCCGTACAGAAGTTCGACTTCTGCTACAGAGACAAGGAGGGCAACTATCATGTAGAGCGGGATCTGACCCCCAAGGCATTTTACGACAAGTATGTGGGTCTGGAGCTGGACAACTATATCACCGTACATAACGAGCCCACCGACCGCGTGCCCATGCATAAGGCCTTTACCTTCCACTTCTTCGGCAACATGGCCGACAAGAACTGCCTGTCTCTGAATCTTCCTATGGATGAATTCCAGGAGCTGTGTGTCAAGCAGCTGAAGGACAATGAGCCTATTTGGTTTGCCTGCGATTCCGACAAATACGGTGATCGGCAGCTGGGCATCTGGGATCCTAACTGCTTCGATTACGGCGGACTGCTGGGCGGCCTGAATCTGGACTTCAGCAAAGAGGACCGTCTGAATTATAAGGATACTCACGGCTGCCATGCCATGATCCTTGTGGGCGTCAACTTTGACGCTGAGGGAAATCCCGACCGCTGGAAGATCGAGAACAGCTGGGGCGGAGACCTGGGCAAGAACGGCTACTTCGTTTGCAGCCAGCGCTACTTTGAGGAGTATGTTCTGGAAGCCATCATCAACAAGAAGCATCTGACCGACGCTCAGAAGGCTATGCTGAACGAGGAACCCATCCGCATTGCTCCCTGGCAGACCTATTGATCATAAAAAAGAAGTCACCGAAAGGTGGCTTCTTTTTTATCCAAATTATTGCTGAAGGACTCTCTGAATCAGCTGTATGACTCTGTCGTAATCCGTGAGGAAATCATAAATGCCATCTTCCGACAGGATCAAGTC
>JAZQQD010000044.1:0-3006 GCA_045628895.1 Faecousia sp.
AAGCCGGTTCCGACACGATAACGATAGTCCACTACCGCCTGCACAAGCCGCCGCTGGGCAGCTATTTTTGTTTCACCTTCCAGAAGCCCCAGTGCCAGCGGACGCACCAGCTTCGCCTGCCGATTGGTATCCAGCTCCGCAAAGCGGCTGTAGGCTTTCTTTGCCATGACCGCTGCTGCCCGGTATGCCGCGGCATCCTCGCCCAGCCCATCGGCGATTTCTGCCAGGGTTGTCATGGCGAAATAGAAGTAGGCCGTGCATTCCTCTGGGTGCTTTGCCTGTGCGCCGTAGACCTTGTCCCGGACCTCCTCCGGCTCCAGCCATTCGCCCAGATGGATGCCCTTCTCATAGTGGCCATCCTTTTCCTGCTTTGCCAGCAGGTAATCGGCATATTTGCGCATCATGGGCCAGTATCGGCGCAGGATTTCGGCATCCCCGAACCGCTTCCAATAGCGGTAGGGAATCAGATACACCGCATCCGCCCAACCTACGGAAGAGCCGGTGGATTTGTACATCATCTCCGCACCCTCAAGAGGAAGCACCGCGGGAAGCAGACCGTCCTTATACTGGGCATCTGCCATATCCTGCATCCACTTGCGGAAGAAGGGTGCCGTGTCCATGAGGTACGCACCGGTATCAAAGAAAATCTGCGCGTCACCCGTCCAGCCCAGCCGCTCCCGAGTAGGGCAGTCGGTGGGAATATCCAGGAAGTTGCTCTTCATGCTCCAGCGGGTGTTCTCCACCAGGCGGTTCACAAAGGGATTAGAACATTCAAATGTTCCTGTTTCCTCCATGGCAGAGTAGACCGCAATGGCCGTAAAGTCCTCCGGGCGAATGAGAAAATCGCTTTCCACATGGACATAACGGAAGCCAAAGACCGCAAAGCTGGTCTTATAATGATCCACACCGCCGGAACAGGTGAAGCGAATCTGCTGCATAGGGGTGGGGATGGTGTTTTTTCCGCTGTCCCCGGACAGCAGCTTTTACACGAGCTTCATCTGATTCCAGCCGTCCACAGGCCGCTGCTCCTGGAAGTTGGACAGGGTCAGCTTGCCGTCTGCATCCAGAATCTCGCCGCAGGTCAGAATCATCATCTGCCCCGGTTTCCCCTGCACGGTGAACTCCAGATACCCCGCCAGATTCTGCCCGAAATCCAGAATGTTCCCGGGCAGCAGCATTGGGTCAAAGCGTTCCCGCTCCCGTACCGGTACATTATCGGAGGCCACAAGGGGCACATCGTGTTTGACTACCATAGCCTTGCCGGAATAGCTTGGCTGCATGGAGGCATTGTAAACCTCGCCGTCCTTCAGGTCGGCAAAGCGGATGGGGCCGTCATTGCTCCATTGCCAGGTTTCGTCCGTACAGACGATTTCCTTCGTTCCATCCATGTAGGTGATTTCCAGCTGGGCAATCACTCCGGTTTGCGTGCCGTATACATTGGTCACGCCGTAAGCCGCGCTGCTGCCTCGGTACCAGCCGTCAGCAAGGCGCAGCTCAACGGTGTTCTCCTGCTGCAGCAGGTCGGTCACATCATAAGTCTGGTACTGGATTCGCTTGCGGTAATCTGTGATGCCGGGAGCCAGAATGGAATCCTCGATCCGTTTCCCGTTGACGGTGACATCGTACAACCCCCTTGCAGATGCGTACAGCCGGGCGGATTGAATCCTTTTGACTGCCTTAAATGCTTTACGGAAGCAGTCAACCGGATAACGGACATTCCTTTTCGGCTTATAATTGCCGGAAATCCATTTGGCAGTCCAGTCCGATTGCTCCAGAAGTCCCAGCTCAAACCGGCTGGAAGAAACTTCTCCATCTTCCCCGTTTTCGTCCCAGAGCTTCACGCTCCAGTAGACCCGTTCCCGGCTTTGCAGGTTCCTTCCTTCATAGGGAATATGGGTCATGGCGGAAGATTCTACTTTACCGCTGTTCCAGATTATCTGCCCGTCAACCTTTGCGATGATCTGGTAAGCGGTCTGCTCCACGCCGCCTTCACAGTTCCAGAAAAATCGGGGTTTGGAAATACCAAGGCCAAGTGGTTCCGTCAGATATTCCGTCTGTAAATGTACTGCTTTCATAGGCTTCTCCTTTTATCCGATGGTCACGCAGGCGTTTGCCGTCCCATCGGTTACGGTGACGGTACAGTTCTTCTGTGCACGGACGATGGCAAGCGCCCGACCATAGTAGGTGGTAAAGCATCCGGTATGATACTGTTCCTCGTGGCAGGGGTTGGCAGAACCGAAGCCCAGCAGCTCACCGCCCTCCACGGAGATGCTCAAGTGGCGGTCGGCATTGCTCTCGACTACGCCGTTTTCGCCCACGATCTCCACGGGAATGTAATAAATATCGCTGCTGCTTTCTTCCACAGTCAGCCGAATACTGGGCTTTCCGGTGGCAGAGACCAGCGCATTTCTTGCCAGTTCTCGTCCGTCCGCGCCGTAGGCAACGGCGGTTAGAGTTCCGGAGGCATACTTCGTTTTGAAGATAGCCTTGCATTCCTTGACTTTCTTCTTGCCGAGAGACTTTCCGTTCAGAAGAAGTTCCACAACGGCTGCATCGGAGAAAACCTCCACCTCTGCCTTGTTTCCCTCACACCCAGACCATGCCCAGCTTTCCATGGCATTGGTGCCTCTCCAAACGGACTTGCTGGGGCGTACACCGGGATGGTTCACAGGCTTGACCGCAATCCGGGGCGCCTTTTCCAATCCCCAGACGGTGGAAGCGTAGCGGCAGGAGCCGTCCGGCTTGCCGGTAATGTCGATGACACCCGCGCCGGCCAGCACCCAGGGATAGGGACGGATAAAAGGCATACCGCCGGTGTAGCTCCAGCAGCCGATGCCTTCCTCGTCTAAGTAATCCCAGGTGGTCCACATGAAGTCGCCCAGCAGATAGGGTAGCTTCTTCACCTGTTCCCAGTTCTTATAAATGTCCTGTGGGAAGGTTTCGGAGCCGAAGATAATGCGTTCGGGGTGCTAAGTCGGAGGCCAAGCGGTCTTAGGAAGACAACTC
>JAZQQD010000045.1:0-3964 GCA_045628895.1 Faecousia sp.
CCTTGCGCTTTTCAGATAACGGCATTTTTACCGATCATTGGAAGCGGAATATAAAAGCGCCTTACCATTCTGAAATTGCCAATATCCTTGCTCGAGCGGCAGCGGACTTTATTTCTTGCCGTGCCTCCACCGGAGGAAAGACCATTGTTGCAGGCTTCCCCTTTTTCGGAGATTGGGGCAGGGATACCATGATTGCCCTTTCCGGCAGCACGCTGGCAACAAAGGAATATGACACTGCCAAGAGCATTCTTTCTACCTTCCTGCAATATGAGAGGGATGGCTTGGTGCCAAACCTCTTCCCGGAGGGAACGGAAGAACCAAGGTATAATACTGTGGATGCTGCCCTGCTCCTCATCAATACGCTCTGGCAATACCATGAAAAAACCGGAGATCTGGATTTCATCCGGCAGGCTTTCCCGACAATGAAGCGTATTATCACAGCTTATCAGAGGGGCACTCACCATGGAATAGGCATGGATACGGATGGCTTGATCATTGCCGGACAGGGGTTGGATCAGGTGACCTGGATGGATGTCTGTGTGGAAGGGATTTTGCCTACACCCAGACATGGAAAGCCGGTGGAAATCAACGCCTATTGGTACAGCGCATTGAAAATTATGGAGAATTTCTCTGCGCTTTTGGAAGAAAACGGAACAGAATATGCTGCTTTGGCAGAAAAAGTACAAAAGAGCTTCCGGGAAAAATTCTGGCACCCGGATGGTTTCCTTCGGGATGTGCTTTCCGGTACAGCAGCCGATGATCAGATTCGCTGCAATCAGATCTGGGCTGTGACAATGCCTTTTACTATGCTCACCGCGGAACAGGAGCGCAGTGTCGTAGAGACAGTATATCGGGAGCTGTACACTCCCTGCGGACTTCGAACCCTTTCCCCTAAAGACCCGGAGTTTCATCCTTCCTATGGCGGCGCACAGAAAAACCGTGACCTTGCCTACCACCAAGGCACGGTTTGGGTGTTCCCCTTGGGCGCATATTATCGCGCTTATCTGAAGGTCAATCATAATAGCAGCAATGCGGTTGCAGAGGTTAAGAAAGGACTTGCATCTTTGGAGCCTATGCTCCGGGAAGGATGCATCGGGCAACTGCCGGAAATATATGACGGCGAAAATCCGACTGCTTCCCGGGGCTGCTTTGCCCAAGCGTGGAGCGTTGGGGAAATGCTGACAGTTTACGAACGATTGGAAAAGATAGAAAGCGGAGGCAAATGAAAATGCTGGATAAATCCAAAAGCGGCTGGTGGAAATCTGCTGTATTTTATCAAATATATCCCAAGAGCTTTCAGGATTCGAATGGTGACGGTATCGGAGATCTCCCCGGCATCCTTTCTCGGCTGGATTATCTGGTAAAATTAGGCATCGACGGCATTTGGCTGTCTCCCGTTTGTCAGTCGCCTCAGGCAGACAACGGCTATGATATTTCCGATTATCGGGGTATTTCCCCTATGTTCGGCACTATGGAGGATATGGAAATTCTAATCCGGGAAGCAAAAAAACGGGGAATCTCCATCATCCTGGATCTGGTGCTAAACCATACCTCCGAGGAACATTTCTGGTTCCAGGAGGCAAAAAAGAGCAGGGATAACCCTTACCACGATTATTATGTGTGGGTTGACGGGGACGGGGTGACCCCTCCTAACGATATGCGCGCCTGCTTCGGCGGTTCTGCCTGGACTTATGTGCCGGAATTAGGACAGTACTATTTCCATCAGTTTGCGGTGCAGCAACCGGATCTCAACTGGGAGAATCCTGTTCTGCGTCGGGAACTTTATTCTATGATTCGTTTTTGGGTGGAAAAGGGGATCGAGGGCTTCCGACTGGATGTGATCGACCAGATTGCAAAGGTTCCTATGGATAAGATCACCGCCAACGGCCCTCGACTTCATGATTTTTTACAGGAGCTTTCTCGGGAAGCCTTCTGCGAAGAAGGGCTTGTTACCGTAGGAGAGGCATGGGGTGCCGATGTGGAGCGGGCAACGCTTTACAGCGCACCGGACGGCAGCGAGCTTTCCATGGTGTTCCAGTTCCAGCATATCGGTCTTGATCAGCAGCCCGGGGGCGAAAAGTGGGATTTGAAACCCCTATATTTGCCGGATCTGAAGAAGTGTATGGAAGTCTGGCAGCGAGGTATGCGCGACGCAGGGTGGAACAGCCTTTTTATGAATAACCACGACCTGCCCCGGATCGTTTCCCGGTGGGGAAATGAAGACGTTTACCGGGTAGAATCCGCCAAAATGCTGGGAACCTTCCTGCACGGAATGCAGGGGACGCCCTATATCTATCAGGGCGAGGAAATCGGCATGACGAATATCCGTCTGCCCATGGAAGCATATGAGGACATCGAGACTCGGAATCTCTATGCCGAGCGAAAGGCTGCAGGATTCCCGGAGGAAGAGATTCGAAATTCCATCTATGCCCGGAGCCGGGATAATGCCCGCACGCCCATGCAGTGGAATGACAAAGAAAATGCCGGATTCACAACGGGCAGCCCTTGGTTTTGTGTGAATCCAAACTACACGGAAATCAATGCCGAGAAAGCCTTAAATGACCCGAATTCTGTATTTTATTACTATCAAAAGCTGATTTCTCTGCGGAAAAATCACCGGGTATTTCGGGATGGCAGCTTTACCCTGATAGATGCGGAGAACGAGAAGGTATTTGCATACCTTCGGGAAACTGCCAAGGAAGCCCTTTTGGTGGTATGCAACTTTACCGGGGAGGAAGTGCCGTTCTCCATTCCGCAAGGGTTTACAAATTGTATTCTGCAAAACTATAAGGAGCGAAGCGAAGTGCTTCTTCCTTTTGAAGCCAGAATGTATCTGAGGTGAAAGATTATGTTTGACAATTGCATTTTTGACCTTTACGGAACCCTTGTTGACATCCATACCGAGGAGAAGGCTCCTGACCTCTGGAAGGGTCTGGCTGCGGATTTTATCGGCTGGGGAGCGAAATACACCCCGGAGGAACTGCAGGATGCCTATTTTTCTCTGGTGGAGCAGGAGGAACAGGCTATGGGAGCCGGGAAGGGCGATGACCATGAAGCGCACCCGGAAATAAAGCTGGAGTCGGTATTCCGTCAGCTTTTTGCCGCAAAGGGTGTAAAAGCCGACGATGATCTGATCTTGGCGGCTGGTCGGCGATTCCGTCGGCTTTCCCTTATCTTTATCAAGCTGTATGACGGAGTTCCGGAGATGCTTGCGGCTCTCCGCAAGGCCGGGAAGAAGGTGTGGCTTCTGTCCAATGCCCAGCGAATGTTCACGGCTTTTGAGATGGATACGCTGGGAATTACCGATGCCTTCGACGGGATCTATCTTTCCTCGGATTATGGGGTAAAAAAACCGAATTCCCGATTCTTTGGCATTCTGCTGGAGGAGCAGAAAATCAATCCCCAAACCGCTGTCATGGTTGGAAATGACGGTAAGTGCGACATTCAAGGTGCCAAGGCGGTTGGGCTGTCAACCGTGTACATTCATTCGGATATTTCCCCGGACGAGCCTATGCCCGATGCGGATTTCTGCCTTGCCGAAATGAATATCCCCAAGGTACAGGAATATCTGCTGAGATAAAAATACGCCTCCCTTTCAATAAGGGAGGCAAAATGAGATTATGCGTTTTCTTTTCTGTCGTTCGCCCAGTTGAAGCGACCGAAACGGAGCGTGGTATCCAGAATTTCCTTCTGGAGTTTCGCAGTTAGCTGGTTGCTCTTGAGCCGCCATGTCCAGTTGCCCACATCGGTGCCAGGAACATTCAGACGGCTCCGGTTGTCCAGACCCAGATGATCCTGAATAGGGATAATGCACATCTTTGCAGGGGAACGCATGACAGCGGCAATGAAGCTCTTGTAAAGGTTTTGATCCTCGGTAGCGTGATCGCAAAGATAATTGCGAACCAGCTCCCGCATTTCGTCATTCAAGCCGCTGAACCAGCCCACGATGGTTTCGTTGTCGTGG
>JAZQQD010000046.1:0-3932 GCA_045628895.1 Faecousia sp.
CGCCAGAGCTATCAGCGCAAGGCCTATTCCCGAATGACCAACACCTTCTTCTCCCCGGGAAGCGACAAGCTGGAGGACATGATTGCCTCCGTGAAGCACGGCTATATGCTGTTTGTGACCAACAACGGCATGGAAGATCCCAAGAACTGGCAGATTCAGTGCACCGCAGAATATGGCATTGAGATCGTAGACGGCAAGCTGACGGATCACTATGTCTCCCCCGTGGTCATCAGCGGATCCGTTCCCGAGCTGCTGAAATCCATTTCCATGGTATCCGATACCTTCCAGGTCATCGGCTCGGGCAGCTGCCGTAAGGGATATAAAGAGTGGGTTCGGGTCGCCGACGGCGGTCCTTCCCTGAAAGTGAGGGCGAAGCTGGGATGATCGATATTGAAAAGATTCTGAAAGCAAATACCGATGTGGATGATTACCGCATCGTCACCACGGAAACCGAATCCTACGAGGTTTTCTTCGTCCATCGTAAGCTGGAAACCGTCCGTGCTACGGACACCGCTTCCACCGATGTGACGGTCTATGTGGCCCATGACGGCGCTCTGGGCGATTCCTCCTTCACCCTCTACGGCTCCATGACCGAGACCGATGCCGAGCAGAAGGTGGCATCCGCCGCCCAGCGGGCAAAGCTGGTGGCCAACAAGGCCTATGCCCTCCCCGAGGGTGGCACTGCTCAGGCAGAGCTGCCCACCAATTTTGGGAACTTCTCCCTGCCGGAGCTGGCAGAAAAGATCGCCGATGCCGTATTCGCCGCGGACAGCTATCAGGGCGGATCCATCAACGCAACGGAAATCTTCCTGTATAAGGATACCACCACCGTCATCAACAGCCGGGGTGTCCGCAAGACTCAGGTGAAGCATCACGCCATGATCGAGGCCATCCCCACCTGGAACGAGGGGGAAGAATCCGTGGAGCTGTACGAAAGCCACCGCTTTTCTGAGTTTGATGCCGCAGCCGTAACCGCGGAGATCGACCGTAAGATGCGTGAGGTTCGGGATCGCCGGAACGCGGTAAAACCCCAGACTCCCCAGACTGTCAATGTGGTGCTGACATCCCACGAGATCGAGTCCTTCCTCCGCCGGCTGACCCGGCAGGCAGAATTCAGCCAGGTCTATGCCCAGGCAAACCTCTACCATGTAGGTGACGATCTCCAGGCCGGCAGCGTCGGTGACAAGCTGACTCTGACCATGACCGGTGCCATTCCCGGCAGCGTGCAGTCCGCCGCTTTCGATACCGACGGTGTGGATCTGACGGAAAAAGTCATTCTGAAAGACGGCAAGCTGGAGGGCTACTACGGCAGCAGCCGGTATGCCCAGTATCTGGGTGAGACTCCCACCGGCAATCTCGGCTGCATGAAGCTGGAACCCGGCACCCTCACCGAGCAGGAGCTGAAGGCCGCCCCCTATGTGGAGTGCGCTTCCCTCTCCGGTCTGCAGGTGGACCTGTACAACAATTACATCGGCGGTGAGATCCGCCTGGCCTACTATTTCGACGGGGAGAAGACGGTGCCCATCACCGGCATCTCCATGAGCGCAAAGGTTAGCGACGTATTCTCCGCTCTGAAGCTTTCCGATACCGCAGTGGTTTCCGGAAGCTACCAGGGCCCAGAAAAGCTGCTGATGAAGAATGTGACCATACTCTAAAAGAAGGTGAACCTATGGCACAGCTGAAAATTGATGTTCATGCTCTGGTAGAAAATTTCAATGCCTTCGCATCCCGGGGCATGGCCATCCCGGTTCTGAAGGGAAACGCCTACGGTCTGGGAGAAACCGAGGTTATGGATATCCTCATGGAGGAGGGTGTGACCCTCTTTGCCTGCAGCCGCACGGAAGAGGCTCTGCGTCTTGCCGGGAGAGGAGCAGATATTCTGCTGCTGGGCTGTGAACATGAGAAAGAAAAGCTTAACCAGCTGGTGGAAAAAGGGGTCATTCTGGCTGTGGAATCCGTGGCCCAGGCGAAGCTGGCCGCCGGCTTCGGAGAGGTAAGAATGCACATTGCCGTGGACACCGGCTTTGGCCGCTTTGGATTCCACCCGGCGGACATCCATGCCATGAAGGAACTCTTCACTCTGGAAAATGTGAAGGTAGAAGGCATTTTCTCCCACTTCCGCAGCACCGATACTGCCGCGGAACAGTTTTCCGCCTTCCAGGGTGTGTTGGATGCCCTGAAGGATTACCCTGTTGGAATTCGGCACATTGCCGCCAGCCTCAATGCGGTGGGCGATGCCTATCGGTTGGATGCCGTGCGCATCGGCACCGGCTACACCGGCATGATGCGGGGTCAGAAGGACGTGGTGCAGCTGGTGGGCCGCATCGTGTCCATCCATGACCATCCCAAGGGGGCAAAGATCGGCTACACCTCCCACAAGCTGAAGAAGGACACCACCGTTGCCATGATCGATGTCGGCACGGGAGACGGAGCCTTCACCTACCGCAGCTGCGGCCCCAGAACCTGGCTGGCTATGCGAAAGCGCAGCGTACGGCTGGGAGATCAGCAGGCTGCCGTACTGGGGCATCCCGGCATGACCCATACCGCCATCGATGTGACTGGATTGGAGTGTCATATCGGCCAGGAGGTCATTGTGGAGCAGACCCCGGTGATGATCTCCGCAACCGTGGAACGGGTTTATGAAAAATAGGAAATCGCCGTCCGAATGGACGGCGATTTCTTTTAGAATCTTCTTTGAATCTCCGCATTACCCCGACGGAGAATCTCCGCGCAGGCACTTCCCAAGGCGTTTTCCAACAGCGATACCTCGGTATTGGCATCATGGGGCACCCGCCAGGCACCGGCATCGCTGCCGCAGGCAATGATGCCGCTCATGGATGCAAACAAGTTTAGATTTTCTACGAAAGAATCCACAAGAGGTCGGACTTCCCGATCCGGGAATCTGCCGCTGCCCAACAGATTTGCCACCGGGGACAGGGTAGGCACCCAGACGCAGCGGTTTTCCGCCATAGCAGAAAGAGCCTCCTCACCCAGATATGCGCCGTGCTCAATAGAGTCGGCACCGGCTTCGACTGCCGCAAGGACGGTTTCGGGTCCATTGGCATGGGCCATGACAGAGAATCCCTCTTCCTTTCCGATATGCACCATCTGGCGGATGGTTTTCGGGTCAAGTCCGGCTTCGGACAGCTTGCCAAAGTGGTTAAAGTCCATTAGGCCGGAGATCATGATTTTCAGGAAGTCCGCTTTTTCGTCATGCTTTTTTTGCACTAAGGCAGCAAATTCCCGCAGGTCAGCAAATCCGGTTCCGATGAAGCTGCCGTAATGACCTTTTTGATACAAGGGCGCACCGGGGGCGCGGTAAATGATGCCGTACTCCCCTGCCAGATCTCTGGCAACGTAACAGGCGCCGAAACGGTCACCGCCGTCCCGGAGGTAGGTATAGCCCCGATCCCGGTAGGAGGCAAGGGTCTTATGAATGAAGGGAAGATTCGGGGCTTCCTTATGGGAAGCAATGGCGGCACGGAAGTCAAAGCCATCCAGAACCATGTGGATATGACAGTCGGATCGCATGTTTTTCATCTCCTTGGGAGGATTATAGCACGAAAACAGGAAGTTGAAAAGAAGTATCGTAGGGGCGGAAATTATCCGTCCGTGCAATCTTAGATTATAGAAGCAGTAAAAAGAGCCTACCGCAGGGGGAACGGATTGCCATTTCTACCCCGAAGGGGTCATTCTGAGCCAGTGACCGATGTCACTGGCGTGAGAATCGCAAGATTCATACGCACTACGGTTGTATCTGCGATTGCGAGCCAGTCTGCGGACTGGCTCGCAATGACGATGTTATTTTAGCTGGTTGCTCCGATTATCGCATTGTTTAATTGACGAGGTTGCCAGGCGGATGATATCCGCCCCTACGGGATCGGAATAAAAAATCGCCCCGAGGTTTCCCTCGGGGCGAAATATTACCTATT
>JAZQQD010000047.1:0-10170 GCA_045628895.1 Faecousia sp.
TTCCCGCCACGCTCTGCAGCTTCTTTTCCTGCAGCTGGGTTCGTTGCTCCGTTTCTCCCAGGGCAAGCTGCAGCTGCTGGGCCAGTTGATACAGGTAGGAGCGGATCTCCGTCAGCTGCTGGCGGTCCGTTGTCCCGTTGATATTAGGCAGCCGAATATCAACCATCCCAATCACTTCCCTTCGTTTCCGTCACATGGGCGGACAGCAGTTTGGTCTCCCCCACACCCTCTGCCCGGAGCCGCAGGGTATCGCAGCGCTTGGGGCGGATGGGCAGGGTAATGATTCGCTTGCGGTCGCCCCGAAGCTCTGCCAGCTTCTCCCAGTTCCCCTCGTCGTATTTTCCCCACAGGGTCATTTCCGCCCCCTGGGCCATCTGCAGCCGCAGGGTCAGACGGATCACATATTTCCGATCGGGGGTGTGCAGTCCCAGGGCGCCGGTCTCCGCCATCCAGGGAATCTCCTCTCCTGCCGTTTCCCCGGTGCCGCCCATGGTATAGATCCGGTTCCCGGAGGCGGCGTAGAGTTCTTCCCGGCAGGTACAGAAACAGGAAGGACGGAAGCTATCCTCTTTGTGCCAGATGCCCTTTTCCGTATCCAGCACAAAAAGGTGGCTGTTCTCCCGGGCATCCAGGAGGGAAACATAGTAGAGACTTCCTAACCCCCCGCCCACGGCTCCGTGATAGACTGCATCCCCCAAAGCCTGGGAAATGCCGGAGGGCAGGGAGCCGTCATAAACGCAGATTCCCGTGGGGGACTTGTAATAGAGCTTCTCTCCCAAAATGGTCAGGCTTTCCGAGGAGCCTTTTTCCACGCCACGACAGGCTGTGGACTGAACAGTGAAATTCCCGGGAGCGGTTCCGTAGACCCGGTGGAGCACATCTTCCTTAAAGAACAGGGGATTTCCCAGATAGGAAATGGTTCCGGTGAACTGGCCGTCGGTACCCAGAGACACGGTAAAGGAATCGGCGGCGGTGCCCATATAGCAGAAGAAGTTCTTGAAGTCTCCCAGCTTGGAGGCATAGAGCTCGTTGACGATTTTCCCTTCCCGGTTCCTGCCGTAGCGGCAGCCCCAGATCCGGTTGCCGCACTCCAGAACAAAGTCCATATACGGCAGCTTTCGCTCTGCGGTGAAGTTTCCCTGAAGGGTGATATCCGCATCCAGAATCCCCGTGAGAATCAGGTAATCTTCTCCCCGGTCCCACACCACGGCGGTACCGAAAATGTCCCGGATCTGGCGGCTTAAGTCCTCGGGAACCTCCCCGCCGGCGGTATACAGGGTGCCTTCCGCACCCCTAAGGGTGATGCCGTCGTACTGGGAGATACCTGCCCCGATGCCGGGGGCGGAGAGCTTCACATAGGTGGTCTCCATGGCGTCCCAGGTGCCGGTGGCATCGCAGTACACCCGCATGGTATGGGGCACCGTGCCCTCATCCAGCCACAGGTCGCCGTTCTCCATATTCTCCGGAGCGGCCGCTCCCCGGAATCTGGGATTCTGTCCCGCCCCATCCAGGGTGCACAGAGTCAGAGACAGGGTCTGCACCGTGTTTTCCGCCTCCAGGGGGCCGAAATCCGTGAAATCCGCGGTATTGAAATAAATCTTATCCGGGAAGATCAGCAGGTACGCCCCCATGGAGACCAGGGTTTTGGGGCAGGCTGCCTCCGCTGTGGACAGCCCCAGCTCCACAGGGTAGCCATTGATTACCAGCTTGCTGCCGTCCACATAGCACAGGCTGTCCTTGGCGATCATGCCCTGAAAATTTCCGGGAGCAGCGGCAATGCCCCGCTGCTTCCGCAGGGACAGAGCCGGGTAATCCCGGGCGGAAAGATTCCGCTCATCATAAAACTGTCCGGCGCCGCAACCAAGGGAATGAAAATATCCCCGGAACTGGGAAACATCCCTGCGGCCTACAGACAGCGCTTTCAGCATAGGATATGCCACAGTCCCACCTCCTAACGGTATTTCATGGCCTTCCCTAGGGGCATATGCTCCCGGCGGTAGCAGTTTTCGTAGTCCCGGAACCTGGCCTGGAACAGAGCCATGGAATTGTTGAACCGGGTGTATTCCCCGTTGTACAGATCCATCTGGGCAGACAGCCAATGCAGATAAAGATCGTCATAGGGTTCCGGAACCAGCAAAGCGGCGGTATCGGGAGCAGCCGGGGTGTAGCCCTCAAAGGTCAAGCCCTCCTGACAGGCGGCAAGGATCTGGCCGGACACCCAGGCATCCACCGCCGACAGCCATCTGATCTTCTCTTCCCGGCTGTAGGTATTGCTTTTCAGATCATCTATGCGGGAAATGGCTTCCGAAATGGTCATAAAAAGCCTCCTTTATTCCTGCTTGGCGGCATCCTCAAAGAGCATGATCTGCTCCAGCATGGTCTCCTGATGCTGCAGCACCTCGGCCACAAACTCCGGGACCTCCACCTCTACGCCGCGCTTGATGATGCAGGTGTAGTGATTGACGGATACAAACACATCCTCCTGGTCCTTCCGGGTTCTGGGGATGCGGATCCGCACCATTTTTTCCTTTTCCATTGTGATATCTCCTTTCATAGCAACCATCGTAGGGGCGGATACCATCCGCCCGGCGGTACAATTTGGGATTCGTCGAAAATCCGATGCAAACACGAGGAATGTTTCCATTTCACATTGGAAATCTCCGAAATTCGGCATCTGCTGTCGGGCGGATAATATCCGCCCCTACGGACTCAAAAGATTTCGGCGCTCCCAAATCCGAGGTAGCGGGCGTGCAACGCACGCCCCTACCCTTTTCCCTTAGTTCTCCTGGGCGGATGCGGAGAAGCGCTTGGAGCAGCTTTCCACGCGAACCAGGTAGTTGGGGATCAGAATCTCCGCGGTCTTGAGAGCCTTCCAGCCCACGGAAGAGCGCTGATCCAGAGGATCGGAGGTACCGGCAGAGCCCTTCTGCTTGACGATGGTCTGAAGGCCGCCCCCGGTGACCTCGGTAACGCCGTAGGCGCCGTCACCCAGGAACAGGCTGCCGAAGACTGCCAGACCGGAGGGGCAGCCGCTGCCGGTGTAGATCTTGGCCTCAGTAGTCTGGACGAAGCGGACACCGGCGATCTCGCCGATCTCACCCTCATACAGATTTTCGGGGGCAGCATACTTGTGGGCATCGATCCACTCGGGGTCACGCATGAGATCGTAGACCACGTAGGGGTGGACGATGGCGATGTACTTGCCGTGGATGGGAGGTGCATTCTGTGCTCTCAGCTTGGCAACCACCTGCTGCACCACGTCCACAGTCAGCTGGCAGGTAGCATCCAGGCCGCTGCGGGAGGTGACGGGAGTCTCCGCGCCGTTTGCGCCGATCTTGGGGCAGTAGGTGACGTTGGTACCGGACTGCAGGACATTGCGAACCACGGTATCCAGAGTCAGGCCGGCCTGACGACCCAGGAGCTTGGTGCTCTCCAGGATGGTGTTATCCAGGGCGGTCAGCTCCAGCATATCGGACTGGGTGATGAAGTCGCCATACTGGTGCACCTCAGCGGAAACGGTGGAAACGCTCAGGTTCTTGCCGCTGGGGGTAACACCCTCGGTCAGAGGGGTGATAGCCTTGGCCAGGGGGGCAAACTTGCGGAACTCGATGTGCTTGCCGCCGTTTGCGGGGATGGGGCGCTTCTGGCCGAACTGATCGTGGATCAGAACGGTCTGGGCCTCATCGATGAGGGTCAGGTCATAAAAGGTCTTCATTTCGGCAGACAGATCGTTGCCGGTGGTAGCGTCATTGGTGGTGTTGACACCCAGAAGCTGCAGATTGATGGTCATTTTTCATTTCTCCTTTCGTTGTTTCACAGGCGGATGGTCTCTCCTCTCTGAACACGGAGGATATAGGCCTGCCGCTGTGCCTTGGTCATGTGGGCCGCATCCACCCGGGTCCTTGCGGCGCCCTGGGCAGCGGCTCCGTTCTCTCTGGGGCGCAGCCCCCCGGAAGCCAGGGCAGAAGACAGCTTTTCCTCGGCATTTCTGGCGGCGGTCTCCATGGCGGAGACCAGGATCTCATCCTTATGGGCCAGGAAATAGGCATCTCCTACGGATAGGCCCTGGCGCAGCCGGGCGGTAAATTCCGGGTTTCCTGCCTCCTGGGCAAGATCCAGCTTTGGGTACAGGGTCTTTACCTCCTCGGCCTGCTGCAGCCAGCTTTCATACAGGGCTGTGGCCTGAGCGTGGAGGGCAGGTTTTTCCGCCGTCACGGCGGACTTGACTGCCTCGGCATCTCCGGCATCTACGCCGTACTTCTTTGCCAGAGTACCCACGAGGTCTTCATACTTGGCTTCCGTTTCCCGGCTGGAGCGCAGCCGGCGCTGCAGGATCCGCTGGATCCTGCGTTCATACTCCTCCTTGTAGGGGCCTTTGATGAGCTCTTCAAAGGTCTTGCCGGGTTCGGCGGGCGTTTCCTCCGCCACGAGGGCTGCCCCGGGCAAATTCTCCTGCATAGTTTCGGTCTGGGATGTGTTGGTTTCTTCCATATCTATTCCTTTCAGCCCTTATCGCGGGCGACTCGATAAAATAGTGTTACCCCTTCATGAAGCGGACGGTGACTTCCCTGGGGTACTGCTTTGCCAGCAGCCGCAGGCCGCACTCCACAACATAAAAGATGTGGCGCACTTCCTCCCGGCGCTCCGGCTTGGGACTGGCGGTGACCGCCACATCCCCGGACTCCATGCGGATATGGGGTTTCTTCTTCAGCAGTCCGTCCCGGGCTGCCAGCACGACGGTCTGAGCGGCGGTATAGCCCAGCATGGATGCCGCCGCGCAGATCACCGAGGGGTGGATGCCCCCGGCATGCCCCTGGAGGGTCAGTCCGAAGGTCTTCTCTCCTTCAAATACCGTTGCGTAGATCATATTTCCTCCTTATCTGGGGCTGGCGGCATCCGCCGTCAGCTGCCGCACCCGATCCACGGGTGCCATTACCGGCTCCGGCATCTGCATCGGAGCCTCCATGGGGATGCCCCGGTTCCTGCGGAGCTTCTCCATGAGCATGTCCTTCCGGTCAAAATCCATCATATCCAGGCACATGAGAGCCTGATCCGCCATGCCCGGATTGAAGAATCCCGCGCTGTAAAACTGCAGAGCCAGCTCATTTTGGCTGATGCGGCTGTAGGGACTCTGCTTCCGGGCAGTGATCTCCACATCGAAAATGGGCTGGCGGTAGCCGGTATCCACCCCGAAGGCATCCTCCTGCTTCTGAAAACGCAGGTTCTCATTGGAATAGCGGATGAAGCGGACGGCACCATCGGTACCCAGAATGCGGAAGCAGCGTCCGGTATCGTAATGCTGGCGAATGAGCTCCACACAGAAGATGCACACCTGGCGGAAGGCCCGGTAGGATGCCCGGTTGGCATCCCGGCTCAGCTTGGAGCCTGCTTCCTGCATGGCAGCGATGGCAGAAGCAGCTGTTGCACCGCCGGTGGTGCCGCCGGCAGACACATCCCGGTTGCCGGTGGTCTCCTTCAGCTCGTCGATCTTGTCCCGCACCACGGACAGATAAATGCCGGAGAGGGGTTTGCCCTGGACAGGAAGGATGCTGTCCTGGCCCAGATTGCCGTCCACATGGACGAAATCCTTAGAAAGGTCTGCGTATTCCTCCTCGTTGACGGAGCCGTCGCTGCGGATAAAGTGACGGGGGCGGGCATTGGCCAGCATGTTCATGAGGATGGCCTGGTTGCCCCGGTCAATGTACTCCTGTGCGCTCTTGCCCACATCAATATAACCGAAGCCGCAGGGGCTACCCTCCACGGTGAACAGAGGGTCGAAGATAAAGGGGTACTGGCCATGGTCATAAAGGCCAAGCTCCGCGTAACCCGGCTCATTTTCCGTGGCGAAGAGCACCGTATCTCCCACAAATTTGCAGTAATGCAGCACATAGCGGCCGTTCTGCCAGCGCTTGTAGTACCAGTCCACCACGGCGCTTTTGCCGGCGGTATCCACATTGTCGTCATAGGCGTAGCGGCTCAGATCCACGGAGCCGCTGCCCAGCTCCAGATCAGGGTAGCGTTCCAGCAGAGCCTCATTGTTCTGCAGCTCCACCTGGAACACATTCCGAGACATCTGGATATCCGTGATGCCCGGCTCCCAGAAAAGGTTGATGACATCCACCTTCCGAATGTCAATGTCCCCCAGACCTCCCAGCTTATCGGGATCCCAGAACACACCGTAGACACCGGTGCCGGATTTCAGCTTGTAGTCCAAAATCCGGTCATACACGCTTTCAAAATCGTTCTGCTCCAGCACCACCGGCAGGATGGAACTTAATCGCTCCGCTTCCTCCCGATCCCCTTCCTCCCGGGGCAGGATCACCGGCACCGGGAAATTATCCATGGCATCGGCGTGCTTATTGGCAATGACATTGAAGAGCCATGCGGAAACCGGCTCCACCTCCCGGCGACTGCCGCCCAGGCAGTCCCAGTGCCGCAGCTTGTACCACTGCTCATTTTCGATAATCCGCTTCTCCAGGGCCTGCTTGCCGGCCTTGTAATCCTCCAGGATCCGTCGTGCCCGGGCGATCTGGGCCTTGCCCACGGGAAGCTCCAAAACTTCAGTCTTTTCCATTTAAAATCTCCAATCTCGGCATTCTTGCCGTTAATTTCCGTTCCGGCAGTTCCAGAGCGATCTCCGCTCCGGTTCTGTCCTTCGGTGCCGGGGCCAGTCTGGGGGAAATGGGCCGTGCCATGCACAGGTAGCGCACCTCGTCCGCCACATGATCCTCCCCCTCGGTATCCAGGTCCTCGGGTTTTCTCGTGTCGTACTGCAAAAGGGGGATGGTGCGGATGAAGGCCCGGCAGTTTTTGAACACATACAGCATGGGGTAGCCGTTTTCGTCAAACCGCAGCCGATAGTGCACCTGCATCCATCCGGGGATCCGCTTGTGATCCCCCGGGGAAAAGTAGACTCCCTGCTCCCCTGCCGCATCGGCAATGCTCTTGCCCGTATCCGCTCCCCAGATGGCGGGATCCGCAATGCCGATGATGTGCTTTCCCCGCAGCCAGGGATGCTCCCGCTCGGTTTTCGCGATCTGGGCAAAGACCTGCTGAGGGGTAAACCGCAGGCCGGTGTTGGGTTCGGCGGTGCAGCCGTAGTATTCCAGAATCCGGTAGACCACCCCATCGTGATCCACCGCCCACCACCCGCAGGAGAAAGGTTTAGAGTACCCCCAGTCGAAGCTGCGGTAGATCTTCCAGCTGTCGGGGATATCGAAGGGCTCGATGACATGGGTGTAGCGCCGGCTTTCGTAATACTCCGGCCGATCCGCAAATTCCTCAAAAAACTGTCCCTCGAAAATATCCCACTTGCCGTAGAGCCAGGCATCCCGGAGCCGGGAAGGCAGAGCCTGCAGCTGCTGCAGGTAATCCGGCTGGGCAGCCAGGAGGGCCTTGTTATCCGTGGCCAGGCTCTGAATAAAGGTGTAGTCCTCCTCCTTTTCTCCAGGCAGGTAGTTCCGGTCAATAAAGATCCGCTTGATGTAGCCGTGACCCTGTCCCCCGGGGTTGCAGGTGTAATAGATCCGCTTGGGGAAGGGGTTGACACCCCGGAGGCAGGCCGTAATGGCCTTCATCTGGAATTCCGAAAGCTGGGTAGCCTCATCCAGAAAGATGATGTCGTATTCCATGCCCTGCATCCGATCCAGATCGCTATCCCTGGCGCAGTAGCGGAAGTGGATGGTGCTGCCCCCGGGAAACAGGAGCACCTTATCCTTATCGTTGTACCGGGCAATGCCATTTAGTTCCCGGCGGAGGGTATCGATGTGGTTGGACACCAGCTCCGGGTAGGATTTTCGCACGATGAGGATTCGGATCCCCGGATACCGCAGGGCCAGCAGCTTTGCCTTCTGCCGTACCGCCCAGCTCTTGCCGCCTCCACGGGCGCCCCCGAAGCCGATGTGCTTCTGCTTTGCCAGGAAAAACTGACGCTGCTTCTCGCTGGGGATGCCGATGATCACACGCTTACTCGCTATAGTCGATCACCTCCCGATTCAGGGTCACCCGGACGCCCTCATCTTCCCCATCCTCCCGGTGCTGCATGCTGCGAATGTCCTTCAGCACCGTGGCAAGGTCCCGCATGGATTTCACATCCAGGGTTTCTTCTCCCTCCAGCACCTGCCGCACCCGGGCAAGGAGGGCATCCGCCGCGGCAACCAGGGGATCCTTTTCCTTCTCCCTTTTCATCCGTTCCTTCCGCAGCTTTACCCAGCCCTCTGCCCGGCATCGGCGGTAGGCAGAGCGGGCATCCACGGAAAATTCCTCCGCCAGCTTTCCCAGGCTTTCCTCCGAGGCAATGTAGGCCTCCCGGAGGGACTGCCAGTTATCCATTTATCTTTCCTCCCGGATCTTCGGTTCCTGCCGGTCGGAGGGGTAGCCGGTCTCCCGGATCCAGCGGATCTCGGGATGCTCCAATATGTAGTCTTTCACAGTTTTTCGCCTCCGTTTCTTAGAGTGTCTAAACTATATCATAGACTTTCTAATTTGTCAACCCCTATTTCTTAGACAATCTAATTTCTGACAAAAATCAACATTGACAAGGAGAATCGGACAGGATAGAATTAAAGGAGAAAAAATCGTAGGGGCGGATACCATCCGCCCGTGCAGTCCGCGATACAGAATGTACCGAAAATCGGTGCAGTCCGCCCAAATAACCTCGTCATTGCGAGCCATCGCACACGATGGCGTGGCAATCCGTTCCCTGCGACGAAAAAACACCCAACTACCTATCAAGGAGTGACATCCATGCAGACCATTGCCGAACGGCTGAATCTACTCATCGATGCCCTGGGCATCCGAAAAGCAAAGCTTGCCGAGGATCTGGGCATTACCGCCTCCAGCGTATCCACCATGTGCAGCGGAAAAAGCAACCCCAGCAGCCAGACCATTGCCGCCATCTGCCGGATCTACCATGTCAATGAGCAGTGGCTCCGCACCGGAGAAGGCGAAATGTTCCTGCCCAGAACTCCCTCCTCCGATCTGGGCGAGATTGTTGGCAAGGCCATGGGCCGGGATGCCAATGCCGAGCGGCAGAAGATGCTGGATTTCATCAGCCGCCTGTCGGATGCGGAGATCGTCCTGCTGGCCCAGCTTCTGGAATCCTTCGGAAACTGAAAAGAGCTCCCCAAAAGGGGAGCTCTTTTTCTGCCTTTATCGGTACAGCAGAAGGGTATAGATCACCTGCAGCACCTCCGTATCGGCGTGCCACAGTCTCTCTATAATATATTGTATCAACCTCTCCCGTGTCATTTCGCCGCCTCCTTTTCTAGAACATTTGTTTGTATTATAAGCAGAAGGCTGTCCAATAAACCGGACAGGGAAATTGTGCATAAAATGTGGAAAAAAACCACTTTTTGTGGAAAACCTGTTCATATTTTTAACATTTCCAAAATCCCCCCTTGGGGGATGTCAAAAAATCGGTACATTTGTAATGATTGCCGATTGACATTCATCGAATTAAATTGTACAATAACCTAGACATACTCTCCCACTATGTCTTTTTTTACATTGCACATTACTTTAATAGGAGGAAAACACATTGAAGGATTGGGATCGTTTAATCTCCGTTGAAGCCATGGAGCAGGCCACCAATGAACTGCTGGAAACAGCAAAGAAGGTCGGCGCTGACACCTGGCAGCAGAGAGTAAAGAATCAGACTCCCCATTGCGGCTTTGGCGAAGCCGGCACCTGCTGCCGTATCTGCTCTATGGGCCCCTGCCGCATTACCCCCAAGAGCCCCAGAGGCATCTGCGGCTGTGATGTCCACGGTATCGTTGGCCGTAACTTCCTGCGCTTCACCGCAGGCGGTTCCGCTACTCACTCCGATCACGGCCGTGAGATCTGCCACACCCTGCACGAGACCCGTGAGGGCGGCAACTATCAGGTCAAGGACCCCGAGAAGCTCATCCGCATCGCTCACGAGTGGGGCGTTGAGACCGAGGGCAAGGACATTTATGATCTGGCTCACGAAATGGCAGAGCTGGCTCTGCTGGAGTACGGCAAGCCCTTCGGCGTTCAGCGCTGGCTGAAGCGCGCTCCCCAGCACACCCAGGATCTGTGGCACGCTGCCGAGATCGAGCCCCGCGCCATCGACCGCGAAGTTTCCACCGCTATGCACATGACCCACATGGGCAACTCTTCCCTGCCCGAGGCTCTGATCCGTCAGGCTCT
>JAZQQD010000048.1:0-5314 GCA_045628895.1 Faecousia sp.
TTCCCCAACCGCGAAGGCTCCAAGCCCGGCGAGGGCCAGATCTCCGCAGTTGCTCTTATGGACGCTCGTTCCATCGCTGCAACCGCTGCCAACGGCGGCAAGCTGACCGCTGCTACCGACCTGGATGTGGAGTACACGAACCCCGCTTACGAGTTCGATGCCGGCATCTACGAGAAGCGCGTTTACAACGGCTGGAAGAAGGCTGAGCCCGAGCACGAGCTGAAGTTCGGCCCCAACATCAAGGACTGGCCCGAGATGCCCGCACTGACCAAGGATCTGCTGGTGAAGGTCTGCTCCTACATCACCGACCCCGTTACCACCACCGATGAGCTGATTCCCTCCGGTGAGACCTCCTCTTACCGTTCTAACCCCGAGCGTCTGAGTGAGTTTGCTCTGTCCCGCCGTGATCCTCAGTACGTTTCCCGCTCTAAGGTTATGCGCCAGATGGAGCGTGACCGTCAGGCAGGCAAGGGCCTGACCGACGAGGTCAAGGCTGTTTACGCCGCCCTCCAGAAGGCTGGCCTGACTGTTGATCCCGAGGGCACCGACCTGGGCTCCACCATCTTCGCCAACATGCCTGGCGACGGCTCTGCCCGTGAGCAGGCAGCTTCCTGCCAGAGAGTTATGGGCGCTTCCGCCAACTTCGCAAAGGCTTACGCTACCAAGCGTTATCGCTCCAACTGCATCAACTGGGGCATGACTCCCTTCCTGGTTGAGAACCCCGAGGTGTTTGAGCTGGGCGACTACATCTTCGTTCCCAACGTCCGTGAGCATGTTCTGGCTAACGACGAGAAGTTCCCTGCTTACGCCGTGAAGGCTGACGGCACCGTTACTGAGTTCTCCGTCTCCACCGGCGCTCTGACCGAGCCTGAGCGTCAGATTATCGCAGACGGCTGCCTCATCAACTACTACCGCAACAACTGATTTCTCACTTTCCTTTCTATTTTCTGGGAAAGACGGCCTCCCTTTTCGGACGGCCGTCTTTTCCGCCATTAGAGAAAAACGCAAGGAGGATATCCCAATGACCATTCAGGATCTGACCAATATCCTTACCGTTATGGAGGAAAAGAGCATCAATAAAGCTGCTACCAAGCTCTTTACCTCTCAGCCCTCTTTAAGCAAATGCATTAAAAAGGTGGAGCAAGAATACAGCATCACTCTGTTTGATCGTACCAAGGGAAGTGCCCTGGCCCTCACGGAGGAGGGCGTGCTGTTTATAGAAATGGCAAAGAACATGATGGAGCATCATAGCCTTTTTGAGCGCCAGCTGGAACAGCTGCGTATGCGAAATGAGAATAACATCATAATGGGCACCACCATGCAGCGAGCCTACGACCTTTCCGGCCCAATTATGCGATGGATTTATGAAAATTACCCCGGAATCTATATGGAACTGCGCACCCTGCCTTCAAAACAGATGATAGGAGAACTGATATCCGGAAATATTGACATTGCTCTCATTGCCAATACGGAAGAGAATCCGGAGTTGTATCTTTATCCGGTATCGGAATCCGGAAATTTTATCTATCTACGCAAGGGAAGCCCTGCTGCGGGAAAAGCAAAATCTGTTGATGGGATAAAATATCCTGTGCTTTCCCTGAAAGATATTGCGGGGGAACTGTTGGTGGATAATGTGCCCGGTACCGGTGGACGTAAATCTACCGAGCGAATCATGCAGAAAAATCATCTGCATTTTTCTATTACGGAGCAGCCGAATTATTCTCTGCGGGTTGCCATGGCGGACGCAGGCCGTGCCTCTATGCTTACCGGCGGTGATGCCCTGGCCAGAGCAGGTGTTCTGGAGAGTAACCGCATTTTTGCCATCCCTCCAGAGGAGGAAGTAAAAAGCACAACCTATCTTGTTTGCCGCAAAGGATTTGAGAATAACCGAAAATTTGCAATTATCAAGGAAGCGACCGAAAAATATTTCGAAAAGAACAAACTTTAACAGGAAAAATATTGAAGCTTATTATTAAATGTGCACAAAAACAAAACGTTGGTTTTTGTGCACATTTTTAAACCTATAACCATGGGGAATAGGTATACGAAATACGGATATTGGACAGGAAAGGATGCCGACAATATAATTTAGTCATCAAATCAAAGATAATAAAAAAACTGAAGGAGGATTTGAACATGAGCTATATTGCTTCATCCAAGGCCTTCCGTTTTCGCTGGATCAACGGCCAGTGCTTTGAGTTCCAGTTTAACAACGGTAAGACCCTGCTGACCGACCCCTGGTATGCCAGCAACGAACCCGGCATTCTGTCCGAAGTCTGCATCAAGAATTTCTCTACCGAGGATCTGGAAGGCGCTGACTATGTGTTCCTGAACCATACCCACGGTGACCACATCTGCAACCTGCAGGAGGTGGCGGATAAGTTCCATCCTACCGTCATTACCCATTCTTCCACCGCTATGCACATTGCCAAGACCCACAGCATCCCGCTGACCTCTATCTATCCTGTGGATTATGAGGGCACCTATTACTTCGATGGCTTTATGCTGGAGATCCACCATGGAACTCACCATGGCTCTCCCAATGTGCTTTCCGAGCGCATGGGCAAGACCGACAACGAAACCTATGATGAGCTCAATGCCTTCGGCGGCACTTTCAACACCAACTTCATTCTGACCACCGATCAGGGTATGCGTGTTGCCTTCATCGGCGGAAACGACGACGGTATGCTCCAGAGACTCCAGGGCAAGAACAAGCCCAATATCATCATCCGCAACAAGATGGCTTCCTCCCGGGTCAAGACCGGCGTTGCCGAGAGCTTTGCTGCATGGTTTGCCGGCGCAGACACCCAGCTGCTGATCCCTATGCACTATGAGACCTGGCTGACCAAGGATCCTGAGTTTGCGGCAAACATGATCACCGATATGAACAAGATCATGGAAGAAAAGG
The DNA here is from genome assembly GCA_045628895.1 of Faecousia sp. GTDB lineage: Bacteria > Bacillota > Clostridia > Oscillospirales > Oscillospiraceae > Faecousia. The sequence continues at coordinate 2,909 of JAZQQD010000048.1, forward strand.
GCAAGCTGGGCCGCGTGGCTCCCATGGAGCGCGGCAAGTGGTACACCCTGAACATCGGCGTTCGTGAATTGGAGGATTAAAAAATGGCTAATACTGTTTCTTCCGGACTGAAGTTTCGCTGGCTCAACGGCCAGAGCTTTGAATTCAAGTTTTCCAACGGCAAGACTCTGATCACCGACCCCTGGTTCGTGGACGACGGCAGCCGCATGGCCCGCAAGTGCGTTCCCGGCTTCTCCATGGATGAGATCCATGCCTGTGACTATGTTTTTGTAAACCACGGTCACGGCGACCATACCGCTGACATTCAGCGCGTTGTGGATAAGTTCCATCCCACCGTTATGACCCATTCTGCTGTGTGCATGGAGCTGGCAAGAGTGTTCAGCATTCCTCTCACCAGCATCTACCCCCTGGATTTTGAAGGTACCTATTACTTCGATGGCTTCATGCTGGAAACCCACCACGGCACCCATCATCATCAGAAGGATGATATGAAGGGCTGCATCGAGCACATCACCAAGGCAGGCCTGCCCGGCAGTCCTGAGCTCAATGTTTTCGGCGGTATGTTCAACATGAACTTCGTGCTGACTACCAATGAGGGCCTGCGCATTGCCTTTATCGGCGGCAATGATGACGGCATGATCCAGAGACTCCAGGGCAAGAACAAGCCCAATGTCATCATCCGCAATAAGATGGCTTCCTCTGCTGTGAAGGATAATGTTGCCGAAGACTTCGCCAAGTGGTTCGCAGCAACCGATACCCAGCTCCTGGTGCCCATGCACTATGAGACCTGGCTGACTGAGGATCCCGCCTTCGCTCAGAAAATGCTGGACGACATGAATGATATCCTGAAGAAGAATGGCCAGGTTGGCCGTGTCGCCGGTATGCAGCGCGGCAAGTGGTACTCCCTCGACCTTATGATTACTGAGGATTAAATCCTCGGAAAATAAAAACAATAGAAAAAGGAGAAAGAAAACATGGAAGCGACTCAAATGTACATCGTGATTGGTATTTTCCTGTTCATGATCGTCAGCTTCACCCTGAACAAGTGGCCATTCGGCCTCACCACCATGACCTGCTGTGCACTGCTGGTCCTCACCGGCGTGTATCCCATCAGCACTGCCTTCGGCGGCTTCGCTATGAAGAACCTGGTGCTCATCGCCGGTATGTATGTTATCGTCGATGCCTTTGGCAGAACCAGCCTGCTGACCGCCATCCGTGAGAGAGTTGTCAAGGTCCAGAATGCCAGCACCTTCGCTGTCCTGCTGATCCTGATGGTTCTGACCGCAGCTTTTGCTCAGTTCCTCCCCGCATCCGGCACCATCACCGTTATGATCATGATCCTTTCCGCACTGTCTCCCGACGGCGAGCTGTGCCCCTCCAGAATGCTGCTGCCCATCGGCGTTATCGGCATGATGTGGACCAGCCGTATTCCCATCGGCATGGGCGCTACCGCTCACCTGACTGCCAATAAGTACATTGCTTCTTACGGCGAGACTCTGCCTGTCCTGGGCATCACCGATATGCTGAAGGCATCCATTATCCCCATGCTGCTCCTGACCGCCTATGTCATGCTGACCTACAAGATGCTGCCCAAGCGCAACATCGACGAGAGCAAGATGAAGGCTCTGAAGGAATCCAAGGCTATGTCCAAGACCCACGAGATCATCACCTATGTGGTCTTCGGCGGCGTTATGATTTCCCTGTTCATGAACAAAGCCCTGGGCGATCTGATGTATGTCATTCCCGCATGCGGCGCTATCGTCCTGCAGTTCACCAAGGTCGAGAGCCAGAAGGACATGATGCGTGTTCTCTCCGGCGATATGATTTTCATGCTGGCCGGTATCTTCGTCATGGCTGATGCTCTGTCCGCATCCGGCGCCGGTGTTCTGATCGGCAACCTGATCCTGAGCCTCATGGGTGAGAATCCCTCCGGCCTGAAGGTTCTCTTCGTCTTTGCGATTGCCGGTGTCGTTATGACCAACCTGATGACAAACTCCGGCTGCAAGAACGTGCTGCTGCCTCTTGCCATCTCCACTGCTGTTGCTGCAGGTTGGGATCCCCGTGGCCTGGCTCTGCTGGTCAACGTGGTTTGCTCCTGCGCCTGCTTCCTGCCCTCCGGCGCTCCTTCTACCGCTATCGCTTTCGCAGCCGGCGGCTACAAGCTCAGCGAGACCGCTCTGTGGGGCCTGGGCTTTGCAGTGGTCACCATCGTCAGCTCCTGCCTGTGCATCAACTTTATGTTCCCCGTTATGTAATCCCTCAGTGATTTCCTCACTTTAATAATTCCTCTTCTGTTTTAAATTGCTACCACAATTACTTTCTTTTCTGGGAAAAGGGGCACGGCGAAAGCTGTGCCCCTTTTTCTATCGTAAAAGCGCTCGGGTCCCTTTGTGTGCGGGCGCTCTG
>JAZQQD010000049.1:0-13685 GCA_045628895.1 Faecousia sp.
GGCCCAGAGCGCCCTCCAGCAGGGTGCTGAGGAGATCGCTGCCATCGGAGGAATCCCCCTTCAGAAGGGAGAGGACCTTCTTCTTGGTATCGCTGTCCGCTGCCCGGTACAGCTCCACCAGCTTCTTCTCCGCAGACGTCAGTTTGACAGAGGTGGTAGAAGTCGCGGTGGTTTTGGCGGCAGGCTTGGCAGTTGTCTTTTTGGTTCCGGCAGCTGCTTCCAGAAGGGATTTCTGGGTGACACCGGTGGCCTTGGCAATGGCCTTCAGCTGATCCTGGGTCAGCTCCTTCTCTCCCCGCTCTGCCTTGCCGATATCGGAAGCGGACAGGCCGGGAACGGCTTTTGCCAGCTTTTCCTGGGTGAGATTCGCATTGGTTCTGGCCTCTTTGATGAGGGCTCCAACTTTCTTTGCTGCCATAAAAAACACTCGCTTTCTATCTGTAATCCTTGGGTTTCTCCGGAAATCTAACCTGATTTTATCACATTCCGGTCGCAGATTGCAAGTCTTTTCCGGGCGGCACTTCGGTTATTCTTTTTCGCTTCCGGAAAACTGGGAAATAGCAAGGCTGGCCAGGCCGATGCCCAGCATCCACAAGTCAGACAGCACAGCGACCCCGGGGTTATCTGCCCGCTTTTGTAAACCATACCACAGAAACACCGGTTCCGCAAGCCGGTAAGCCTTACGCAAATCGCAATACAAAAAGGAAAGTCCCTATATAGGAACTTTCCTGAAAATATGGCGTTATTCATTATTCACGAAATCAGTAAAGCGTATTCTTACCCTGGCTGTAATCCTCAAAGAGCTTCAAGCAAGATTCACGCCCCAGTTCCGCCATTATGGCATCATTCTCCCAATTGTCATAGAACACCTGATCCCGGAAACCGATCCGATCCGTGTCCGCAATTGTGCAGCCGAAATAAACTTCACTGATGTTCGCCCAGAGAATTGCGCCCTTGCACATTGGACAGGGCTCTGCGGTGGTATAGAGCTGGCAGCCTGTCAAATCGTGGGTACCTAGATTTTTGCAGGCATCCCGAATCGCCTCGACCTCACCGTGGCAGGTGGGGTCTTTCCGCAGCAGCACCCGGTTGTGACCTCTGCCGATAATCTTTCCATCCTTCACGATCACGGAGCCGAAGGGACCGCCGTGGTGGTGACCGATGCCCTCATAGGCTTCCCGGATCGCCTCCTGCATAAAGCCCAGAGATTCTTGTTTTTCCATAGAGCTACCTCGTTCGTACAATTTTTCTTGAGACGAAGAGAACCTGCGCCGGCCGAAGTCCATTCAGCCTCAGATTCGTGCACATATTATACCCGCCTGCCGCTTCTCCTGTCAAGAAAAGAATCCTTTTCCAGTTAAAATCTGGCACTTTTGCGGTATTTTCTCTGATTATTTTAAAAAAGACCTTGTGCCATCATTTCCGGTGACACAGGGTCTTAATTTCTATTCCTTTTCGGACTTAACTCGCTAAAGGTTTTTCCCTTTTGAGAATAGGGGAGCTTGCCCTAAAACAAGTTAATCATTCCCACTCCCAAGCGAAGCGATTCCAGGCGATTTTGTTTCCTGTCGCTTAACTCAAAGCTATTGACAAAGGCAGGTATCTGTATGAACGTTTATGATTTTACTGTAAAGGCACAGGACGGAACCGAGGTTGCCCTTTCTTCCTTTCGTGGAAAAGCACTTCTGATCGTGAACACCGCTACCGGCTGCGGCTTTACGCCCCAGTACACCGAGCTTCAGGAAATGTATGAGGAGTTCAGGGATCAGGGTTTTGAAATTCTGGATTTTCCCTGCAACCAATTTGGCGAGCAGACTCCCGGATCTGATGAGGAAGTCCATGATTTCTGCACCGGTCGCTACGGCATCACCTTCCCCCAGTATTCCAAGATCGATGTGAACGGCGAGGACGCCATTCCTCTCTACAAGTGGCTGACTGCCAACACCAAATTACAGGGTTTTGACGGCCCTATGGGTCTGATGCTCCGTCCAATTGTCAAGAAGATGGACAAGGACTACAAGAACAACGGCAACATCAAATGGAACTTCACCAAGATCCTCGTTGACCGCAGCGGCGAGATCGTTGCCCGTTTTGAGCCCACGGCGGACATGAAGAAGATCCGTGAGAAGCTAACGGAGGTACTGTAAATGTTTCACTTTGATTATCTGACGGCCGGCACCTGCCCCAAGCTCATCAGTCTGGATCTGGATGGGGAAATTGTAAAAAATATCAAATTTTTGGGCGGATGTGATGGAAATTTGAAGACCATTCCTGTATTATTAGAGGGGTGGAGCGTGGATCAGATCGAGCAGAAGCTCGCGGGCATTACCTGTGGCCGCAGAGGAACCTCCTGCGCCGATCAGCTTGCCAAGGCAGTAAGGGCCGCTTTGCTTGCCTCCAAGGATCCAAATTACCGTTCTCCATTGGAAGAGGATGTCGATGACTGACAATTACGATACGCTGAAACTGGACAGCCAGCTTTGCTTTCCGCTGTATGCCGTTTCCCGAGAGATCGTCAAAAAATACAAGCCGTTTCTGGATGAGATCGACCTGACCTATACCCAGTACATCACCATGATGGTGCTGTGGGAACAGCAGGAAATTCTTGTGAAGGACCTGGGTGCAAAGCTGTTCCTGGATTCTGGGACGCTGACCCCGGTGCTGAATGCCCTGGAAAAGAAGGGGCATGTCACCCGGCGGCGTTCGGAAACCGACCGACGGGATGTGTATGCGGTCATTACGGAAACCGGAATGGCCCTGCGAGAGCAGGCAGCGGAGATTCCTGCCAAGCTGAGAGCCTGTATTCCGCTTTCACCGGAGGATGCCGTGACGCTGTATCGCATACTTCACGAAATGATGGATAAGCTTTGAAAGGAGCATAAAATGGAAATTGCAATTCGTTACTATACCAAGTCCGGCAATACGGAAAAATTGGCAAAAGCCATCGGCGAAGCACTTGCCATTCCCGCAGTAAGCATTGCTGCGCCCTTGGAGGAAAAAGTGGATATTCTGCTGCTGGGCTGCTCCTATTATGCCTTTGATATGGATCCGGAGGTAAAGAAGTTCCTCAGCGAAAACAGGGAAAACATCGGCAAGGTTGCCTGCTTTGGCACCTCTGCCATGATGAAATCCATGACGAAGCCTATGAAAAAAGTCACAGAATCCCTAAGCATTCCCATGGCAGAAGAAGAATTCCACTGCCGCGGTTCTTTCGGCCCTGCCAATAAGGGCAGACCCAATGAAAAGGATCTGAAAGCTGCAAAAGACTTTGCTATAAAACTGATGAAAAGGGAGAATGCCCAATGAAAACAATCGTTGCTTATTTCAGCGCAGGCGGTGTGACTGCTAAGGTTGCCCGGGACTATGCAGAGATGGTCGGTGCTGACCTTTTCGAAATTACCCCTGTCCAGCCCTATACAAAGGCAGACATCAATTGGAAGAATCCCCTTGCCCGCTGCAACAAGGAATATTTCGGCAAGAAGGATGTTCCCGTAGCCGGGGCAATCGAGATTTTTGAAGCCTACGAGCAGGTGCTGATCGGTTTTCCGATTTGGTATGGCTGTGCTCCCAATGTGGTGAACACCTTCTGCGCACAGTATGATTGGACGGGCAAAAAGGTTCTTGCCTTTGCTACCTCCGGGGGAAGTCCCATCGGCAAAACAGCCGAGAAACTCCGCCCCTTTGTCAAAGGTGCCGCTTCTTTGGAGGCTGTGCTGGTGAAAGACGCGGAGGAACTGAAAAAATAATTGCTGCCTACAAATAACAGCGGCAGGGAGTTCTCCCTGCCGCTGTTTTTGTATTGTAAATTGCTATCTTTCCGCTATCAATCGTACGATGTAAAGAAAAAAGTCCTTGCACCGCAAGGACTTTTCTTGTGTTTAAGACAGTTTTGTGTGGGTGATTTGGCACAAGGTATTCACATTATCTCAGTTGTCCGAAAAGAATTGGCTGCTCAATTTCCTGTTGCCAAATGGTTGCCGAAAGCAAACACTGAAACGTCTTCGGCTTCAGTTGCTCAAATGGAAGACTTAATGAAGGAATGAAGCAGCTGCGAACTTCCCCTAAGTTTACAAAAAAACATGGTTTTCTCTGTTCGGCCAGTTCTGCAAAACGCAAAGGAGCAGTCCCGATTGGGGCTGCTCCTTTGCGCATATAAACAGAAAGAAAGTCTGAAAGGTATCAAAAATCAAATGCAGGCTGCCTTGATGGCATGGATGATGACATCCTGGGCTTCCTTCCAGGCACCGGCAATTCGGACGGTAAAACCGTGGTTGGAGCCTGCGAAATAGGCATGGGTCACTTCCACGCCGGCCTTTACCATGCGTTTGCCCAGCTCAGTATTGCAAGGAGTGAAGGGGCAGTTCTCCGCACTGACGATGAGGGTTCTGGGAAGCCCCTTCAGCATGTCGTCGGTGGCAAATACAGGAGAAACAAAGGGATCCTTCAGCATCTCTACATTGCCGTCTACATACATCTGCGAGAATGCTTCGCTGCGGATCTGGGCAGGGTTGCCCAGCGGCATATAGTTATCGTTGGCAGCATAATCCAGAACCTGCAGGTTCAGACTGAACTCCCCGGTCTGAACAGCCTTCATAGCAACTGCAATGGCAAGGTTTCCGCCGGCAGAAGCACCGCCCACAGAGACCTTTTTGGGGTCAGCACCCCAGGTATCGCACATAGAAACCGCCCACTTGGCAACGCCGTAGCTCTGGTCGAATCCCATAGGGAAGGGATGCTCATCGGAGGTGGCATAGTCCACGTCCACCACAACGCCCTTTATTTCAGAAGCGATGTGGGCGCAGTACAGGTCATCGTCATGATCCTGCTTGAAGATGAAGCCGCCGCCGTGGTAATTCACATGGACAGGGCAATTAGGCTCCTTATCCTTGGCGATGGACACGATGATCCGCACAGGGACTTCCGCTTCGGGCACTGTAAGCATTTGCTCGGTTTGCTCCACCTTGTTCAGGCAGTCGGTATACCATTCGGGAATATCGCGTTCCCGCTTCATGGTCTCCCGATGACCGCCGGTGCGACCCAGCACCTCATCCCAATGCTGACGCTGTTCTACAGTTAAAGACACGGCAAATCTCCTTACTTCATATAACGGTCGAAGGCTTCCACAATAATCTTTTTGGTGGATGCCTGGAAGAACTCACGGGTGCCGTGGCCGCCGTGCTTGAGGATATACAGGTCGGTCTGGTCGCCGTAGCCAGCCTCCACCAGAGCATCATAATACTCCTCGCTGATGAAGCAGGGAACCAAGGGATCCTCGTCACCGTGCATAATGGTCAGGGGAGCCATCTTCTCGTTGATGGCGAAGATGGGGGATGCCTTAGCACCGGCCTCCAGAATCTGCTCCTCGGTCATATCATCGGTCAGACCCAGCAGCATGCCCTCATGGGTCTGGCTCATTTTACTCCAACGGAAGCCGGGCTTCTTCACCAGCTCAAAGTTAATCTTGGAGCAGGCGGGAATATCGGCAGGTCCGAACATATCCACACCGCACTGAACCTCGGAGGAGTAGCCAGCCCACTCCTCGGAATCGAAGCCCTCGGTATTGGAAGCCATCCAAGCAGTCAGATGACCACCTGCGCTGCGGCCGATGACGCCGATGCGGCTGGCATCGATGCCATACTTGTCAGCATTTGCACGAATGAAACGAACTGCGGTCTTGCAGTCAATGAGCTGAGCGGGGAAGCAAGCCTGCTCGGTGCCGCGGTACTTGATGAAAGCCAGAGCGTAGCCAGCCTCAGCAAGGAACTGCATCTCAGCAGCCATGATGAGCTTATCCACATCGTGCCAGCCAGCGCCGTTGATCCAGATGATGCAGGGCTGCTTGCCGGTGGAGACCTCATCGTCCTTGCCGCTGGCAAGGCGCATTTCGCTGTTGCCGTTCTGCAGATACAGGCACATTTCCAGATCGATGGGGTTACCGTTCTTATAGGTAACATGAGAGTAAACAATGCTATCTACAACATTGATGCTCCGACGCTCTTTGCCGGGATCGATGATAGTTTTCATAGTAAAAATCCCCTTTCAATTTTAATGCAGGGTTGGATGCCTGGCATCCAATCCTGCAAAGATGTTTATTTTGCAGCAGCCTTTTTCTTCTTGAGGGCATCCTTGATGATGGGGCCGACCACGGAGAACACAGCAATCAGGATGAAGGCCAGAGAGATGGGACGGGTGATGAAGGAGGTCAGGTCGCCCTTTGCATAGGAGCAGCCCATACGGAAGTTAGACTCGATCTTGCCGCCCAGAATGAATGCAAGCATCAGAGGAGTGCTGGGAATCTTGAAGGCATCCATGAAGATACCCAGAGCGCCGAAGGCCAGAACCATGTAAACAGAGAACATGGAGGTGGAAGCGGAGAAAGCGCCCATGAAGCAGATCATCATGATGGCGGAGAACAGGTAGTGGTAGGGAGCCTTCAGAAGCAGGGGGAACCAACGCTTGGTGAGAAGCTCGGTGACGAAAATGAGGATTGCGGAGACCAGAACGATGGCAAAGATCAGGTTTGCCAGAACGGGGTTCGTCTTGATGAACATGGGGCCAGCCTGCAGACCATGGATGGTCATAGCGGACAGCAGCAGCACGGTGGTGCCGTCGCCGGGGATACCCAGAGAGATCATGGGGATCAGAGCGCCGCCAACGCCTGCATTGTTGGAAACTTCGGTAGCCCAAACACCTGCGTCATAGCCGGTGCCGTACTTCTCGGGATGCTTATCCATCTTCTTAGCCTGAGCGTAAGCCATCAGGTTGGCAACGCCGGAGCCCATGCCGGGGAGGAAGCCGATACCAAGGCCGATGCCCAGAGACACCAGAATGGTTCTCATGTTCTCGGTAAAGTCCTTCAGCTTCAGACCAAAGCCGCCCAGAGAGCCTGCGTCAACCTTGGGCATTTCAGCATTGCCCTTGGCATAGCCGGTAGCCACCTGCTGGAGAGCGAAGGTACCCATCAGCATGCAGATCATGTTGATGCCGCCGTAGAGGTTGGTGTTGCCGAAGGTGAAGCGGAGCTGGTTGGTGACCATGTCAGCGCCAACGGTGGACATCCACAGGCCAAAGAAGGCAGCCAGCAGGCCCTTCAGAACGGAGCCATTGGACAGACCGATGACCATGGTAATAGCCATGAGGCAGAGAGCGAAATACTCCCAGGGTCCCAGCAGCAGAGCGATGTCTGCAATGAAGGTGGAGCAGCAGGTTGCCACCAGAATGGAGACAAAGGTGCCGATGAAGGAGCCGGTGATACCGATGGACAGAGCCTTAGCGGCCTTGCCGTTCTTGGTCATGGGATAGCCGTCAAAGCAGGTGCCGATGGAAGCACCGGAACCGGGGATACCGACAAGGACGGCTGCGATGAAGGAGCCGGAAACGCCGCCAACATACATACCGACCAGCATGGAGAAGGAAAGCTCGGTGGAAAGAGCGAAGGTCATAGGCAGGATCAGGGTAATGCCCAGACCGCCGGACAGGCCGGGGATTGCGCCGAGGATACAGCCCACAACGGAGCAGATGTACATCATAATGAAGTTGCCCGGCTGGAACAGGATTTTTAATGCCTCTAAATAACTAGCCATTTATGTACCTCCTATCAGGGCATGGGGATATTCAGCAGATCCCACAGCTTGCCGGAAGGCAGAGGAATGTGGAAGCCACGGGTAAATCCGAAGTAGCAAAGGCTTGCAAGGCCGATGGACAGGCAAACTGCGAAAATGGTATTGACCTTCTTCTCACCCTTCAGGGTCCAGATGAAGATTACCATAAATACCATTGCGGTGATCCAGAAGCCGATGAACTCCATGCAGAGGGTGAAGGCGATAGACTCAGCAAAGATGATGCCCATCCGCTTCCAGCCGGCCTTATCCAGATACTGCACAGGCTTGCCGGTTTCTTTTGCCTGCTTCTTTTCCTTGGGAGCGTCGAAAATCATGGAGAGGATCGCAAAAATTGCAATACCTGCTGCGGAGATATAGGGGAAGAACCGGGGGCCCGGCTCGTTGGAAACCAGCTTCATGGGAACCTTGCCGGTCTGCCATACCACCCAGGCGGCAAAGGCAAGGGCAATGATCCCCATAACATAAGTACGGTTAAAGTTTTTCAAAGCGTTACCTCCTTGTAATTGTAAATGAAATTGGCCCAGCTGACCCAAGGCCAGCCGGGCCAATTCTATACCAGAGAAAAAGAGGAGAAATTATCTGCCTTCTGCCTTCCAGCCCAGAGCATCGATGGTAGCGTTCTGGAACTCCCACTCAGCAGCCCAGTCAGCGCGGGCAGCGGAGAGCTCAGCAACGTTCATGTAAGAGCCCATCTTAGCCATGCCGTCGATGAAGTCAGGATCGGTGCCGATCTTCACGATGGTGTCGTTGATGACCTTAGCCATCTCATCGGACATGCCGCCGGGAGCCAGGACATAGTAGCCGGCATCCCAGGAGTACTCAACACCCTGCTCCAGAGTGGTAGCAAAGGTAGCGGGCAGCTCGATGCCAACCAGCTTGCTCATGGACTCCAGAGTAGCGACCTTGGGACCAACAGTGCCCAGGATGGTCAGCTTGCCGTCAGCATCATAGGCCTGAGCATTGGGGATGGAGCAGTTAGCAACATCGATGGAAGCAGAAGCGGTCTGAGTCAGCTTGTCAGCCTCGGCACCGCACTGCACATAGTTAACAGCGTCAGCATTGCCGCCGGTGATGGCGTCAATGATGCCGTACAGGATGATCTGGGAGGTGCCACCCAGAGCGCAGCCGACAACGACTTCACCGGGATGCTCGTTGATGTAAGCACCCAGCTCAGCCAGGTTGGTGTAGGGAGCGCCGGGCTTAGCAATGATAGCCTGAGGGCCGCCGTCCATCAGCTTGCCCACGATGGTCATCTCGTTGGGGTTGACATTGGACATACCGGACAGGTAGTTATCCATGTTGGTGCAAGCAGCAACGGTCAGGGTCTTGCCGTCGGGCTTAGCGTTCTTAGCGTGCTCAGCGCCAACCTCGGAGGTGTCGTAGTTGGTAACGACGAAGTTGACCTTGGGCAGAACCTTGCCCAGAGCAGCAGTCATGTAACGGGTGTACAGGTCAGTGCCGCCGCCTGCCTTAGCAGGAACATCGATGTAAACAGTGGTGCCATCGGGCCATACATCAGCGATGGTCTCGATCTTGCCGGAGGTTGCAGCCTTGTTACCGCCGCAGGCTACCAGAGCCAGAGCAAGAGCAAGAACCAGAACGAGTGCGAGAATCTTTTTCATGATCTTTTTTCCTTTCTGTTTTTTGATTCGGCTTTTCGCCGTATCTTATAACGGTATTGTAAGCAAAAAGAACAAAATTGACAATTCGCAAAAATCTATGTATACTATATAAAAATCCTATAGTTTATTTTGTGGCATCGTAGGGACGTATGATATCTGCCCCTACGATGGTAAAAAGCTATCCATTTTCCGTTTCCCTTTCCACCCCTAGGATTTGCAAGGAGGGCAATATGAACATCAACACCACCCAGCTTCCCTATATCCTTGCCATTGCCTCCACGGGGAGTCTCTCTGCCGCTTCCCGGAAGCTGGGAGTCAGTCAGCCCTCCCTCAGCGAATATCTGTCAGGTATCGAAAAGGAGGCAGGTACCCCGCTGTTCATTCGCAGAAAGCGAAAGCTTTACCCCACTGCGTCGGGGCAACTCTATCTCAGTGCGGCGCAGGATATCCTTGTTCTTGTGGAGCATGCCAAAAATTCCATCGCGCAGCTGGACTCCGAGCAAAAGGTACTGCGTGTCGGCACCGGGCATGACCGGGGTGCCAGACTTCTGGCAGAACTGTATCCGGAAATGAACCGGGTATTCCCCCGGCTGCAAATCGAAAACCGGGAAGGCTTCTGCGGAGATCTGAAAGACCTGGTTCGCAGCCGTGTCATCGACATTGCCATCAACTGCCAGATCGGTCACGAGTCCTCCAGTCTGAATGTCATTCCCATCCACGATGAGGAGATCATTCTGGCCATGCCGGAGTACATGGTTCCCGGCGAGCCCAACGTGGATCCCACCAACCTGCCCTTTGTAAATTTTAAGGACTACGAAAACTCGGTCTTTATCCTCCCAGCCAGGCAATCCGCCGTTTATGAGCTTGCGGAAACCATCTTTGCCCGGTGCGATATGCGGCCGTCAGAGATTCATTTTGCCACTTCCACCACCATGCAGGCTGCCATGATCCGTGCAGGCTGCGGCATCGGTCTGCTCCCCATTGACTATGTGCAGCCCGGCATGGGACTGACCTTCGCACGATTACGGCAGGCCGTTCCCCAGACTGTCGCCTTCTTCACCCGAAAGAACCACGAACTGTCGGATGTGGAACGTTATCTCATTTTTGCGGTACTGAAGGATCGGATCTCCCAGCACAAAGCCATCACATGGAATGCCCTGTTCCGCTCCCTTATGTGGCAGTACGATCCCAGTCTGGCAAGAAGCCTGCATTTAGAAGAAACGAATTAACCCAAACAAGAACGGTCATTCCGTGGGAGCAGAGCGACCGTGGGAATCGCAATTAAGTACCACCTGCGTACCATACCTGCGATTGCCGCACCAGTGCCCAGACACTGGTTCACAATGACCATTTCCTGACATTCGGAGGAGATGCCATGAATACAAAAATCCTATCCTATATTCTGGCCATCGCGGAAGAAAAATCCATCTCCAAGGCGGCCGACCGGTTTTACCTCGCCCAGCCGGTGCTCTCTATGCACCTCAAACGGCTGGAGGATTCTCTGGGAAAGCCCCTCTTCTCCCGCACGAAGGAGGGTATGATTCCCACCCGGGCCGGTGTCATCTTCCTCAACGATGCCCGAGCCATTCTTCATCGGCAGAGCATTTTGGAAACACAGTTGGAAATCGAGCAACGGAAAAATCGGAACCTCATGCGGTTCATGGTGGACAGATCCTATTACAGCCACTTCATCCGCAAGGCTCTGCCTCTGATTCGGAAGGAAAACCCGGAGCTGCAGGTGGAGGTCACCTCCTGCAACGCTGCCCAGGCCAAACGGGCATTGATCTATGACGATGCGGAGATTGGAATTTTTACGCAGGTCGGAAAATCCCCGGAGGAGTTGGAGACCATCGACATTTTGAAAAACCGTTATATTTCCGTCTTTTCCCCGGACTATCAAGGAAAAACCAGCCTTTCCGGCATGGCAAAAGCTCTGGAAAACGGAAGCACCATGATCCTCCATGATATCGGCTCCACCTTCCGCATGCTGGAGGAGGAGCATCTGGCAAGAGCCGGAATCCTGCCCTCCTTCATCTTGGAGCAGCACTCTTTTCTTGCCGCCATGAGCCTCTTAGGGGATGGCGGCTACTGCGGCTTTTTGCCGGAGGATCTGGTTGCTGCCAATCCCCAACTGGGACTGATTTCCGGTGCGCCCCTCTTTGACTACCGGGCGGTGCTGGCCTACCGGCCGGGCGCGAATATCAGCGATGCCACTCTAAATCACATTGTCGATTGCTTCGAAGATTTTCTCAAAACCGCGCACAGCTTCCGTTCCAAGATCAATATAAATTGATCCCCTCAATTTTTTATAAAGGAGTTATCTACATGCCCATCGGAATCATTACCGTCGCTCTGGCAGTTTTGCTGGGAGGCCTTACAGGAACCTTGCTCGGGAATCGGTTTCCCCAAAAATTCAAAGCTGACATGGAACTGATCATGGGTCTTTGCTCCATGTGCATGGGTGTCAACGCCATCGTCCTAATGAAAAGCCTGCCGGCAGTGGTGCTGTCCGTCTGCCTCGGCACAGGACTGGGGCTTGCCGCCCACTTGGGCGACCTCGTCCGCAAAGGTGCCATTACCATGCAGAAGGGGCTTGCCAAGGTAGTCAAGGCTCCCGCTGCCCTCTCCCCTGAGGAATCCGCAGCGGCCATGGTCACAGTGATCACCATTTTCTGCGCCAGCGGCACGGGTATTTACGGTGCTATGGTCGAGGGCTTCAGCGGGGATTCCAGCATTCTCCTTGCAAAAGCTGTTCTGGATGTCTTTACAGCCTGCGTCTTTGCCTGCAATCTGGGCTTTGCCGTATCTCTTGTGGCAATCCCCCAGTTTGCCATTTTGCTGGTTTTGTTCCTCTCAGCAGGTCTGATTCTTCCAGTAACCACCCCGGACATGATCGCAAACTTCAAAGCCTGCGGCGGTTTTCTCATGATGGCAGCGGGACTGAGAATGATGAAAATCAAAGAACTTCCTGTGGCAGACATGATTCCCGCCATGATCATCGTCATGCCCATCACGGTGCTGTTTCTGTAAATACAATTACCCCCGCATCCGAAAATGCGGGGGTATACGATTCAGCTCAGTGCTACACCATATTTTTCCATATTGTAGCGGTCGATCTCGTCGATGACCAGCTTTTCCACATGGGGGTACAGGGTTCCGGGGCCGCCGTAGGTGATACCGGGCCAGTAGCCCTTCAGATGGCCATAAGCATTCAGCGCTCTGCGGGTCTCCGTGCGGATCTCTTCCTCTGTGGCATCCTCCCGGTCGATGACGGAATCCACGCCGCCCATCAGGAGCATTCTGTCGCCAACCCTTTCAGAGATGGCAGCAATGTTGTTGGTAGGCAGCACGCCCTGCCAGATATCGATGCCGATCTCCGCCATATCCTCTACAATGGGCTCGCAGAAGGAATCTGCATGATGCATAACGATGACACCCTGCTCATGGAGGTAGGAATACAGCCGGCGATAAGGCTCCTTAAAAAGCTCCCGCCAGGTATCCGGAGACATAAACAGGCTGGTCTTAGAGCCCCAGTCATCATGAGAAACGATGACATCGGGATGCAGGTGCTCCACAATGAGCTTCATATACGTCAAGCGATACTCGCAGATCGCATCAATGAGCTCCTGCATAGCCTCCGGCTCCTCCAGCATACCCATAAGGGTATCTTCAAAGGTCATGAGCATGTGCAGCTGCTCAAAAATACCGGTACCCATGACCACCATGGTCAGATATCTGTCATGATCGATCGCCTTTTCATTGGCAATGGCAGTCTCCCATCCCTCAGAGCACTTGCCCACAAGGTCAGGCACGTTGACATACTTGCGCCACTCTGTAATATCCTTTACCACCTGATTCTCACTGGTGACATGAGGAACAGCGGCAGGGGCATCCTCCGGGAAGAGAATGTGGGTTCCCCACTGGTCATAAGACTCGGTGCCGCGGATACGGTTGCCGCGGATCAGCTTGAACACAGGATCTCCTGAAATACTCCGCATCATGGTATAGGAATTAGGAAGGCAGGCGGGATTGCCGCCCTTCAGGGCAGCAAGCAGATTCTCTTTGGGTGTCATGGGATCGCTCCTTTATTTTCCAGAATATGGGCTATTATAAAAAACTTATCCTGGATTGTCAAAGTGCTTTTTCCTATAGGAGCCATCTTAAAAACCTATTGTAAGCCTGTCAAATAAGCATTGGCTGTCCAATTTCCTGTTTTCAAAGTGTTGCCATCCATGAATGCTATCCCCCAAAACAGCAAGGATTCCCCTCTCTTTTCAAGCAGGAATCTCCGTTTGCTGACAATTGTTTTTAGTTGCTTATGGGAGAGGATTCGGGTCTGCACGGTTTGGTTTCAAAATAATATGAGCAAATCACGCTTGTTGTCTTTGGAAGAAAAAAAACCCTTGTGCCATCCTTTCCGGTGACACAAGGTCTTAATTTC
>JAZQQD010000050.1:0-5067 GCA_045628895.1 Faecousia sp.
TTAAAGCTGTCAACAGCGAAATAATACTTCTGTCCCTTATTCAGGGAACCCAGACACACTTCCGTATCCTCATACTGCATGTGGCTCAGATAGAGCTTATCCGGAGCAATACCATACCGGACATTATATCCCAGAGCTCCGTCAACCTTGTTCCAGCTTACCTTGCAGGACAGGTCGTCACAAATGCGTTCAGCCGTCACCCCTTCAACTGGGTCAGGCCGCTGCCCGTTTCCCTCTCCGAAAACCCGCAGGCCGTTGATGGCAAACTTTTTGTCATAGGGCAGCGAAACGGAGGTTACCCTCACATAGCGCATACCGGTAAGCTGCGGCAGCTCAATGAAGTCATCCGGCAGGTTGTCCTTTGTTTCCGATTTGTCGCAAAGCGGCATCCAGACTTTTCCATCCAGACTGTACTCCATAATCCATCTGGTATACAGCGGATTCTCACGATCGATGTAGCGGCTGCCGGTGGTAATATCGGATTTCTTTTCCTTGTCAACCTTCAGCAGCGGCACATCCACATCCGCAATGTTCAGCTGAATGGCACCAACCCGATAGCATTCTCCCAAATCAACCATGAGCCATTCATTCTTGCTGCCCTTCGCACACCAGGATGTCCGGATATCCTCATCCACTGCTTTGGTGCCCTCGTGACCGGCTGTTTCGCTGGAGGTGGTTACCTTCTTTTTATAGGATACCAGCATCCATTTTGGCTCTACCAGTCTGGCATCAAACTTTCCTTCCGGGATATCCAGCGGATAGTCTGCGAAATTCTGGTTGCAGAACAGAATGCCGTCCTCGTCAACGCCTGCGGGGAAAAGTCCGCATCGGCGCTCGAAATTTGCATTGACGGAAATCATCATCGTTGCGGCATGCCACAGATTTCCGTAGCGGTCGGCGATGGTACTTCCGTGACCGGCACCCTTTGCAAAGCCGCCTGTTTTCAGAGAGATGGGATTGTGCTCCTGATAACGGAAGGGACCCATGGGTGTATCACCCACATAGGTTCCGTTGCCGTAGGTTGGAAGCTCCGTTCCGGGTGCGGCATACTGCAGATAGAACCTACCGTTGATCTTCGTCATGAAGGCACCTTCAAAATAGGGATATTTTTCCCCATCCCGCCCGGACAGCTTCATGATCCAATCAAAAAGACTTTTCTTTTTCTTTGGCATCCAGGGAAGGTGCGGACGCTCCCAGCCGTGATTCTGAGCATCCGGTTTGATGACCTCTTGCGGTTCCTCCAAAGGAAGCAGCGTCTTACTGTCCATTCTCCTGCCGTGAATCGGTTGATTGCAGTCGCAGCCCCAATACAGATAGCAGCTTCCGTCATCATCGCAGAACAGATCCGGATCCCAGAAGTCAAACGGCTCAGAGACCTTCTCAAATTGATCGGACAGGGGATCATCTGTGCGCCAGAAGGTGGAGACCTTTCCTCTGGTAGAAGCGCAGAATACAAGCTGACCGTTCACTTCCCGCACATCGGGTGCATAACGGTAAATATCCATATGGTTTTCATGGAATTGCCAATGCGCCAGATCATCGGAGTAAAAGAAGCCGCCGCACATGGACACAAACAGATAGTAGCGTCCCTTAAAATGAATCAGCGTAGGATCCGCACCTTCTCTGTGGGCACCCTTGCCGTAATGCTGATAGCCATAATCCAGATTCAGCGGGTTGCAGTACAAGCTCATATTTTACCTCCTGGTGATTATTTGCACAGTTTCTTCGCCATGTTCAGCACCCGGGTAGCATTCACCCGAAGCTGTTCCCGCGAAACAGAGCCAGCTTCCAGTCCGGCCTTGACACCGTCGTAATCATGCTGGGAGCCGGGCATAAACAGATCGCCGCCTGCCATGCAGACCCGGGCCGCCTCCGCAACGGGGTGGATGCAGTCCTTTTCGTTTTCGTATCCGGTAGTCACCCAGTCGGTCATGACGATCCCCTTGTATCCGAACTCGGAGCGGAGAATGTCCCCGATCAGCCCGGAGTGCTCGCTGGTATGGGTACCGTTGACCAGATTGTAGGAGGTCATAACCGCCTTGGGCTGGGATGCTCTCACGCAGATGCCGAAGCCCTTCAGATAAATCTCTCTGGCTGCCCGTTCGCTGACCTGGGAGTTATTCTGGGTGCGGTTCCGCTCCTGATTGTTGAAGGCATAGTGCTTGATGGTGGTACCTGCGTGGGGATAAGTCTGCACGCCTTTGGTAATGGCACCGGCAAACAAGCCGCTGACCAGAGGATCTTCGCTGAAATACTCGAAGTTTCTGCCGCAGCGGATGCTCCTGTGGATATTCAGTGCCGGAGCAAGCCACAGGTGGACACCGAAGCGCTCCATTTCCTCGCCCACGATCTTGCCGAATTCCTCTGCAAGCGTCAGATTGAAGCTCTGGGCAATGGCGGTACCGATTGGGATCGCCGTTGCATACTGATCTCCCAGCCTATCTGTTTTCTTCGGCTTATAGGTCATCAGGCTCATGATCCACTTCATAGGTTTCCCCATAAAATCAAACAGCGATGCGGGAATGCTGGACTCAAGCGGGTGTATCGCGCCTTTCCTGTCCACCGCAAATTTGCGGCTCAGCCGCAGACCGGCAGGGCCGTCCGCCATGACCATGGAGGGAATACCCGGGATTTCCATGCAGGACTGTCCTGCTGCACCGGCCACCGTAAATCCGGCATTGCCGATCATGCTGGCAACACCCCCCTTGGGATCAAAGGCGCCGATATTCATTTTGATCAGCTGGTCATCAGAAAGGGCTTCAATGGCGGGATCAACGGATTCCTCCCGCTGGAAATTGACATACTTCGTGATAAACGCCTTGGCGCTGAGCTCCAGAACGGGAACGTTCTGCGGAGTCGGCTCTTTGTCTGCGGTCAGGCTGCAGTCTTCAAAGTCCGGCTTCCCCAGAACATTTCTGGAACGGAGCACCGTAACATCCTCCTGCAGGCGGACTGCGGCGCAGATCTCTGTGCTGCGGCTGCTGCAGCCAAGGCGCAGGAGATAGTCTCCTTTTTCCAGAATATAGCTGGCAGTCTCTTCATCGTACGGTGCAATATCCGCCATATCAAATTGAACCGAAACGGTTTCTTCCTGACCGGGTGCAAGCAGCTTTGTCTTTGCAAAGCCGCACAGCACCTGATAGGGTTCCTCCAGCTTGCCGGAAGGAATGGAGGCATATAGCTGCACCACTTCCTTGCCGGGGCAAGTGCCGGTATTTTTTACCGTCGCTCTGACGGTCACTCGGTGACCGTCCAGCTCGGCAGCGGTGTCATGGATTGCAAACTCCGTATAGGACAGTCCGAAGCCAAAAGGATACAGCGGCTCCACCTTTGCCGTGTCAAAATAGTGGTAACCCACATAAATACCTTCCCGGTAGCGGGTGTCGTGCTTCTCGCCGAATTCTCCCAGCTGCGGATAGGCTTCCCATGCAGCCCATGTGGTGGTCAGCTTGCCGGAGGGGTTCTGCTTGCCCAGAAGAATGTCCGCCAGAATATTACCTGTTTCTGCGCCCAGCTGGGACAGCACCAGAATGTTTCCCACACCCAGTACCGGGGTCAGATCCACCGGGCCGCCGGCATTGATCACCAACATAAAGTTGGGATATTTTTCATTGCAGGCCAGAATGTCCCGGATTTCCGTCTTGGAAAGCAGAATATCGCCCTCCACAGGCGCTCTGTCCGCGCCTTCTCCGGAAACTCTGGACAGAACATAGACAGCGGTATCGCCGGAGCCTGCCAGAGGAATCTCATATTCCGGCTCAGCAGGGGTGCGGCCCATGGAAATCAAAATAACATTCTGGTGCCGCTGCTTGGCTTCTGCCTTGAGATCGCGGATGAATTTTGCCTTTGCTTCTGCTTTCGCAGCATCATAGGCATCCATCCAGCTTTCGGTGGTCACCGTAAAGCCCGCATTTTTGAGGCCCTGCTCGATGGTCACAAAGCATCTGGAATTGACCTCGCCGGAGCCGGTGCCGCCCTTGATGGTTCTCCGTGCGCCGCTGCCGTACAGGGCAATGCTCCCGGGATTCTTCAGGGGAAATGCGCCGTCTTTTTTCAGAAGGACAGTACATTCCGCAGCATTTTCCCGAATAAATGCACTGTGTGCCCGCTCGTAATCATATAATTCCATATTGATATTCCTCCTTGTTGTGTTATCTGTCACAGAATGAACTGCAGGATGCAGAATGCAGCATAGATTCCCAGCAGGGAAACGCCCTGCCAGCGGCTGAGTTTCTTATGTAACAATGCCGGAATGGTCATGAGGCACATGACGCCCAGCATGACGGGGATCTCGAACACCAGGGACATATTGAGACCGGTATCCAGCAGGGTATTGAGGCACGGGACATCAAAGGGTGCAATGGATACGGAAACACCGGAAACCAGCACCAAATTGAAAACATTGGCACCGATGACATTACCCACGCCCAGGGAGGCATGGCCGCTTCGCAGGGAGGTGATGGTCGTGACCAGCTCCGGAAGAGAAGTACCCAGCGCCACAAACAGCAGTGCGACCACAGTCTCGGGGACACCCAGACCAAGAGCAATGACCTGACCGTGCTTCACAAGAAGATCCGCGCCGACTGCGATGACCGCTGCGCCGACGACCAGCAGAATCAGCTCCATGAGCAGGGTTCTGGGCTTTCCCTCGTCGCCTTCCTCCTCGTCCTCCGCTTCATCGGGATGCTTGATACCGTTTCGAATCGTCAGAACGGTGTAGAGGACAAAGATCCCGAGCATTGCAAATCCCAGCCAGCGGGGGAATGTACCCAGCACATAGGAGGCAAAGCAGTACAGCGCTGCGGAGATAAAGAAGAAGATCACCGGGGTCTTCATGGATCTGACGTTCACGGGACCCGGATTGCAGGTTATGGAAATGGCAGCGATCAGCGCAGTATTGCAGATGATGGAGCCGATGGCATTGCCATAGGAAATTTCACCGTGGCCGGATAGTGCGGAGGTGGCGGAAACCATGACCTCCGGCAGCGTGGTACCAATGGACACCACGGTGGCACCGATGAGCAGCTCGGGCACATGGAACTGCTCGGCAATGCCGGTGGCGCCGTC
>JAZQQD010000051.1:0-5071 GCA_045628895.1 Faecousia sp.
TTCGGCGGCGCAGGTGTCGGCAAGACCGTTCTGATTCAGGAGCTGATCTACAACATCGCGACCGCGCACAACGGCTATTCCGTCTTCACCGGTGTCGGCGAACGGACCCGTGAGGGCAATGACCTGTACAACGAAATGACCGAGTCCGGTGTTATCTCCAAGACCGCCATGGTCTTTGGTCAGATGAACGAACCGCCCGGAGCACGTATGCGCGTCGGTCTGTCCGGTCTGACCATGGCAGAATATTTCCGCGATGTGAAGCATCAGGACGTGCTGCTGTTCATTGATAACATCTTCCGTTTCACCCAGGCCGGTTCTGAGGTTTCCGCTCTGCTGGGCCGTATGCCCTCCGCAGTTGGTTACCAGCCCACTCTGGCACCGGAAATGGGTGCCCTGCAGGAGCGAATCACCTCCACCAAGAACGGATCCATCACCTCCGTTCAGGCTGTTTACGTCCCTGCTGACGACCTGACCGACCCCGCACCTGCTACCACCTTCTCTCACCTGGATGCAACCACCGTTCTGGACCGTGGTATTGCTTCTCTGGGTATTTATCCCGCTGTGGATCCTCTGGACTCCACCTCCCGTATCCTGTCCCCCGAAATTCTGGGTCAGGACCACTATAACACCGCCCGTGCCGTGCAGAGCATTCTGCAGCGTTACAAGGAGCTGCAGGATATCATCGCCATCATGGGTATGGATGAACTGAGTGATGAGGATAAGCAGATCGTCAACCGTGCCCGTAAGGTGCAGCGGTTCCTGTCCCAGCCCTTCCACGTGGCTGAGCAGTTCACCGGTTATCAGGGCAAATATGTGCCTCTGAAGGAGACCATCCGCGGCTTTAAGGAGATCATCGAGGGTAAGCACGACGACATCCCCGAGTCCTACTTCCTGTTTGCCGGTTCCATCGACGAAGTGGTGGAAAAATATCGGAAGGGTGATCAGGCATGACGTTTCACCTGAAAATCGTCACTCCCGACGGTCTGATATTTGAAGGCGAAGCAGAAAAGCTCATCGTCCGTACCGTGACCGGCGATATGGCAATTCTTGCCCGGCACATTGACTGCGTTGTCCCCCTGGGTATGGGGAAGGCCACCGTCGTCATTGACGGTCAGCGCAGGTACGCCGCCTGCATCGGCGGATTGCTCTCCGTTATCTCCGGTCAGGTCACTCTGGTGCCTACCACCTTCGAATGGGCGGAAAACATCGATGTGGACCGTGCCCAGAGTGCCTATGAGCGTGCGCAGAAGGGACTGGAGCGCAAGGACGCTTCCGATACCGATCTCAGACTTTGCGAAGCAAAGCTGAAACGCGCCCTGATCCGCAAAAGTGTTGCCTCCATCAAATAAAAATACAGGCACTGTAGAAAATACGGTGCCTGTTTTTTACGGATTATTTCCAAGTTTTTCCGAAAAATATGCTTTTCCTCTTGTAAAATTTCGGGAATTGGTGTAAACTATACTATGATATTTTTTCAGGAAGGTAATCACTATGGATCTTATTTCTGTTCGTGAGTTGTTTAAAAACACCGCAGCCTATGCCGGCAAGGAAGTAACCGTCGGCGGTTGGGTGCGTTCTATTCGTGCCAGCAAGCAGTTCGGCTTCATCGTTCTGAATGACGGTACTTATTTCTCCCCTGTTCAGGTCGTCTATCACGACACCATGAGCAATTTCCAGGAAATTTCCAAGACCAATGTCGGCGCTGCCCTCATCGTCACCGGTACTCTGGTTGAGACTCCCGATGCCCAGCAGCCCTTTGAAATTCAGGCAGCCGAGGTCACCGTGGAAGGTGCTTCCACCTCCGACTACCCCCTGCAGAAGAAGCGTCACACTCTGGAGTTCCTGCGTACCATGACCCATCTGCGTCCCAGAACCAACACCTTCCAGGCTGTGTTCCGTGTACGCTCTCTCATTGCATACGCCATCCATCAGTTCTTCCAGGAGCGGGATTTCGTTTATGTCCACACTCCCCTCATCACCGGTTCCGACTGTGAGGGTGCAGGCGAAATGTTCCAGGTCACCACTCTGGACATGCAGAATCTGCCCATGACCGAGGATGGCAAGGTGGATTTCTCCAAGGACTTCTTCAACAAGCCCACCAACCTGACCGTTTCCGGCCAGCTCAACGGTGAGACCTTTGCAATGGCCTTCAAGAACATCTATACTTTCGGACCTACCTTCCGTGCCGAGAAGTCCAACACCACCCGCCATGCAGCTGAGTTCTGGATGATTGAGCCGGAAATCGCCTTCGCCGACCTGACCGACGATATGCAGCTGGCAGAGGACATGATCAAGTATATCATCGCCTTTGTGCTGGAGAAGGCTCCCGAAGAAATGAAGTTCTTCAACCAGTTCATCGATAAGGGTCTGTTGGATCGTCTGAACCATGTGCTGCACTCCGATTTCGGCCGCGTTACCTACACCGAGGCCATTGAAATACTGGAGAAGCACAACGACGAATTTGACTACCCCGTGCACTGGGGCAGCGACCTGCAGACCGAGCACGAGCGCTACCTCACCGAGCAGGTGTTCCAGCGTCCTGTTTTCGTTACCGACTATCCCAAGGAGATCAAGGCTTTCTATATGAAGCTGAACCCCGACGGAAAGACCGTAGCCGCAATGGACTGCCTGGTTCCCGGAATCGGCGAGATCATCGGCGGCAGCCAGCGTGAGGACAACTACGAGCTGCTGAAGGCCCGCATTGAGGAGCTTGGCATGAATCCCGAGGATTACGGCTTTTATATGGATCTGCGGAAGTACGGCTCTGCCCGTCATGCAGGTTTCGGCCTTGGCTTTGAGCGTTGCGTCATGTATCTCACCGGTATGGGCAACATCCGCGATGTTCTCCCCTTCCCCAGAACTGTTAACAACTGCGACCTGTAAAAATGCAACCCGTGCTGCTTATCAGCACGGGTTTTTATTGGAAATTTTTCTGAAATGCTGTATAAATTCGGCTGGAATTGAAAAAAATACTCCGATGGTTCTTCGCATGAAGGATCACTTACCGCCTATACTAGAAGTAACGACTTCGGTGAGGTGGACAAATGAAACGTGTTTTGATTCTCTTTGCAGGCTGCATCTTCCTGCTTTCCGGGTGCAGAAAGTCACCGGAAATCAAACCAATGGGATCGGTCATTACCGGCATCTCCGTTTGCCGTGTTCACGATGGACAGGTGATTCTCGATTCCGTCTCCGATGAAAAAGAAATCACTTTCATTATGGAGCAATTTCGACATCTCAATTCGCATTTTCCCACAGATTCTCCGAAAACGGAAGGGAATGACATCTACAGCATCCGCGTGGAATGTGCCAACGGAAGCATCCATACTTACGATCGTCTGGATGGTTACTACTTCCGAAAAGATCACGGAAGGTGGCGCAGAAGCTTTCCCTTGGGGACACTGGGACTGCGGTCCATCTCTTAACGCAAAAAGAGGTCGGCAAGCTGCCGACCTCTTTTTTTATGATTTTTTTCGATTTTGTTTGGCTACCTCTGCCACGTCTTTATAACGGGAGATTACATATTCATAACCATGGGTACCATGGGGAACCATGCAATCCATGCAGCTTTTGTAGCCCTTTTCCGTATAGGTAAACTTGCCTCCGCAGGAATCCCCCAGACAATACAGGGGACAATAGCAGAACAGGCAGTTAAAGTCCTCGGGATGGTTGGTTTTATGGCAGGGGAAGTATTCGCATTCCTTGTGCTGAAAGAACGCATAGTTCTTGGTTTCTTCCTTTTTTTCCTCTGCCATTACATTTCCTCCCTGCCCAGCATGTACATGAGGGCATTGACGATGCAGGCAGCCACGTTGCTGCCGCCCTTACGGCCCCGGGCAACAATGCACTCGGCACCGCTTTCAATAATGATCTCCTTGGAGGGAATCACATTCACAAAGCCCACAGGAACGCCGATGATGAGGGCGGGATTCAGCTTGCCTTCCTTCATGAGTTCATCGATGCGTACCAGCGCTGTGGGGGCATTGCCAATAGCAAAGATGATCGGGCCTTCCAAAGTGGCAGCCTTGTCCATGGAGGCCACCGCACGGGTGGTGCCGTTGGCCTTGGCAGCTGCAGCCACATCCGGGTCGGAAATGAAGCATTCCACCTTACAGCCCAAACGGTTCAGAGCAGCCTTATTGATGCCGGACTTACCCATATTGGTGTCGGTGATGATGGTTGCACCCTGCTTCAGTGCTGCATGGGCAACCTCTACCGCGTTGGGAGAGAAATACAGGGTGTCCGCATAGTCAAAATCCGCAGAGGTGTGGATGACACGCTTAATGATGGGAGCCAACTTCGGATCAATGGGATGGGGCAGTTCGCTTTCGATAATTTCAAAGCTGCGCTTTTCAATATCCGCAGGAAGCACTTTTTCCAGAATCATATACCTTCCTCCAAAATCTTATAAATCAGTTTCATGTCCAGGCTTTCCCGGACAGCATCTGCCAGCTTATCATACTGGGCTTCCTTATAAGCCTTCAGGTCAAAATCCGGATTCTCCAGGGAGACACCCTTCTGCTTGGCAAGAGCACCGAGAATGGCTCTGCGGCAATCCTCGGAATCGAAGAAGCCGTGTAAATAGGAACCGTAAACATTTTCCTTCCAGCAGCCGTCATTGGCTCCGGTTTCCAACGTATCCAGTACCTTACCATCCTCGTTCAGCGTGGTGGTACCCATGTGAATCTCATAGCCCTCCAGCTTGGCACCGGAGAGGTCAGCAAAGATGCCGCCCACATTGCCAACGGTACCGGAGACACGGGTACGATGCTTCTGCAGGGCAAACTCCGTATTCATGGGAAGCAGGCCCATGCCGGCGATCGTTCCGCCGCCTTCGGTGTTTTCCGGGTCGGAAATAAACTCACCCAGCATCTGATAACCGCCGCAGATGCCCACCAGAGGTGTTCCGCCAGCCACCAATTTTTTGATAGCTGCTTCCACACCGCTTGACCGCATCCACTTGAGATCGGAAATGGTATTCTTAGTACCGGGGAGAATCACCAGGTCGGGATGACCCAGTTCCCGGGTATCACGGATATAGCGAACGCCAACACCGGGAGTGGCTTCCAGA
>JAZQQD010000052.1:0-2177 GCA_045628895.1 Faecousia sp.
CCGGTTTTGTCTGTGACGGCATTCAGGCCACCGGAGCTGAATCCGTCCTGCTGACTGCCGCTGATTTTTCCGCTGATCAGGTTGCGCTGTACGATGCCATTGCCTTCGGCTGCCCCGCCATGGGTGCCGAGGAACTGGAAGCGGATGAATTTGAACCCATGTTCTCCTCCTGCGAAAGCGCCCTGAATGGCAAGAATATTGCCCTCTTCGGCTCCTATGGCTGGGGTGATGGCGAGTGGATGGAAACCTGGACTTCGAATTGCAGGCAGCTCGGTACCAACTTGGTCTGTGACAGCGTGATCTGCTGTGAAGCTCCTGATGAGGATGCTCAGGAAGCCTGCAAGGCTCTGGGCAAAGCCCTTGTTTGATTTAATTCCTACCTCCTAAAGTTAGATTGCCGTGCAGTAGCCGCCCAAATCAGGGCGGTTACTGTGCGTTCATCCTGTTTTTGCAACGATTGCAGGACATTCAACTGAACGATCGATGCGCACGAACTGCAATACGGATTGACAAGAGATGGATATATCAGTATACTTATATCGGAATAAACTTGTAGCATACAGGTGTCCGGGGTGCTTTGCGCGGACGGATGAAAAGGGAAGCCGGTGGGAATCCGGCACGATGCTGTCACTGTGTTTGGGAGCGGCTTTCACAGCCCACTGGGAAACCGGGAAGGGGAAAGCTGCGAAGACCTAAGTCAGGAGACCTGCCTGTATGCGGAATTTCAGATTCGCAGTCTACGGATCGTCTTTCCTGCTTGTTGCATTCACTGGATATCCAACCGTTCTCTGCCATATATCCGTATTGGAATATGTGGCAGGTTTGTGTTGCCTCCGATGCTTGAGATACCGGAAAGTCACCGCAGCACTGCGGTGGCTTTTTTCTTGCAACTGGAGGTTAATTCATGAATACACTCTATTTTAAATATGCGCTGGAAGTGGAGAAAACCGCTTCCATCACCCAGGCGGCAGACAATCTCTTTATGACCCAGCCAACTTTGAGCAAATCAATCAAGGATCTGGAAACCAATGTGGGTTTTCCCATCTTCCGGCGTACCTCACGGGGTGTGGTGCCTACGCAGAAAGGACAGGTATTTCTGGAGCATGCCCGGAAAATCGTTGCTCAGCTGGATAAGATGGAATTGGACTGCCAGATTCGGGATTCTGTCAATCAGGTGTTCAGCCTGGCCATTCCCAGAGCCAGCTATATTTCTCAGGCGGCAGCAAAGTTCCTTTGCACCTTTGACAACAGCCGGGAGATGGAATTGGTTGTTATGGAAACCAGTTCCCTGAAAGCAATCGAATCTGTAGCAGATGGAACCTTTGTTCTGGGGATTATTCGCTACCATG
This sequence comes from Faecousia sp., assembly GCA_045628895.1. Lineage (GTDB taxonomy): Bacteria > Bacillota > Clostridia > Oscillospirales > Oscillospiraceae > Faecousia. The sequence goes on from JAZQQD010000052.1 coordinate 1,350, forward strand.
TGGAGGATGAGGAGTATTTCCTGAAAAGCCTGACAGAGAAGGGACTGCAATATGAAAACCTCTGGCAGTCCCACTATGTGGCATTGATGCCCCAGAATCATCCGTTGGCCTATTCCCCCAAACTCCAATATAAGGACTTCGCTCCCTATATTGAGGTTACGTTTGGCGATGACTTCGTGCCCTATGTCCGCAACAGCGAGGTCCTTCCGCTGAATAACAAGCGTATTCTGGTCTATGACCGGGCTATGCAATTTGATCTGCTTCGGGCAAACCCGCTGGCCTATATGTGGGTATCGCCGGTTCCCCGGGAACTGCTGCTGCAGAACGGTCTGGTGCAGCGCAAATGCAAAAACAGCAGCCAATTCAAGGATATTCTCATCAGCCGTGCCGGTTACCGGTACAGCAAACTGGATCGTGCATTTATGGATGCACTGTCCATCCAGAGAAATGCGGCAGCTTATGGCGATACGGAATAATACCATTCCGTTTGCGCATAGCTAAAACCAGAATGATTGAAATCGTACAAGCCCATCCGCCCAGTTTCTCTCTGGATGGATGGGCTTGAAGTGTTATCTGCCATAGAAAATCGGAAACTCCCCGATAACGATGTTCAATTTCCATATACTGCCTGCTGCCGTTATAATAAGAGGCAGAAAAAGCACTTACCGTGCGGAAATAAATTGGAGGAATTACTATGGCAAGATTTACGCTCCCTCGTGACATTTATCATGGAAAGGGTTCTCTGGAAGCTCTGAAAACTTTTGAAGGCAAGCGGGCCATCGTCTGCGTCGGCGGCGGCAGCATGAAGCGGTTCGGTTTTCTGGATCG
>JAZQQD010000053.1:0-60318 GCA_045628895.1 Faecousia sp.
TAAGCCGGGGTTTTCGGGTAACAATAAAAAAATCCGGAATCATGGGATTCCGGATTTTTTTAGAAAAGTAACAAAGAAAAATACCGAACAATACCGTCATTTTCCCAGCACTTCATGTTGACGGCATCCGCCATCTTTTGAGCATCTACGCAGTAGGCGGACATACAGGAATGGGTTTTCCACGGGCCGGCACCCATCATGAGAATATCCTCAACTCCCTGGCTGTGCATATAATCCAAAACCTGCTCAGTCAGAATATTGTGCTTCACCTTAGCCTTCTTATGGGCCTGGGCATCCTGCATATCATCCGGTTGATCCATTGTCTGCAGGATCAAGGCGTGTTCATACTTTCCCATTCTTGCAGTCATTTCATCAACAGTTCCGCTTGCGGGAGGACAGGCAGGAAGTAAATTGTAATTTCCGCAAAGATTATCTTCGCAGAATTTCCGATATCCCGGAACTACAGTCAGATCCGCTACCTTCATAATTGCAGCATCCGAAAAACCAAGTTCCTTTGCTTTATCAATAAATTGCTTCATAACTTTTCCCCTTATTCTGCCATATATTTTTTCAGCGCGCGCCAGATAAATTTAGAATTAATCAAAGATGTAACGGCTGCATTGAAGAAGAGCAGTACAAATACATATCCGCTGATCCATGCCTCAGGAATGGACAAAAACATGGAAGGAACCAGCATGTTCACAACAATCAGTACCATAGAGGTTGGCAGGCACCGCATGGAAAGCATATAAGCATTCTGCATTGTCCCGGGAACATTCCGGTCAAACTTCGCTGCCAACGGGAACACCCAGCTCCAGGTTGACAAATATAGAAAAGCAACCAAAAGCATGATCAGTCTTGTAAAAGTAAATCGCATTAAGCCAAGACTGAACGCTGAAAATGCTGCTCCTCCAACAAACACGCCGATAATCACCATAACAAGGAAAATATAAGTGCCCTGTTTAAAATTATTCGCAAAGCTGGAAAAATAGGGACGGATAACACCCGAAGCAGAATGATCCCGAAGTGCGTACTGCATAGAATACAGGGCAGTTGTTGCGGCACCGATGGTGATAATCGGCATGCAGCTGACCATGTACAGCAGATTCAAAACCAGCTGATCCAGAAGCGCACTCAAAAATCTGCCCAGCGGACTATTGGGTTTAAACAAGAATGATCCCTCCCGGGTTATGGAACTTATTCGCCATAGCCTCTCTGCTCCTTCTCCGTTTCGCGCAGAATATCCTGCAGGATCCAGGAAAGATAACGGGAAAGCTTGGCATAATGATCCGTAGCATAGATGACACCATCATAGCAGGAAACATGGAAATTGTAAAGAGCTGCGCAGAACCATTCCAGGCTGCCGCAGAGATGGCCGTCCTTCATGACTGTTTCACAAAGCATAGCTTCCACAGTATTATCTATCGTACAGCCGATGCAGCCATGGGCAAAGGTCAGTTCTCTGCCATCCGCCAACTTCATTTCCCCGTAGGTTCCCTCTGCATTTTCCTGGTACTTTGCGCCAAACACTTCCGCCAGAAAATTCAAAGGCACAAACAGATAGCTGCCGCGAACGATCTGTCCGCCTTCTAAGCCATGATATTTCAGCTTATCTCTGGTAAAGGCAGGCACATCCATAGGCAGGAGCCGGTTCTTCACCCAGGCAAGCTTTGCACCGTCCGCCACAGCAATAGCAAAAGCGTCACCGGTAATACTGCGATTGGTTACAGAATGGAGCATGGTTCCGTCAGGTGCTTTGGATGAACCGGAGAAAAGATAATCCCACGCAAGCTGTGCATCATCAAAGGTCTGGCCGTGATCACGGTTATAGATATCCTGTACGATCACATTGCCGCGGGTTCCTACATAGAAAATAAAATTCTTTTCGCCCTGGATCTGAATTTTCGGAAGAACCATAGCGCCATTGACTCGGCGCCAATAGTTGATATTGCCGACCACAACCGGGCGGTCATCCTCGCCGTAATGATAAGCCGTCTTATCGTGCATCAGGCGGGACTGCCAGATATCCATGGCTCCCCCTTTATTGATTACGGCATTATTCTCATCAAACAGCAGTTTGGGATTCGTCGGGCATCCGGAGCCGGATGCGCCGGCAAAGAATTTACCCATATAGCGGGCAACACCGCTTGTCATGGCATTGCCCATAGACATGCCCTGAATAAAAACTCTGCCCTCGTCGATGGAATAATCGTGCTTCATTTTTTCCAGAAGCGCCATCACAAGACGAACATCATGGTACTCCTCTACAGAGCCCGTAGGGACATTCAGCGCAGGGGCACCGTCCGGGGTTGAAAAGATACTGGGATCCGCATTTTTATCGCACTCGATCATCCACATGCGGTTGGAACTTGCATTGGGAAATACACAGATAAAGCCTTCCTTATCTGCAACCAGACTCCAGCTGGTGTAAATACACTGTCCCCACCCGGTCATCAAGCCGCCATGCATGGAAAAAACAAGAGGTGTCTTTTTACCGGGATCATAACTATCGGGCACATAGACATACCAAGTATCCGTAATCCCGTCACCGACAATATCCCCGGTATATTCCCTCAAATTAGCAGGGTAAACCTGAGAACTGTTTCCGTTCTCGTTGACAACCATACGGCTGCCTTTGATGGCTTCCGGCAAATAGTCCCGGTTTTCATCATTCAGATCACCGGGCTGCAAAATAATCTTTTCACTCATACCAATACTCCTAAGGAAAGCGCCGCACCAAAGGATGCGGCGCAAATCACGTTTTATTTCTTCTGATGAGACAACATCCAGTCCAGAATACCATATTCGTTATGCAGTACCAGGATCCAGCTGTTGTGGTTCTCCGCGTACAAATCCTTGGCAGGAAGGCTTTGATCCAAGCCGATACCGTAAGCAGCAAGCTCTTCCTCCGTAAAGAGGGTATACTTCACATCGGTTCTTCCCTTCTCCCAAAGCTTCTGGACTGCTCTGAGAATATAAGCATGGCGGGACTTTTGGTGATCGATATATCCGGAAGCGATATAGACAGGGACATCCGGGAAATTCTCCAGAATGGGATAGCTTTCACCGTTCATGCTGGGGCAGATCGGCACACAGGCTGCAAACAGCTCGGGAGCATCGGAAACGGTTTTAATGGTACCAAAGCCACCCATGCTCATACCAATGCAGTAGACACGTTTGGGATTAACCTTTCCATCTGCAATCATCTTGCGGATGATATCGCAGACACGGCCCAGATACTCCCGGTTCCAGCCACGGTCATTCTTGTCGTTATTGGTATCTGCACCCATCTCCACCGCATAAGGATTGCCGTGAATTCTCTTGAATGCTTCTTCCATGGACATACCGCCGGATGGAGCCTGGGGTGCCATGATATACATATCCGGCAGACGTTCGGCCAACTTAATAGCGCCAAGGGTATCGGTGAGCTGCAGCATGTTATCTTCACCGCTGCCGCCGCCACCGTGCAGGAAAAGAATCAGAGGCCGGGGGCTATAGGCTTCCGGCTCATACAGGCGGTAATGCACACCATTCTCCACGATCGGCCGGAACATTTCCTCATGATAAAGCTGAACTTCGCTGACCGTAGTTTTATTGACAGTAACGCCGAGCTTCTCGCAGCTCACTTCAAACTCGCAGCGGTACAGGAAAGGCTCGACAGCCGCAGTAACCACATTTCTCTCCACAGTCACCTCCGTGATACCTGCGGTAGGGATAGATGCGCCGAGATTGCCGAAACAATTTTTGCATGCAAAATCTTTTTTGTTCAGCGCAGGGACAGTGCCGCTGACCTCCAGCATGATAGAATCCACCATCTGACCAAAATCATGCATGACAGTATGTAATGTAATCTTATTTACCATAACAAACTCCTTAATCCTCAATTCCAATGTTAGCAAAACTTTCGGGGAAGGCATTTCCCGAAAGAAGATCCTTAATCACATCCGCAAGGAAGTCAGAAAGATCAATAAAATGATCCGTAATATACACGATTCCATTGCAGATAGAAACATGCAGATTGAAAAGCCACTTGCAGAACCATTCCACACTGACCAGCAGTTCCCCGTTGCGGTGCAAAGCTTCGCAGTACATGCAGCGCATATCATTGTCGATGACACATCCGATGCTGCCACGGGCAAACTGAACCTCTCTGCCGTCTTTCAGTTTCAAGGTTGCCGTGAGAGTATCCTCACTGGGCAGATATTCTGCTCCAAAAGCCTTTGCAAGGAAGCTGACAGGCACACAGAGATAATCGCCGCGAACAATCTGTCCGCCATTCAGTCCGTGATATTTTAGCTTCTGCCATTGCACCGGGGCAGTAGTCAACTCATGGACTTGATTATCGAACCAGGCTTTATTGACATCCGCTTGGAATGCCAGCGCAAATTTATCACCTTCTCTTGGAATCAAGGGCTTATCGCACACAACGGTTCCGTCAGGCTCCTTATGTACCCCGGAGAACAGATAATCCCAATACTGGAAAGCCTCATCCAGAGTTTGGCCATGATCACGGTTCTTGATATCCAGGTAGACGAGGTCTGCCTTCTTGCCCTTGTAGAAGGCGTAGTTATTCTCACCTTCAATTTTGATCTGAGGGACCGGATCGCACTCGTTAATCTTCATCCAGTAGAATCTGGAATACTTATTCACTGCAAATTCGTCGTACTTGCCTCCGGGAGGCAGACCGTTTTTACCCGGGCGGGACTGCCAGATGGCCATAGGTCCGCCATAATTCATGATCTCGCCCTCGGGGGTATAAAGCATTCTGGGTTTGGTAGGACCACCGGAACCGGCAGCGCCTGCCAGAACTTTGCCGTAATACTTGGCAAACTGAGCCGTGAAAACATTGCCCATGGACATGCCCTGCATGAACACTCTGCCCTCATCGATGTTATACTTTTGCTTCATATGCTCAATGAGGTTATAGACAAAGTTCAGGTCATGGTTTTCCCGATAGTCCTTAGGTGCCAGAACCATGGGAAGATCCGGTGCATCCTTGGGATCAAACTTGTCATATATGCCCTCCACGCACCACATTCTTCTGTCATTGGCATCCGGAAAGACGCAGATGAAGCCTTCCCTGTCGGCAACCATCGTCCAGGAGGTATAGATGGCATGGCCCCAGCCGGTCATGAGTCCGCCGTGGTTCCCCACCACAAGCGGTACTTTTTTTGAGCCGTCATAGCTGGCAGGCACATATTCATACCAGCGATCCTCCTTGCCGTCTGCAAGGACACCGGTACATTCTACCAGCCGCTCAGGATAGGGTTGAGAGTTATTGCCGTTTTCATTCACCACCATGTCGCTGCCTTTGATGGCTTCAGGAAGATAATCCCGGTTCGCATCATTGGGGGTGCCTGCGCGAAGCTTGATTTTCATTGGCGAATTACTCCTTTCGCTTGATTATTTTGTCAGCCATTCCACGGCTGCTCTAAGTGTCATCTGACAGCTTTCCATATCGGAACCCGCAGGAAAAACCTTCGTTTCCGCCTTCAGCTTTTCCGCCAGGCGACTGTTTTCATCGGAAGTCGGCAGATTCTCTTCCCAGCACAGCAGGAATTCTGCAGTCTGATGCCCTTCTGCAAGAGCATAGACATCATTGCAGCTGCCGTGGAAGGCATCCAGCTTACCGAACACTGCTTCCATAGACGATTGATTATGGGGAAAACCGGGATCCCTGCCCGCCTGCACATCCTCGATTGCACGTTCCATATCCAGGATACCATTCATAGCAACAGCCTTGCTGAAGGTATCCGGGTACTTCATAGCCATCTTCATCGCGCCGTAGGCACCGGTACCCACGCCGGCGATCCAGTTCTCTGCAGGATCCTCGGAAATCGGAAGTGTATTGCGGCAGATGCCCGGAAGTTCACGCCGGAGAAAGTCCTCGAAGAGAGGGCCATACTCCATATTGGTTGTCAAAGTGTGGTGCTGATCCGGGGCAATGATAACAATGCCATATTTTGCGGCAAGCCTCTCCGCAGGTGTACGCATCCAGTCCACAGCCGCTTCGCCATCAGTATGCAGCAGCCACAGCACCGGATACTTTTTCATATGTTCGCTGTCATCCAGCCACAGCTTATCCATTTCCGGTACAAATACACGGGCAGAGAAGGAACCACCGGTAATCACAGACAGAGCGTTTAATTCAATATTTGCCATATCGTAGTTCCTCCCGCTTATTCACTGGCACGGACAAAGGTTTCTTTGATTTTTCCCTCCGCTACCAGCCAATCCAGATATTTTTTGATGTGCTTGTCGCAATACTCCCAGTTGTGATATCCGTGATCTACGGTACGATAAATATCCAACCCCTGCTTTGCATACTGATCCATGAAGAAAACATTTCCTTCATAATGTGCATCTTCCACGCCGGTGGCCATATAGGCCCTGGGGAATTTTTTGCCTGCTGCCATCTGCTTGTCGATCATATAGCAAATATCATTTTCCGTATTCTCCATTTCAGACTTCTTGCCGAACGCAGCACGGAACATATAAAAATCCTCTTTGTCAGGTTCCTCATCACTAAGGAATGTCGTGACATTTTTTACTCCGGAGAATAGACCGATTGCCGCAAACTGCTCTGGGTCACGGACGAGCCATTTCAGGCTGCCGTAGCCGCCCATGGAGAAACCTGCCAGGAAATTCTCTTCCGGTTTTTCGGACAGCGGGAACAAGTGGCGGACCACCTTGGGTGTTTCAATGGAAAGCTGGGTGAAATACTTAAAATCTCCATGGTAGGTGTCATTATAACCGGAACAATAGGTACCGGAACATACCACAGCAATGCCAACCTCTGATGCATACAATTCCAGAGAAGTGTAGCGCTGCCAATCCGTATAGTCAAAGCCACCTCCGGACTGAAGCCATAGAACGGGATAACGGTATCCCTTGGGACGGTCAGCCAGAGAGTGACCCCAGGTACTTTCCGGAATGATCACATTGACGCCAACCTTCATTTTTAAGGCTTCCGAAAAGTAATAAAGTCTGTAATTTGCCATGGTGTTCCTCCTTCTAATTGATATATTTTATTATAAAATGTTGCTTTGATGTAGTCAAATCATTTCATTGTTGAAAATCTGGGATTTTCTATAATAATTCTGTTTTTCATTGAAACATCTTATAAAGGTAGCATTTTTATTTCTTTCTTTTTATTGCACAATGCACAGAAAAACGGCTGTGGAAATCCACAGCCGTTTTGTTTTTTTTAATCTTCCGCGTAGATTGCTTTGCGCTTCAGTGGCAGTAGTTTATCGAGCGCCATCTGCATGTAACGGTCCCACATTTTGAAATCGTGATCATAACCTTCTGCGCAGATATAGCGGATATCCATTCCCAATTCCTGCATCTTGGCAACATCGCCCTCGACGCGTCCGCGAATGAATTCCTTACTTCCGCAGGCAAGAATAAATTTACACTCCGGATCTCCGGCCTCACGATGCATCTTTACCTGGTAGGCAAGGTCTGCTGCGCTGCCGGGAATATCCTCAGCTTCGCCGAAGCTGGTATTATAAATACGGAAATTGTTCTTGAAATGGTCTCCGTTCAGCTCGTTCTGCAGGGTATCTGCCCGGAAAGTCATGCCGATACCGCCGGAAATATCCACACACATACTGTATCTGTCGGGACGATTTACCGCAGCACCCAGCGCAACATTGCCGCCCATGGCATAGCCCATGATAAAGTTGTCTTCCCGGTTGGGAGAAGAAGCAAAGAGGGACTGGATCACGACAGGCAATTCTTCTGTAAGGAAGGTCATGTAAGGTACTCCGTAGCAGGTATCTACACCAAGGCTGTTGGCAATATTGGGAGTGACCAGCATAACCCGGTTACGCTGTGCTGCTTCTTCGATATTGGAGTAACGATACGTAAGGGTATCGTCATCACCGCCGCCGTGAATCAGATAGACGGTCTGGAATTTCATGCCGGGCTGATAGAATTCCTTCTTTTCATTTACCTGGTTTTTGGCGGTACGATTGGTATTATACTCCGTGAAAGGCGTACGGTATTCATCGGTAGGAAAGCAGACTGTAACATCCACATATTTGCCGAGAATCTCGCTGCGATAATTAAAGCGTAGTTTTCCCATGCTCTACTCCTTATACTTCCTGATACTCCATATAGCGGAAATTCTCAGGGAACAGCTTGCCATACAGCAGTTCCTTAATCAGGTCTGCCATGTTGGCGGACAGTGTGCTGAAATGATCGGTCACATAGACAACGCCGTTGCACTCGGAAACCTGCAGGTTCATCAGATAGCGGCAGAACCACTCAACGCTGACAAGCAGTTCTCCATTTCTGTGCAGGGCTTCGCAGTACATGCTACGCAGATCGTCATCGATCATGCAGCCGATGCTGCCCCGGGCAAACTGCAGCTTTCTTCCATCCTTCAGTACCAGCTTAGCAGTCAAGGTATCTTCACTGGGAATATACTCTGCGCCGAACACTTTGGCAAGGAAGGACAGAGGTACACAGACATACTCACCTCTCACCTTGGTTCCGCCATTCAGGCCGTGATACTTCAGCTTCTGCCAGGTGTAAGCGGGAGCGGACATTTCCACGATCTCATTATTGAACCAGGCCTTATTGGTGCCGCCGGTAACAGAGATTGCAAACTGATCGCCGGTTCTGGGCAGGATGGACTCGGTCTTCGTAATAGTGCCATCGGGATTGCGGCGCAGACCGGAAAAGAAATAATCCCAGTACAGGAATGCTTCATCCAGAGTCTGACCATGGTCACGGTTCTTGATATCATGGTATACCACATCGCCCTTCTTACCGCTGAAGAAGGCATAGTTGTTTTCACCTTCCAGAGCGATTTTCGGCAGAACATCGCACTCGTTGAGGTGCATCCAGTAGAATCGATTGAATCGGTTCAGCAGGGGTTCGCCGTAGAGTCTGCCCTCGGGAATACCATTCTTCTCGGGACGAGCCTGCCATACAGGCAACGGACCTGCCACATTGAGCACATTGCCTTCGTCATCAAACAGACGATCCAGTGCAGAGGGGCCGCCGGAGCCTGCAGCACCGGCAAGAATGTTGCCATAGTAGCGGCAGAACTGACCGGTCAATAGGTTACCGGCAGACATACCCTGCATAAAGATACGCCCTTCATCAATATTATACTTTTTCTTTGCCATCTCGATGAGGGCAAGCTCCATGTTCATATCATGGTTTTCATGATAATCCTCGGGAACTTCTGCGATCTTCATTCCACCCAAGAAAGCGGGCTCAGAACCGGGCTTGAACATGCCTTCCACCTGCCACATACGGGCGGTATGTGCATTGGGGAAAATACAAATAAAACCTTCCCGATCCGCAACCATTGTCCATGATGTGTAAATTGCGTGTCCCCAGCCGGTCATCAGGCCGCCGTGGTTACCGATGACCAAAGGCACCTTCTTTGAGCCGTCATAGCTGGCAGGAACATACTCATACCATACATCCACCAGGCCGTCTCCTACCACATCTCCGGTGCATTCGATCAGTCTTTCGGGATAGGGTTGGGAGTTATTGCCGTTTTCATTGACCACCATATCGCTGCCCTTAATGGCTTCAGGAAGGTAATCGCGGTTTTCATCGTTAGGCGTGCCTGCACGCAGGATTACTTTGGGTTCCATATTCATCTTCCTTTCTTACTGGGGAAGCTTTACAGCTTCGTAATCAGCCAGATTACCGTTATCCTTCAGCAAATCGTGGATGAGATCAGCCATATTCTCAGACAATTCTGCAAAATGGTCAGTGATATAGGTCACGCCGTCGCAGAAAGTTGCAGTCAGGTTAAACAGATATTTGCAGAACCATTCCACGCTGATCAGCAGTTCGCCGTTGCGGTGCAGAGCCTCGCAATACATGCTGCGCAGGGTATTATCGATGACGCAGCCGATGCTGCCCCGGGCAAACTGCAGAGTTCTGCCGTCCTTCAGGACGACCTTTGCCGTGAGTGTATCCACGCTGGGCAGATATTCTGCGCCAAAGGACTCTGCCAAGAAGGAAACGGGAGCCATCAGATACTCACCGCGAACGATCTGTCCACCGTTCAGGCCATGATACTTCAGCTTCTGCCAGTACATAGCCGGAGTAGACAGCGGCACAATGGTGTTGTTGCGCCATGCATACTTGCAGCCGTCGGCAACAGAAATGGCGAATGCATCACCCTTGCGCTCAATGTTGCTTTTCTCACGGACGATGGTACCATCCGCCTTTCTCCGCAGCCCGGAGAAGAAATAATTCCAGATGAGGGCTGCATCATCGAGAGTCTGACCATGATCGCGGTTCTTGATATCGAGGTAGACCATGTCGGCTTTTTCACCCTCGAAGAAAGCCATGTTATCCTCACCAATAATGCTGATCTGAGGAACAGTCTTGCAGCTGTTCAGCTTCATCCAGTAGTAGCGGTTATACTTATTGATGTACAGGGAATCTTCCTTCACAGGAGGAATGTCGTTGTTCTCGGGTCGGGACTGCCATACAGGCAGGTGGCCGCCTTGATTCTTAATTGTACCATCCTTTTCAAACAGGAGGTTACCAAAAGTGGAGCAGCCGGAACCGGCAGCACCGGCAAGGATATTGCCATAGTAGCGGGAGAACATGGCTGTCATCATGTTGCCCATGGACATACCCTGCATATAGATCCGCTCTTCATCGATGTTGTACTTTTCCTTCATCTTTGCAATGAGCGCCAGAGCCATATTGGCATCCCGGTTATCCTCAATGCATTTGGGTCCCTGCATCAGCTCTTCCGGAGGATTCTCGTTGATATGAGTACCCTCGGAGCCATCAAAGCGCCATTTACCCCACTCCACGGACCAGACACGCTTGCTGGAAGCATTCGGGAACGCAACAATGAAGTTATGCTTTTCCGCCATAATGGTCCAGGAAGTATAGATTGCCTGTCCCCAACCAGTCATAAGTCCACCATGCATGGACAGAACCAGAGGTGTTTTCTTAGCGGGATCATAACCGGAAGGTACATACTCATACCACTCGTCTACATGATCATCGCCGACCAGTGACTCGTGATACTCCATAAGTCTTTCGGGATAGGGCTGAGAATTGTTGCCGTTTTCATTGACAACGATGTCGCTGCCTTTGATTCGCTCAGGAAGGTAATCCCGGTTGTCATCATCCGGGGTACCAGCTCTCAAAATAAATTCTTCCATTTTATTCACCTCTTATGTTTCATTAGAAGGGATTTCCACCATTTTCATCCAGGCCAAAGTAGCGCAGGGCTTCCTGGATAGCCAGGTCCCAGAATCGCCATTCATGCTTATAGCCGGGTTTGGTATAGAAATAGGCATCCAGTCCGATTTCTTCCGCATGGATGCGGAACTTCCGGAACATCTCATAGAGCATCACATCCTGCTCACCGCAGGCAAACATGAGCTTCGGCAGCTTTCCGGTAGGGGCAAGCTTATCGATAATCGCCCAGACATTTTCATTGGAGTTGAGAAATGCTTCCAGACCGCCGGCATTTCTAAGGGTTGCCGCAGTACGACCGCCTTCGGTATCCAGCAGAGGGTTGGGATGTCCGGGACGCATGTCCGACATATCCATAGGTGTTGCAGAAAGGACTGCAGCACCGGCAAATTTATCCGGATGGTTGACCGCATACTTGATGGTTCCGCGGCCGCCCATGCTCAGGCCGGCAATGAAATTATCCTCCCGCTTATCGGAAACCGGCAGCCATCCGTAGATCAGAGGCATCAGTTCCTCGGTAAGATAATCAAACATTTTAAATCCCAGCATGTAGTCGTCCCAGTTTGAATAGTTGGAGTTTAAGGCAGATGGCATGACAACGACCAAATCCTTTTCGCAGGCATACAATTCAATATTGGTCTTACGAACCCAATCCGAGAAGTCGCCGAAGGTACCGTGGAGCAGCCATAGAACCTTATATTTCTTTCCGCTTCGGAAAAACTCCTCCGGGGTCTTTCCACGAGGCTTATCCGGGAGGATCACATTTACCTGTGTATTGTTGTTCAAATATTGGCTTTCAAAGGTATAGGTCAACAGAGACATGATATTTCCTCCTATCACTGAATGAAACCGTAAGCAGCTGCGCGAACACGCGGATGATAATATGCCTGTCCGTTGGGCATCAAGTTATGCATATAGGTAATTGCAACCCCTTCCTCTGGGTCAGATTCGCACCATGTACCATATCCGCCGGTCCATCCAAATGCGCCAAGAGAGCTGTTGAGATTTCCTTGCTCCGGATCCAAAACCGTTCTGACACCGTAGCCGTAACCATAGCCCATTTCGTAGGGATCCAGATAATCCTTCATCTGATCAGGGGGAAGAACATTGGTGCGCATCAGATCGATGGTCTTTCTGCCCATGATCCTCTCCCCTCGGAACTCACCGCCGCAGGCCAGCATAGTCATCAAATTGCTGTAATCCTGCACAGTAGAAAAATATCTTGCCCAGCCCATTTCATTTTCTTCTCCGGGCAGGAATGTCTTTTCCAACGGGAACATACAGGGCTCAAGCTTTCCATCCTTCGGGGTGTACAGCTTCACCATCCGTTCTTGGATATCCCCAAAGAAATGGGAGCCTGTACTCTTCATGTCCAGAGGATCAAAAAGCATTTCCTGCAGTGCGTCATCTACGGATTTTCCTGTGACAGCTTCCACCAGAGCGCAAGTCAGCTCACTGGCAAAACCATAGAGCCAATGACTGCCGGGCTCAAAAGCCAGCGGCACATTGGCCATTGCCTTCACATGCTCCCGGTTGGTGTAATGTCCCTTCGCCCAAAGGGGCTCCATGGCCTTCACCATGGCCCGAAGAGTCGCATCATTGGTCTCAACCGGGAAATTCACATAAGGCATACCGCATCGCATGGTAAGAATATCCTTAATGTTGATAGGACGATCTGTTTTCACAATATCCACACTGCCGTTTGCATTCCGAACGACCTTATGGCTCTCCTTATATTCAGGAAGCCACTCATACAAAGGATCCGTCAGCAGGAACTTCCCCTGTTCATACAGCATGAGCGCAGCAGTATACAGGGGCAGCTTAGAGGTAGAAGCGTGTCGGAAAACAGAATCCTTTGTTACCGGTGCTCCACTTTCCACATTGGAGACACCAAAATAATTCTCATAAATGGTTTCTCCATCCTGCGTAATCATCAAACCACAGCCGGGAAGGCCGTTATCCACGAAGCCCTGCAAGAGCGCATCCAAATCCTTTGTTTTTGACATATTTCTTCCTCCCATATATTCAGTATCTGTTACTCCACCAGCCACTTGAAAGCAGCTTCATAAACAGGTTCTTCCGTTTTGCCAGTATGATGGGGAATCTTATTTCGTGCTGCAACCATAGCGATATGCTCAAATCCAGGGTAGTCCTCCGTGCATCCCACAAAAAGCTTTGCCGGAGCCTTTGCACCCTCACAAAGCATATCCTTGTCACTTCCGCGGACACCATTCAGGTCACCAAATACAGCCTGCAGATTGGCGGCAGTCATATTGGGAAGCTTTGCGCCACGGGCTCCAGCTTCACACAAAGCGGCAATGTCCAAATGTCCCTCAATGAAAACGCATCTGGAAAAGCACTCCGGGTGATTGGCACCGTGCCAGTATGCACCATAGCCACCGCTGCCGACACCACCAACATACTGCCGGTTTTCATCCAGCGGGAACATGTGGCGGCAAATGCCGGGAAGTTCCGTATTCACAAATTCTCCGTATTTACCGCCCCAAGTAAGGTCCATGCCGAAGGAATGGAACAGGCTGGGGCAAATGACAAAAATACCATACTGCGTGGACAGCTTTTGCAGATTCTTCACGGTACGAAAATCTGTATCGTTGCCACCGATATCATGAATCAGATACAAAGCAGCATAACTTTTGTCCCCTGTCATATCCGCATTTTCCGGACAGAAAACCGTCGCGGAAAAACTGCCTGCCAAAGCTGTGGAAAGCGCATTCAATTCGATCACTGCCATATTATTGATCCTCCATCACATAATCGCTGTGCAGCGGAATCCAGTTTAGGTAGTCCTCCACATGGCGGTTGCAGTACTCCCAGTCATGCTTGCCCTGATCCCGGATCTCATGAAATTCAAGTCCCATTTCCCGCATCAGATCCATAGTCACATAGCCCTCGGGAGCGGTGGGGTCCTGCGCACCAACCGCGATGTAGAATTTCGGCAGCTCGGTACCCTCTTTCAGGTGCTTCTCCAGCATATACAGGTTGTCATCCGGGGTGTTACGCCGCTTGGCGGCAGAGCCGAAGCCCGCCCACAGGGTGCGGAAGGGAGGCTCACAGAAATCGTCCCGCAGGCAGGGCTGACCAAGCTTCTCGTCAGGTCCTACAGGGGTACGGGGAATGATACCGATGGGGCCCGCAAAGGTACCGCAGGCAGCAAACATTTCAGGCCGCTGCATGGCGAACTTGAAGGCACCGTAGCCGCCCATGGAAAATCCTGCTACAAAATTATCCTCCCGTTTTTCAGACAGAGGGAACAGCTTCCGCAGGTATTCCGGCAGCTCGTAGGCGATCTGCGTCCACCATTTGAAATCGCCCTCGGCGGTATCACAATAGCAGGTGTACGAAATGCCGGGCATAACCACAGCGACACCGTGCTGGGCAGCAAACAGCTCAATGGCCGTGTAGCGAACCCAGTCGGTATGGTCAAATCCACCGCCGCAAAGCAGCCACAAAGTCGGATAACGGTAATCCGCAGGGCGATCTGCCAAAGAATAACCCCATTTATTTTCCGGGATGATCACACAGACATCCATTTTCTGCTGCATCGCATCAGAAAAATAGTCCAGTTTACAAAAGGCCATAATAGGCACTCCTTTCGTCTTTTCAATAAATAAGCATAATCATTTATCGTGTTTGAAAACCGAAAAAGCCGACGGCTTCGGCAGGAAACCGTCGGCCATGTGGAATTAGCCTTTCACAGAACCAAGGGTAATGCCCTTGACAAAGTATTTCTGGAAGAAGGGATAGGCCACCATCAAAGGCAAAACTGCAATAACAGCGATTGCCATGCGAACACCGACAGTAGGTACATCAGCACCGGTGATGCCAACGCTCTGATCCATGTGCGAAGCAAGGAAGGAAGCCTTGTTCATAACGTCATTCAGATAGTTCTGAATGCCGTACAGATCGGTACGGGTAACCAGGAAGTAAATACCGTTGGTCCAGTTGTTCCAGTAGCCGATCAGAGTCATCAGACCAATGGTAGCAATGATGGGCTTACTCATGGGGATAACGATCTTGGTCAGGCACTGAGTTTCAGTGGCGCCGTCAATCTTCGCAGCTTCCAACACTTCATTGGGAATGGAAGAAGTGAAGTAAGTACGCATCATAATAACATTGAATGCGTTGAACAGCATGTAAGGAACGACCATTGCCCAGAAAGTATCCTTGATCTTCAGCAGGTTTGCATATACCAGATAGGTAGGAACCATACCACCATTAAACAGCATGGTGAAGAACAGAATCAGAGAGAATGCCTGTCTGCCGGGGAGATCTCTGCGGGACAGCGGATAGGAGAACAGGATCGTCATAACCAGATTAATGGAAACACCAACCGCTGAAATGGCAATACTCATGAAGTAGGCACGGCCAATAGAAGAAGTTGCGTATGCCAGATAGTTATAGGCAGCACCGCTGAAAACCTTCGGCCACATAGAATAACCGTTCTGAATCAGCCACTGCTCATCCGTCAAGGAACTGACGATCAGAAGCCAGAAAGGAATGATACACATCAGGACGAGGATCACAAGGAGTGCATTGAAGAAAACACTTAATCCCTTACTATTATTAATCATACTTCAGTACCTCCCTTAGAACAATGCGCTCTCTTGGTCGATCTTGGAAACTACCGTGTTGGCAGTAAAGACCAAAATGAAACCAAGGATAGACTGCAGGAAGCCTGCAGCAGAGGATCTGCCAACATCGTTCAGCTCCAGCAAGGCACGATACACGAAAGTATCGACAGTCTGGGTCGTTGCGTAAAGAAGACCGGAATGCTGGGGAATCTGATAGAACAGGCCGAAGTCGGAGAAGCAGATACGGCCAACAGCCAGCAGCACCAGAGTGATGATGGTGAACTTCAAGCCGGGAATGGTGATATGAATGATCTGCTGCCAAGCGGAAGCACCGTCCATAACGGCAGCTTCATACAAAGACTTGTCAATACTGATGACCGTGGAATAATACAGGATGGAGCTGTAGCCGAAAGTCATCCAGGAATGTACAAAAATAAGGATATACGGCCAGTATTTTGCTTCATTATACCACTTAATTTTCTTTGTTACACCAAAGATCGGGAGAATAGAGTTGTTGACGAAACCATTGGTGGGGCTCAGGAATGCGAAAACAATGTAGCCAACAATAACAGTGGAAAGCAGATAAGGGATCAGAATCACGATCTGGCTTGTCTTCTTCAAGAACTTACCCTTGACATAGTCAAGAGCAATTGCGACAGTAATACAAAGAATATTGTCAACCACAATAAATGCCAGATTGTAAAGCACAGTATTGCGGAATGCCTTTGCAGCGTCGCCGTTACTGAACAAGAATTTAAAGTTCTTAAGACCTACCCAAGGGCTTTTCAAAATACCGACAGAATAGTCGATTTTCTTAAAGGCGATTGCCAGGCCTGCCATAGGGATATAGTTGTTGATGATGAGATATGCAAAACCGGGAATCATCATCAAATAAAGCGGAAGAAACTGCCGAAACAGCTTCGCTCTCTTACTCCGCTTACGCTCCGCTTCAGAAAGCGCAACCGGATTCTTAGGGTTCAATGTTTGTTCCATCATTTGACCTCCGTATTCCCTTCCAGCATACAGCCGAAAGTCTTTAACAATATATTAACAGATTCCCACTAAACTTGCTATCACTTTTCTGCCGTAATTTGTTATTTTTCTGAAAAACAGGGAGTGAAGATTGCTTTCATTTATGCATATGCAACACTCCTCTTCGCAATTTAGACAGAAATATGATAAAAGCCGCCAGAAAAATGATGGCATTTCACATAGGTTTTTTGATATCATTTAGCCGTAGATTGTGAAACTACGCAATCTGCATATCAAAACAAAAGTAAGGAGAAGCAAACATGAACAAACGCATTATTGCCCTGGTTCTGGCTGTAGCCATGATCGCTATGCTGTGCGCAGCATGCGGTTCCAAGGCTCCCGCTGCAACCACTGCAGCTCCCGCTGCTACTTCCGGAAACGAAGCACCCGCAGCAACCGAAGCTCCCGCTACCAGCGGCAGCTACCCCGTTGTTAAGATTGCTTACATCACCGGTATGTCCGATACCACCGAGACCGAGCCCCAGGTTGAGGCTGCTCTGAACGCCATCCTTCGCGAGACCGCTGGCGCTGAGGTTGACATGGTTCCCGTCAACTTCTTCAACATGCAGACTCAGTTCAACCTGCTGCTGACCGGTTCTTCCGATGCTCTGGACATCTTCTCTTCCTTCTGGTATGCTCCTCTGTCCACTCTGGTTTCCAATGGTCAGCTGGCTGCTCTGGATGATCTGCTGGCTACCGATGCCGGTGCAGAGATCGTCGAACTGTTCAAGGACTACCCCGAAGTTCTGGATTGCTGCAAGATCGGCGGCAAGACCTATGCTCTTCCCACTGTTGGTCCGTACAGCTCTCCCCAGATGTACGTCATGAAGGCTGCTGATGCAAAGGATGCCGGCATTGACTGGAGCACCATCAACACTCTGGACGGCGTGACCGAGGCTCTCATTAAGATGAAGGAAATGCACCCCGATCACTACTATGTTCCCGGCGCTGTTGAGACCTACTGGATGCCCAAGGGTATTGACTACCTCGGCGACACCAACTTCCTTGGTGTTCTGACTCATCCTCTGGAGTCCACCACTGTTGAGAACTACTATGAGTCCGACTACTTCATGAACCTTGTTGATAACATTAAGGTTTGGCAGGAGCACGAGATCATCTCTCCTGACGCAATGTCCAACACCAACCCCACTCTGATGTCCATCCAGAATGGTATTTCTCAGGGCTCTCCCGGATACGGCTGGAGCATTGAGGAGTGGTGCATCGAGGCCACCGCTGATAACACCTACGGTGACGAAATGGTCGGCTGCCAGATTTCTGACCGTCTGATCTCCACCTCCGATGTTACTACTTACCTGTACCACATCACCTCCTTCTCCAAGAACAAGGAAGCTGCTTTCCGTGTTCTGAAGGAACTGTACTGCAACCCCGAAGTTGCTATGATTTTCGGCAACGGTATCGAGGGTCTGAACTACGTTTACAATGAGGATGGCACCATTGGCTATCCCGAAGGCAAGGACAATCTGACCGCTGGTTGGATGGCTGCTTCTTACAACAACCCCAACGCTTCTTCTACTCCTGTTCGTGGCTCTCAGCCTCTGAACATGTGGGAGTGGATGATGCAGACCAACGCCGAGGCTAAGCCCTCCAAGGCTCTGGGCTTTGTGTTTGATGCTGAACCCGTTGCTGATCAGGTTACCGCTTGTGCTAACGTCATTGCACAGTACTATCTGCCCATCCTGAACGGTGAGGTTGACATTGATTCCGTCCTGCCCGTGTTCCAGCAGGAGCTGCACAGCGCTGGTATCGATGCTATCATCGCTGAGAAGCAGGCACAGCTGGATACTTGGCTGGCTAGCAAGTAATAACAAACTCTTCTATAAAATGGGGGCACTTCGGTGCCTCCATTTTTAAATATTTGAAAGGAGCGATTTGAATGGACTCTCATGTACTCCCCCGCTGCACTCCCGAAGAGGTTGGATTTAAGAGTTCCCAGGTAGCAACCTGTATTAAAGAGCTCTCCCACGATCTGACAACCATGAACGGCTTTATGGCTGCACGACACGGAAAGGTTTTTGCAGAGTGTTGGTGGACTCCATACACCTCCAAAATGCCTCATTCTAACCATTCATTCGGCAAGAGCTACACAGCAACTGCCATCGGTATTGCTGTTGGTGAAGGTCTTCTCTCTCTTGATGAAAAGATGGTAGACATTTTTGCCGATGACATTCGTGAAAAAAATATTCCGTTGCCCGAGGGTATTGAAAAAATCACAGTTGAAAATGTTTTGACTATGACTAATGGTATGTCCTATCATCCGGATATGCGCGGCGACTGGATCTATCATTATTTCACCACTCCCCTTTCCTACGAACCCGGTACCCATTTCACCTACAACTCCACCGGCTCCTGCATGCTTGGTGCAATCATTCTCAAGCGTACCGGAAAGGATCTGTGGGAATACTTGACTCCGAGACTATTTGATAAGATCGGTATCAAGCGTGAAGATTTTGAGTGGCGTAAATTTGTGGCAAATCGCATCGACGCGGAACCCGGTACCTTTGCTACCACAGAGGCAAACCTGCGATTGGCGATGCTATACGCTCAGGGCGGCAAATGGAATGGCGAACAGATCGTTCCCGAAGATTTTATCAAATCCGCTCTGTCTGTACATATCAATAACGAATACGCCCCCGAGGAAAAAGACGGAAAATGCGGCTACGGCTATCAACTTTGGGCCTGCAGTATTCCCGGCGTGTACCGCTTTGACGGCGGTCAGGGTCAGTACGGAATTATCTGGCCCGAAAAGGACATGGTAATTGCGCTTCATGAAGGCGGTATGGGTCCCCGCGGTCCTCAGAAAACCCTGGATACGCTGTACGAATTCCTTCTCAACCATATTTCCGATGATGCACTAGAGGCAGATCCTGAGGCATATGCTCAGCTGCAGGAAGTTGAAAAAGCTCAGCATCTTGCCCCGGACGAAGCAAGTCCCAAGGCTCCCGACCCCTCTTTTGCCGGCAATTACCACGTTTCCGAGGGACTCTTTGATCCCTGGCTTTCCGCTTCCCCTCCCGGCAACGGCGATATTTTTGACATGTTCCGTAATCCGGAGCAGGATATTCCCGTTACTGATTTCCGTTTGGATATAAGCGATAACACCTGCACTATTTCCATGAATGAAAACAGAACTCTGATTGGTCACTGGGATGGAAGCCTGAATCCTTATTTCACCCCCTCCCCCTTCGATCGTCTTGGTGACTATGCTGCCAGCGCAGCCTTCCTGGATGATGGAAGCCTGCGGTTCCATATTCACTGGCTGAACGGTTGGTTTGAAACCACCTTCTACTTCTACAAAACCGAAAACGGCGTTCATGTAACAACAAAGAAGCTGCGTTTAAATGAATTCGATAATTTCCTGACATATGAAGCAGATGCAGTAAGGGAGTGAGATTTTGGTATGAAAAGATATTCCATGACAGAACTGCAGGATACTCTCGTAACCTACGGCAGAACATTTCTGGAACCGAAAGAAGATATTCTCTTTTTCAACTGGACATGCAGTACCGTAGAATTTACTTTCCATGGCACCCATTTGAATGCCAGTTTCCGTGCAGACTGCAGCGAGGAGATCGAGGGTGCGCCCTGGGATCCCAATGCTCCCAAGCGCAAAACCTGGCCCTGGGTAGCAGTCTTCCTTGATGATATGCCCATGCCTATCCGTAAGTTCGAAGTTTCTTCTCCGAACGAAACGTGGCTGCTGTATCAGAGTCTGGTACCGCAGACCCATAAAATCCGTCTGACAAAACTTACCGAAAACAACAAAACATTCCTTGGTCTGACTGCATTTACCGCCGAAGGTGAATTCCTTCCTACCGAGAAGAAGGAAGCCAAAAAGATTGAATTTGTCGGTGATTCCATCACCTGCGGATACGGCAACATCAGCAAAGAACGTGATCGCGGCTTCTATTCCATTGAAGAAGATGGCTGGATGGCTTATGGCCCCCGTACCGCAAGAAACCTGGGGCTGCAATGGAGCTGTGTCAGTGTCTCCGGTATTACTGCCGTGAAGCATCCCGGATGGCCCGGTGATTTTGCTATGAATGAGCTCTATCGCTACACTGATCGGGTTTATCAAACCAAACTGGGTATAATTCCCCTGGAATGGGATTTCCGAAATCATCCCAGCGATATTGTGGTCGTGAATCTGGGTACAAACGACAATTTCGCCTTACTCTTCAGCGGCGATCCTGCCGAAGAAGAAAAATTTGGCAAGGAATACATTTCCTTTATCAAGGAAATCCGCGCTCTCAACGGCCCGGACACCCAGATTGTATGTGCCCTAGGCAGCATGAGTTATTATCTTTTCCACGATATTGACAATGCTGTCGCTGATTACAAGAAGGAATCCGGAGACGAGAAGATTTGTACTTTCCGCTTCAAACCCATGCACCCCATGGACGGTTTTGGAGCAGCCGGGCATCCCTCCATGGCAACCCACGAAAAAATGTCTGCGGAACTGACTGAATTCCTAAAACAATACCTGTAATAAAAAACATCCCCTGTCCAAATAACAGGGGATGTTTTTTATTCATTACCGAACTTATTTCGATATTCGCTTGGCGTCATGTTCTCGTACTTTTTAAAGATTTGGGTAAAATGAGAAAAGTTGGAATATCCAAGCTCCAGCGCCACCATGCCAACAGAAATGGAAGAATGCTCCAAAATTTCCTTTGCTGCAGAAATTTTGGAAACTGTAATAAATTCTTTGATATTCTGTCCGGTTTCCCGTTTAAATAGTTTCGTAAAGTATTCGGCGCTTAAGTTAACATGATCCGCAACATCCTTTACCGTAATCGGATTGGATATATTTTCTGCTATATAGCTTTTGGCGCGCTCCACATCATCCATCGGATGATTATTTTTTTGCATTTTATCGACTGCGTGAAGCATATACTGCACAGCGATGCGCAAAGACTCAACATCCGTAAAGCTGCCCATATAATCAGTATAGGAATACTTATCCGTAAATAGTTCCTGAACCGTTGCATCATTGTCATAAAAATAACTGAAAAAGATATGCGTCAGCTGCTGATGCAATTCACAGAGAAGACGGTGTTTTCCAATGGATTTCTCAACCACATTGGTCAGATAGTTCTCCAGTTCCCCCTCAAGAATACGCTTCTGACCGGCAGATAAAAGCGTTTTCCAACGTTCAACGCTTCCGGATAAGTTGGTTTCCACGACAGGGTGGATTCCAATCGCACCGGTAGGCAAACACAGCCCATCCTTACTTTTTTCTGATACTGCGTTTTGCAGACGCTTTAACTCCCCTCTTGCTTCCGCGCAGGGAACCGGGTTTCCAACATAGCACCGCAGATCATCCTCTTCCATCAGCAAGCAAAGATCCGCATAAAACTTCTGGAACTGTTCAGAGGCGAGCTGGACATCCTGAACCGTGGCAGAAAATAGAGCCAGCACAAATTGACGTCGATGGCTTACCGTCGTAAACGAAAGAATCGGGTATGTAATTCCCGCCTGTTTCAAAGCATTGGAAATATGCTTATGGATCATTTTTTCGGACACAATCGGGCTTTCTGTCTGATGAAATTGATTGGAATCGATCAATACGATCTGAATCATTTTTTCGTTGTTTAATGGATAGCCCAACACATTTAAAAACTGCATAGAGGACTTGATATCATCCATTTCGCTGGAAAACAAATTCAGCACTATGCGATCCATAAACTCCATTTCACTGGTCTTCAGCATCTGTCCCAGCTGTGCAAGTTGATTTCGTTTACGTCTGTCATACAAGAATTGGATTGCCCGTCCAAGACTTTCCTCTATCTCCTCATAGGATACCGGCTGCAAAAGATAATCAAAGCATCCCAGTTTGATGCTCTCCTGTGCATAGTTAAAATCCGCATGGGAAGTGAGCAGTATTCTGACAATATCCGGATATTTTTCCAGTACTATTCTGTTCAGCTCAAGGCCGTTAATTCCCGGCATTTCGATATCCGTATACATAATATCGATCTGTGTTTCTGCAAGGATCTGCAGTGCTTCCTGGGCACCGGTGGCATATTTTACTTCGTCAATACCAAGTTTATCAAAGTGTACTCCGTAGGCAATACCGCTGAGGACACTTACCTGGTCATCAACAATCAACACTTTCATTGCGTTTTTCTCCTTCAGACATGGGAATATACATAACCGTACAGGCTCCGCCACCCGGATTATTAAAGAAAGCCATGCGATATTGATTCTGATAGATAAGGCTCATTCTCCGTTTTAAATTCTGAATTCCAACTTGATACTGTTCGAACTGGCCACTATCGCTACTGAGCTTTTTCAAAGCTTCCTCACTGTATCCAGGTCCGTTGTCCGTCAGTCGAATGCGAAGATACTGCTTTCCATCCAGCTCAACACGATCCGCACGGATCAAAAAACGAAGAATTTTCCCGTTTTGCAGGCTTAATTTATGGAAATTTTCCAGGAAAATCTGTATGCACAGCGGCGGAATTCGAACATTCAGCAGCCCCGGATCCACATTCTGACTCAATAAAATCGGATCCCGACGTTCCAGGGAGATAATTCGATAATAGTCATCCACCTCTTCCAACTCCGATTGGAGTGTAACGAGGGAAAGATTGTCATGGAAAACATAACGCAAATGGTTGGAAAACAAAGTCACAATGCGTTTTGTTTTTTCATGCTCCCCTTTTTCAGTCAGATTATAAATACTCTTCAAACAATTGATAAAAAAATGGGAACGGGTTTGCAGTTGATAATACTGAAGCTGTGCATGTTCTTTTTCATATGCCTGTTCCAAATTATCCTGTTCCAAATGCAATCTTTGATCCAGCAGCTGCTGAAGAGCTTGACGAATTTGCTGAAATTCCAGCAAATCATCCTCCTGTGGAGCAATGCTCATATTTGGCGAATCTGCAATTTGTTTTGTAGTTTTTGTGATCTGATTTAACGGATAAATCAGCATTTTCGACATGTAGGAATACATGAAGCCGAATACGATGCTGATAATAATCAATGCCCCCAGCTGGACAACCAGATGGATTCGATAATTTTCCCAGATTCCGGTGATTGGAATCATACCGCATAAGCCGATACCACTTTCTGCATCGAATTTTGACTGCACCAGAAAACGGAAACGGTTGATGCGAACAACCTGACCTGCAGCCTTATGCATAATATCCAATGTAACCCCCTGCTGGGTTGCAAGTACTTCGTTACTCAGTATTTGTTCCTGATTGAAGAAAGAGAAAACAATGGAATCATTCTCGCCATAGTTGATAGGCGCATATGCGTGAAGGTCCACTAGAGAACAGACATACATATCATTTCGGTGCATAACATTAATCAAAAGTGCAGTATTTCCCTTTGAATACACCGTCCAACGCTGCAAAATGCTGTCATTTCCAATACAATCTGTACATAACTCGTGCATCATATCACGAATACTGCGGGTAAATATACCGCCGAGAAAATCCGACCCGAATTGATATTCAAATACCGATCCATCCGCATGGAATAAAACAATTGCGGTGGGCGCAGATATATGATTCTGGGCCTCACGCCGCAGACTGTTTTTCGCCTGCAGCTTGGATACCGCAGAAAGCGGATTATCTTTAAGGGACAACAGCAAAAAGTCCATATCTGAGCCGGATAGCTTTTTGTTGAAGGAATCCAGTCCGGTAAGAATACTCTGCAGGTCTCTGAAATAAAGATTCAAAGCAGCCTCATTGCAATAAGTCATCTGCTGCTCGGAAACCCAGGCAAAATAGCTGCCGCTGATGATTACACAAAGGAGAGTGACCGCAAGGACCAAAGCAAACAAACGAATTAAGCTCTTTTTACCGGATCTGGCTTTTTTCATAAGGCAAACTCTCCTTTCTATTTTTTGATAAAATAAACTATACCATATTATGATCAAAAAAGAAATCGAAAAACAAAAAGAAAATCAGAAAACTGTCAAATATTCATGCCCGGAACAAAAACACACCGCCGAACTTTCGGCGGTGCATCTCATTATTTTGAAGAATAAAACAGAATTTTATCCATTGGTTTGCCTTTAGCCAGTTCATCTACCAGCTTATCCAGACAGCGAATCCGATACATGAGCGGATCCTCAATGGTCTCAATCTGCACTCCGCAAATTTTACCTTTGATTTTTACGCAATCCAGGTTCCAAATTGGAGCGTTTTCGAAGAAAGTACCATAATCAGTATCATCATTCAGCATAGATCCGATATCCGCTTCAGAATAACCGGTCAGCCAGGACGTCACCTGATCCACTTCCGCCCTCGTCCTGCCCTTTCTTTCAGCCTTTGCAATCAGACATCCATAGACCTTCTCAAATTTCATCGCAAAAACTTTTGCGTTATCCAACGGAATCCCTCCAGAGAATCACATTTCGTGCTCCATTCTCTCGATCACTTCATCCTGAATACCGGGAGTCAGTCTGGTGAAGTATGCACTGTAGCCGGCTACACGAACAATCAGTTCCGGATGCTCATCAGGATGAATCTTTGCATCTACCATTTCTTCCTTATCCACAATGTTAAACTGGACATGCTTACCACCGTGAGTAAGATACGTCTTGATCAAGCTGCCAAGCTTTTTCAAATCGTCCTCTGTTTTCATGGAAGTCGGATGGAACTTCATATTCATCAAGGTGCCCTGGTATGGATCCTGGTTTACACGCATGGCACTTTGGAAAACGGCAATGGGACCATGGGTATCGGTGCCGTGATCCGGAGACAAAGAGGCATCTGCAAGAATTGCCCCGCCCTTACGTCCGTCGGGAGTTGCTCCGGTAACAGCGCCGCCGGGCTGGTGGGCGGAAATAGAAATGGCATTAGGCTTCAGACTGTCGCCGTAAACGCAGGGCAGACTCAGGCAGGTATCCGCATGGAGCTGGTAGATCTCCGCCACCATCTCATCAACCTCTTTCTGGTTGTTGCCATACTTTGCCTGGGATTTGAAATCAGCCTGCATTTCTTCATAACCAATCCAGTCGGCATCCAAGGCAGCCATAAGCTGCTGCATGGTATACTTCTTTTGTTCAAACACCAGTTTCTTTATTGCATACAGACCGTTGCCGGTGTTGACTCCGCCAACAGCGCCCAAAACAGCACCGTTTTCAAACTTGAATCTACGGCTGTACATATCCTTACCAACCTTAACGCCGTCCTTCATCAGGCTGGAGCGGAATACATCCGGGAAGAGATCACGCTCTGCAATCATTTCCACATTGATTCGTTCATTTGCCATGCGCATCAAATAACGGATTTCTTCAAAAACAGCATTTTTGACTTCCTCAAAGGATGACATCTTCGTGACATCTCCGACCTCTTTACCTACCATTTCCTGGGTATAGCGGCAGAAACCGTTGTGGAGGGCGATATCCATAGCCTGGGGAATGATAAAGAAACAAGCAACCTGGGTACGGGTAATCGCCTGAACATTGCCGTCAACACAGCCGGTGCAGCACCAATCCCGAGCTTCTTCCACAGTCAGTCTGTTATGCTCACTCTGGTTTGCAAAGAAATTGATATAGCTCTCATCGCCTACGAAGGCGGGCATGCCGATACCGGAACGAACACACTCCAAAGCCTTGACCATAAGACTCTCCGGAGTGTCCTTATGTACGCGGAGAGTCACCGTATGATGCGGCGTGTGGGTATCCTGGGCAGCCTCCAGGAGCAGATAACTCAGCTCATTGGTGGCATCCGTACCATCAGCCTTCACACCGCCGATGGTCCAGTTATACCACTTTGCCATACCGGCGTTCTTTGCACGGTTTGCCTTACCGGAAACACGGTTGATCTTCATGCACTTGATGCGCATGATTTCCAGCAGTTCCAGCACCTCTTCCCGGGTAGTTCTGCCTGTCTTAATATCCTTCTCATAGAAGGGATACATATACTGGTCGAAACGTCCTGCGCTGGTAGTGGGGCTCGGGCAGCACATCAGGAAGGTGAACCAGAAGCTCTGCAGGGCTTCATAGAAGGTATCTGCAGGCTCATAGGGCACTTTACGGCAAATACGAGCCATCTCCAGGAGTTCTGCCTTCCGTTTCTCATTCTTCTCCTCACCGGCCATCTTCTCCGCCAGGTCCGCATAGCGGTTTGCGAAACGAACCCAGGCCTCAAAAACGATTACCGTGCCTTCCCAGAATGCACGTTTTTCCATAATATCCGGCTCTTCATAGCGGATATTCTTCAGATTCTCCTTGGCTTCCGCAATAATGGACTTTGCGCCTTCCTTCAGGATTTTGGCATAGTCCACACATACCAGAGCAAATCCCGGACCCAGTCCGTAGCCGGACATGGCAAATCCACCACCGGATCCACCCTTCTTATCCTTCCAGGGAGGGAGAATGGTTCCCGACTTCATGAAGGGCCACAGGCGCTCATTTTGGCCTAAGGATTTTCCCATCTCTTCTACCAGATTGCTGTTGGCAGAATTGCCTGCAAAGCGTTCATTCAGGCGATAGAGCTCTTCTTCATCCTCGGGAGTAATGGTGTAGATCTCACTTTTCAGAGATTCCACTTCGTCCTTTGTCCAAACGCCATACTCATACTGCATTTCAAGGCCAAAGGGCTTGGACGCGCCACTGCCGCAGAGCAAGTCCTCCGGCTCAATAAAAATAGTAATATTGTCCAGAATGTTGGCATGAAGCTTGGAACGACGGATCAGCATAGGCTCTCCACCGGTCTTTTCCAGAGATTCATTTGCCAGGCGGAAAAGTTCCACACAAAGGGGATATTTGCTGATGCGCAGGCTGTCTTTCATTCGTTGGACGCGGTCTGTCATAAGAGAATTCCTCCCGTATTTTTTTATCATTATATCATGAGAAAAAACGCATTTCAACAATACAACATTGCTTCCATTTTTTATTTTTTATGATATGATTAAGAAAAAGAAAGGAGCGGCAAAATGGACGAACAGGAACTTAGAAAAATCACAGGAACCATCTTCAATGTTCAACACTACTGCATTCACGATGGTCCCGGAATCCGCACGAATGTCTTTGTAAAAGGTTGTCCCCTTCGCTGTCTCTGGTGTGCCAATCCCGAATCTCAAGAGCCTTTCCCTCAAATTATGTATCGCTCCGATACCTGTCTCCGATGCGGAGCCTGCATTGCCGTCTGTCCGCAAAAGGCTGTCACTATGGCAAAGGATCATTCTCATGTGATCACAGACCGAAGCAAATGCACGGGATGCGGTAAATGTGCAGAAGTCTGCCAACCGAAAGCAAGAGAACGCACAGGTTATTCCACCACAGCAGGGGCAGTATTTGACGAAGTTGCCGGCGATGCTCTTTTTTACGGAGATGACGGAGGAATTACCATCACCGGAGGCGAAGCCCTTGCCCATCCGAAATTCACCTCGGCCCTTCTTCAGCTGTGCCGAAATGCAGGAATCAAAACTGCAATAGAAACCTGCGGCTATGCCAACTGGGAAATAATGGAGCCCATTATCCGTCTTTGCGATGTCGTTTTGTACGACATAAAAGAAATGGACAGCAATCTGCATAAGCAATACACAGGGGTATCCAATGAAAAGATTCTGGATAACCTGAAAAAGATTAATGATCTGACCGATTGCGAGATCTGGGTGCGCGTCCCCACCATTCCCGGATATAATGATGATGCCGAAAACATCAGTGCTGTGGGCAAGTATGTAAAAGAAAATCTCTCTCATTGCGCGCAAGTACATCTGCTTCCCTTCCACAATATGGGCATTAGTAAATTTGAACAGCTGGAAAATACACCTAACGGTTTTTCCAGTCAGGTTCCCGAAAACAGCCATATGGAAGCCCTGAGAGATCTGATCAGAGAAATGGGAATTACCTGTAAATAAAAAACAACCACCGAAATCGGTGGTTGTTTTTTTACTTTAATTCCATACCGCATTGGCTGCAGTATC
The DNA here is from genome assembly GCA_045628895.1 of Faecousia sp. Taxonomy (GTDB): domain Bacteria; phylum Bacillota; class Clostridia; order Oscillospirales; family Oscillospiraceae; genus Faecousia. The sequence goes on from JAZQQD010000053.1 coordinate 28,737, forward strand.
TATGGCTTTTTTGAATCTTTGCTCCGCAATGGGGACAATACAGTTTGCTGTTTTCATCAGCTGATTCCTTTTCTCTGCGAAAATGCTGGTTCAGCGGATCCGGCTCCTCGTCATCTCTTGTAATATCAAAGACTGAATACCGATTTTCAGATGTGACGTTTTTGAACTGATATACCGTTTGAACAATGGCAATTCCCGTCCACAGCACACCAAACAGCGCAAAAATGACACTCGCCTGGGCCGCCAGCACCGTCCATAGAACACCAAATCCGATCATAAAACATCCAACAATTCCGCCCATCATGGAGGGACCCCTGCCCGGTTTTACACTTACCATGGTAATACTCCTTTTTTAGTATCTGCGAAGCTGATACAATGCAGAATTTACGTTATCAATGGCGGTATCCACCTGGGAGATCGCTGTCTTGATTCTGTCCTGTACCATCCAATCCACGAAAATGTTATCAAAGAACCAATCCGCAAAGGATAGGAAATCATCTGTCTCGATATGAAGATCCGTGTGAATCCGAACATCGCTGAGTTCACGGTTAAAGATCTGAAGATCCTCTTTTGCGCGGTCCATATACATTTGTGCATTTTTCATCCTCGAACGTTTTACAAAAGCAGAAAGCAATCCGCCTCTGGAAAACATATCAAAGATACCCCAATTTCGCGCACGATTCAATTCATCTCTGGCACAGTGCAGACTCATTAACGCCTGTTCACCGGCTGTGATTGCTTCGTTGCGCTCTTTTACAATATCATAGCTCATATCTGTGTCCCCCTTTTACCAAAAATGGTGGTGATGGCGGCAATGGCAGCGATGAGTAAGCAAGCCAAAAGGATAAATAGGAAAAAACAAATAATAAACAATGGACAGCGGCAGAAACAGCAGCCAAAGGCCCAGCCTGCACACCCACACCAGAATACAGATCATAAGAATTAACATCAACATAGGACTCACTCCTTACCTTTGAATGAGCCTATTATAATATGTTCTTCCCCTTGAATACAGGTCCATATGTGCAAGAAAAACGTTCCTATTTTGCAAAAAATGAGAAATAGATTTTTAGGAAAGGTTTTCCGGCAGCTTTCCATTGGCTTTCTGATTCCGGATCCATAACTTCAGACTGTCAATGGATAGTGCAATCTTTTCCAGATTTTCCTCAATCATGGCAAAATCCGAAAACTCATCGGGAGTGATTTTTCCATCCGAGACAATCTCCAGAAGTCTTGCCTGTAAGGAATCCACCTTTCCCAATGCACCAAGGGTCTCCACTGCAATTTGAGAAAGGTCTTTCAGCCTTACATCGCGGCCGCTAACCTCTCCGATTGGACAGTCATGGCTGCAGTAATAGGTACAAAGCTCCGGCGCATGATATCCCTTTGAGAGTTCCAGAACATCCTCCGGCTGCATGATTACCCTGCCGTTTTCCAGTCGCTCCAAACGCTCCGGAGAAACAGTTGCCATCTGTGCGCTGGCTTCCTCTCGAGAATACCCTAACTCCTCTCTCTTTTGCTGATACACAGATTTATCGGATTTTATCGACCTTCGCCCCATATTTATCCCTTCTTTCTGCATCTATTATAGCCGACATTGCTATTCTCCGCAACAGAAATCCTTTCATGATTTTTAACACAGAAAATCAGTAAATAATTATTTTTTATATTGAGGTATTATCTGAGTTGTGATATGATAAGAGAAAAACGAAAGGAAATTCAATATGGCACAAGAAAACAGTTTCCATGAAGAAACCAAGCTGTGGAACAAATCCTACATAATGATTCTGATCCTCAGCACCTTTATTAATTCCGCATCTCAGATGGTCGTTCCTCTGGTTGCGGAATTTGCAAAAAGTCTGGGCGCACCCCTGACTTTCGCTGCCACTATTGCATCCCTCATGTCTCTGACAGCTCTGTTCCTGCGTCCCGTCGCCGGTCTCTTCTCTGACCGCTATAATCGCAAAACGATCATCCTGATCTCCAACACTGCAATTGCCGTTTGCATTCTGTTAATGTCCTTGGTAAAATCCGTTCCCATGCTGATCGTTGTTCGTCTGCTTCACGGTATCGCTTTTTCCTTCAACGGCGTTGCGCTGATGGCTTTTAATACCATGTTTATTCCCAAGGATCGCCTGGGTGAAGGCATGGGCTGGATGGCTCTGAGCACCATCATTTCTCAGGCACTCGGCCCCAATCTGGGTGTCTTCCTTGTTGAAAGATCCGGTTACGCGGTTTGCTTTGCTGTTGCAGCCGGCATTTGCGCCGTTGGCGTTGTGCTGATTGCCATGATGCCTTATAACCATATCTCCACCAACAAAGGCAAAAAGCTGGATCTCAACAGCCTTATCTCCATGCGTATTCTTCCCTATGCTGCCATCATGGGTATGTTCTCCGCAGGCAACGGCCTCGTCAGTTCCCTGCTGGTTACCTTCGGCAAGGAAAGAGAAATTGCCAATATTGCCCTCTTCTTCACAGCCTATTCCATTGCCATGGTTGCAGTCCGCCCCATTGCTGGTAAGCTGGTGGATGCGAAAGGTCTCAAATTCGTCCTTGTCCCCTCTCTTGTGCTTGGTGCAGCAGCCTTCTTCCTGCTGGGCAACGCAACAGCCCTGTGGATGTGCGTTGTGGCAGCCGTCATTAAGGCAATCGGTCAGGGCTCTGGTTCCCCCGCTATTCAGGCTTCCTGCCTGAAGCAGGTCGGTCGTGAAAAAGCAGGCGTTGTCAGCAGCACCTGCTACATTGGTCAGGATATCGGTAATGCCCTCGCACCTACTGTGGGCGGTTTTGTCGCAGAAAACTTCGGCTTCACCGCAATGTTCGTTGGCTATTCCGCACTCCTGCTGATTGGCGGTCTTGCTATCTTCTATATCAAATATAATTACGATATGAAGAAGTACGGTTACGTATAACAGATGACTGAAATAAAAATGGTGCAGTTTTAAAACTGCACCATTTTTTATTCCCAAGAAAAACCATCCCAAACCGATTCCCCTGAATATTGGTTGGCCTGTTTTTCTCCGTGCACAACCTCCAGAACTGCGTTTGCCATGGCTTCCTGCTCGCACTCGCCGGGGTACACATAGACAGGGGCAATCCACTCGCAATAGTCTTCTACACCCCCGATAATATCATCAAAGCGTACAAGGCCTCCGGTCAGCAGAATCCCATCCACCTGTCCTTTCAGAACCGCTGCCATCTCACCGATAGATTTGCACAGCTGATAAATCATGCCATTCCAGATTGTAACCGCCTTAGGGTCCCCTGCTTCAACGAGCTTATGAATCTTATTGGCATCGGAAGTGCCAAAGTGGCTGACAAATCCTCCGGACCGGGACAGCATACCGCGCATTTCCTCCGTGGTATGACCTTCATCCAGATATTTCAGGACTTCCATGACGGGAATGGATCCTAATCTGGTGGGTGTATAGGGGCCGTCACCGCCGGCGCCTTCCGTACTGTCGATCATTTTTCCGAAGCTGTGGGCAGTTACTGTAATTCCGCCGTCGATATGGCAGAGGATCAGATTACAGTCCTCATACTTTCTTCCAATCTTTTTGGCATGGATGTCTGCGATGCCTTTCTGATTCAATACATGGGTCTGGGCTCTTCGATAGAGTCCGGCAATACCGGTCAAACGAGCGTAATCGCACAGTTCATCCACATTGGTAGGATTCACAGTATACATTTTACCGCCATATTCCCGGCACAGGTCATAGGCCAGCATTACACCCAGTTTTGCAGGATGGTCACTGCCGCCAACATCCGCAGCCGTATCCGCCACCAGCTTTTCATCGATGGTCATTACACCCGCCGCCTGAGAATAGGCACAGCCGCCTCTGCCGATAAACACATCAATTTCACCAGGATCAATCCCATGTTTTTTCAGAAAATCCGTAATGACGGCACGTCGCATGGGAATCTGGTCATTGGTGGTTTGATACTGCAAAAGCACCGGGGCATCGTGGAAGATGCTCTCGGTAAAGATGTTTTTTTCATTTTCAAAATAGCTGATCTTTGTGGATGTAGATCCGGGATTAATGATCAGCATTTTCACGATTTTCATACGATTCCTTCTTTATTTCTCCTGGGCAGCAATTCGCTCCGCCAGGTCATTCAAGTAGATCCAACGTTCTGTTTTTTCTTCCAATTGGTTTTCCAAAGAGGTCTGCTCGGCCATCAGCTCCTGCAGCTTTACATAATCTCCTCCGCACGCATGCTGCGCCAGCTTATTCTCCTCGATTTTCTGCTCCAAAGAAGCAATATCCTCATCAATGGTTTCAAATTCCCGTTGTTCTTTGAAAGAAAATTTCAGTTTCTGCTGTTTCAGTCGCTGAATTTCCGGTTTAGGATGCTTTTGGACCTTTATTCTTTCCCTTTCCTGAACCTTTTCCCGCCAATCCGTATATCCGCCGGGATACAGCTGCACAGAACCATCCGGTTCCACCGCAAAGATACGATGGCAAATCCGATCCAGGAAATATCTATCATGGGAAACCGCTACGATTGCACCGGAGAAGGTTGCTAAGTATTCCTCCAGCACCTGCATCGTGGGGATATCCAGATCATTCGTCGGCTCGTCCAGCAGCAGAACATTGGGAGAGGATGCCAGAATTCCCAGAAGAAATAGTCGGCGTTTCTCACCGCCGGAAAGAGTCCCGATCAATCGGTGCTGCATTGCTCCGGTGAACATGAAATTATCCATCAGAGCAGAAGCGGTCAAAAATCCGTCCGGAGTTTCAATCCGATCTCCATGCTCTTTTACATACTCCAGAGCAGTCATACGATCATCCAGCTCCAGAGCGTGCTGAGAAAAGTACCCAATCTTTACCGTATCGCCTATGGTTACGACACCGTCATCCGGCAGTAGATTCCCAGACATGAGGTTCAAAATCGTAGATTTACCGGAACCGTTGCTGCCGACAATGCCCACTCTGTCATCTCTCTGGAGCAGCAAATCAAAATGCTTGATGATCTGCCTGCCATCAAACGCCTTGCAAACCTGCTGAAATTCAATGGTTTTTCGCCCCAGGCGAGAAGTGATCGCCCGGATTTCTCCCAGAGAGCTTTGGATTTCCGGCGGCTGCTGGGCCTTCAGTGCCGCATAACGCTCCAGTCGTTCCCTGCTCTTGGTTCCCCGGGCACAGGGGCCCTGCAGCACCCAGATCAGCTCCCGACGCAAAATGGACTGTCTTTTCCGTTCGGAAGCTAGCTGCATCTCTTCCCTGCGAGCTTTGCCATCCAGGTATGATGAATAGCCGCCTTCATACAAATAAATGGAGCCAAAGGAAACCTCAAGGGTCCGATTCGCAACTCGCTCAAGAAAATAACGGTCATGCGTCACCAGCAGAATACCGCCTGTAAACCTTTGCAGATATTCTTCCAACCAGCCGATCATCTCGGCATCCAAATGGTTGGTGGGCTCATCCAAAAGCAGCAAATCGCTGGGATGCACCAGGCAGGCCGCCAAAGCGACTCGTTTCCGCTGACCTCCGGACAGGGTTCCCATTTTCTGTTTCAGATCTGTAATGCCCAGTCGCGTTAGAATTTCCACTGCCTCATACTGCGCAATCTCCCTGGCAGAAGGATCCAAGCCGGCATATACCTGCTCCAAAACGGAATAGTCCGGATCATATTCGGGGTTCTGAGGAAGATAGCCTACACGAACATTGGGGTCATAGCTCACTTTTCCGGTATCCGGCGATTCTCTGCCGGATGCAATCCGAAGGAATGTTGATTTTCCGCATCCGTTTACGCCAACAACACCGACCCGGTCACCGTCTTTCAGGTAAAAGGTAACATCTTTCAGCAAGTCCCTGTCACCGTAGGTCTTGCTGACCTTCTCCATATTCAGCAGCATAGGCTTCCTCCTTTCTTCCTTATCATGGAAAGTATACCACGGCTTTCCGCAGCAATCAAGCATAAAAGCGAGCACAGGAAACTGTGCTCGCTTTGCTTACTTTTTCATGGATTCTCTTGCTTTTTTGGCGGCCGCATCCCGCAGAAGTACTGTTTCTGCCCATTTGGGCTGCTTGGCAACTTCTTCTGCCAAGGTTTTCATTGCGCCGGGAATATCAATTTTCTGAGGACATACCTTTGCGCATTTGCCGCATCCGATACAGGCAGAAGGAAGCTTATCCTCCGGGAATGCATCCAACTGCATACACACACTGTTGGTACTTCCGGACTTGAACTGATTCAGTTTACTGATCAGATCCGGAATATTCAGTCCCTTGGGGCATCCGTCGCAGCAGTAACGACAGGCAGTACAGGGAATGGCATTCTTCAGTTCCTCCGCAATCTCCATCACAGCCGCTTCCTCAGCCTCAGACAGCACATCCAGCTTCTCAAAGGTCGCAATATTATCCTGCATCTGAGCCATATTGCTCATGCCGGAAAGAATCATGCGGATATTCTCTTTTCCCTGAAGATACCGGAACGCAAAGCTTGCCGGACTGGCATTGGGACGGAATTCAGCGAGTTTGGCATTATTCTTTTCTCCCAGATCTGCCAGCTTGCCGCCGCGAACAGGCTCCATGACCCAAACGGGAATGTTATATTTTGCCAGAATTTCGTACTTTTCATTGACTCTCTGGAGGGTCCAATCCATGTAGTTGAACTGAATCTGGCAGAATTCCATATCTTTTCCGCAATACTGCAGGAACTCCTCCAGCATTTCCGGATCACCGTGGGTAGAAAAACCAAGATGCCTGATTCGGCCCAGACGCTTCTGCTGCAGAAGATATTTCAGAATTCCGTATTCCTCGTCCTTATACAGAGCAACATCATTCTCATACACATTATGCAGCAGGTAAAAATCAAAGTACTCCACCTGGCATTTCTGAAGCTGCTCTTCAAAGATGGACGCTGGATCCGGTCTGCCGACCAGCATATGTCCCGGGAACTTATCCGCAAGGTAGAAGCTGTCTCTGGGATATTTCTTGAGTACTTCTCCAATCACGATCTCGCTCTTGCTTGCCATGTAGGGATAAGCTGTGTCAATATAATTGACACCGTTTTCCAGAGCACAATCCGTCATCTCCGCAACCAGGGCTGCATCGATTTCACCGTTTTCCTTTACAGGCAGACGCATAGTACCAAAACCGAGCAGACTCAGATTTATATTTTGAAATTTCCGGTAAATCACAAAGAATCCCCCTAATGTTTATTTGTTTTTATTGTAAAACTGCTGAATTCGGTTGTCAATTTCGGTCTTTCCTTTTCGTTAGAAAAAGGAAAAAACCAAGGCAAAGGAAGATTTGTACAATTGTAGAGCACGGAGTTGCCAGTCCCACCATAAACAAGGAAACCGGAGTGCGTCTGCTCATGAAATAACTCACCGGGATACGGACACAGAACGCACCGAACAGCCCGTGCACCATATTAAAGGCAGTTTTGCCGCAGCCGTTAAAATAGCCGATAAAGCAGAAAAGGAAGCTCGTCAAAAGTGTATCAATGGCATATGCTTTCAGATAGTCCCAACCGGCAGCGACAACCTCGGGGTCATTGTCAAAGATTCTACAGAGCAGATCTCCATGGAAGAAGCTGAGCCATGCCATAATGCATCCGATGGAAAAGCTGGCCGTCATACCATAAAACATAGATTTTCTGGCACGGTCTTCCCTTCCTGCACCCATATTCTGCGCAACAAAGGCGGCAAGAGACTGGCCAAAGGCACCGGGTACCAGCATAATAAATCCGCAGATTTTTTCGGACAGTCCCACACCAGCGCTTTTTACCACGCCCAGACTATTGACGATTCCCAGAAGGAATAGGAAAGAAATACTGACGAGAAAATCCTGTAGTGCAATCGGCAAGCCAAGGCGCAAATTCTCGGAGATTACCTGCATTTTCAGCTGGAGGCTTGTTCTGTCAAACTGGAACGGCAATCCTCTTTTCCGAATGATCACAAAACACAGCAGCACACTGATGGCCTGAGCAATCACTGTTGCCAGCGCAGCGCCGGCTGCTGCCATTTTCAGCACTGCAACAAAAAACAGATCACCGAAAATATTTACGATGCAAGCAATAATCACCGCGAGCAGAGGGGTTTTAGAGTCACCGATCCCCCGAAAAACACTGCCCAGTACATTGTAGGCAACAATAAAAATTGCGCCAAGTCCGCAGATGGCAATATACGAAACCGCGGCTGAAAAAGCTTCTTCAGGTGCTTTCAGCATGCTGCAGATCTGAGAAGCAAAAGCAGGAACCAGCAGCATAACCAGCAGACCCAAAAAGGAGAACAGCCAGATTGCATTTCCGATTACTGCACCGGCAAGATCCCTGCGTCCCTCGCCGATTCGTCTTCCCAGAAGAACCGTAGTGCCCATGGACACACCGGTAATCACACCCGTAATGGTGTGCATCAGCTGTGTTCCGGTAGATACCGCCGAAACCGCCGCAGCATCTGAAAACTGTCCTACCACCATCAGGTCTACTGCACCATACATAGCCTGCAGAAGCATTGCTCCCAAAACAGGCAGGGCAAATTTAAGTAAAACAGGTAAAATTTTTCCTTCTACAAAGGATTCACTTTGTTTCATATCGGGTTATTTCTTCCCTTCTTTAGAGAGCTGCTGTCCCTCATTTTGAATTTTTTCCCTAGTGATACGGTCCACTTCTGCTTTCAGGCTACGCATATAGGGAGAAAACTCCACATTTTCTCTTCCGTATGTAAGCTGAAGGTCATATTCCAGGGGCAGCCAGGTAGAAATATCGGACTCGTTATGAGAAATAACAGCCTCCATCTTATCCAGCGCTTTATAGATTTTAGCCTCAACCGTTTCCAATGCGTTCATTTCTGCATACAGATCAAGCCATTCCTGCCGTTCCGGCTCCGGAAAAGATTCCACCCACTTCATAAGAATGTTTTCTTCCGTTTTTTCGTCTTCTCCGGTCTTTAGGAAAGTAGGAATGTCTCCGGTAAAGGCCTCTCCAAGATCATGGATCAGGCACATGCGAATCACCTTATTCATGTCAGCATTGGGAAATTCAGAAGCGACCAGCATAGCCATAAGAGAAATACGCCAGCTGTGTTCCGCTACGCTCTCCTTACGGCCGGAGGAGGTATAGCAGTGACGTGTGTTGCACTTCAGTTTTTCCGCGACAGAAAGAATATTAATAAGCTCATTCGGTTTCATAGATCAGCCTCCTGACATTACTGATGGACAGTATAGCACAGGAAAAACATGAAGTCAAATGATTGGAAAAACTGAAAACCGTGCCAGAATAGCTTTCATATGTATGAAAAAATGGTATTTTGGCACAGTTTTCTTCCATGCTGAATCTGCAGGGTCAGCTTGCCATATTAATGATTATCGGTATCTTACTGTGGAAAAATAGAATTGCCGACGAAAAAAAGTTCCTGACAGATCCAGTGCTTGATTATCTAAAAATACCGCCGTTATTACCGGCGGTATTTTCTATTATGAGAACATTCTTTCTTTTCGGAATGTAAGCATCTTTTTCTCCGCAAATATCCGGAGTTCCCAACCGGAACCCCCAGAAACCGTTTTGGCTGAGAGATAGGAAATACCGTTACGGGAAATCAACTGCTCATCTTCCAGCGGAATTCCCATGGTATCGATAACAAATTGCGCAGGAATCAGGTATTCCCCATCTTCCAGAATAACCGGATCTATGCAGGGAACTGTGCAGAAATTCAGAACCGCTTTCTTCTCTTCCGTCCAAAGGACCAGCTTTTCCTGCCAGGGTTCCATAAGATTGTATTTCAGAAATTCCATAACTCCTGCTTTGATTTCCGGTCTGCGGCCATAATATCCCTGGGTATTGGAAAACACGAAGCAGGTAACATCATTTCGATTACAAGCCTCAAAGGCACGCTCCGTCTGCCTATTGGGAATGTCTACCCGCTGCATGCCGTAGCCACCATAAAGGGCCAACGGAGGACAATCCGGAGAAATATGATTCACCGGGCTTGCAAATGCCGCCCGTTCCAATGCTGCATCCAGGGCTGCATCGGTTCCCTGCTCTCCTTCAGAGATGTATTTCTTCAGTTTTCCGACGCCTTTTCCTGCTCCCCGGAAATCAATTACTGCTCCCAGAGGCGCCTCAGGACCATCCGTTCTTGCCCATTTGCTTCTCTGAAGCTCCGGGAATCCTTCGTACTCTTCTACAATATCGGTTCCCATGGTCATCAGGTCAGACCACGCAAATCCGCAGACAGCTGCCTGTATACGGCTGGAATATTCCAGATTTCCGCCTACGGTTCCTTCCAGCTCTGTTTCACCGCCGGTTGCCGCAAGAATCAGAGAAGAATTCCCTCCCAGGGACATACCCATCGCCGCAATTCGATTTGGATTGATTCCAAAGCGATCCGCATTGGCCCGGATATACCGAATATCTCCCTTCAGATCATAAACATAATCCGGGAAAGGATTGCAGGGGTAATTCCGAAGATCCACCCCGATCACGGTATACCCTTCCTTCAGCATTTCCATAAAGGTGGGGCTGGGCTGAGAGGGCGAACCGCCATACCCGTGGATCTGTACAACTGCCGGTGTCTTGCCTTGGGTCTTACACAAAGGTGCATAGACATTCATCCGCAGAGTTTTCACCGTCGGCAGGAACATCTCATAGGGGTCAGCAGCGATTGGAACAACATCCACTACCTCCCGGCAGAAGCTTGGGAAGGGACGGAAAGCATCTCCACCATGGTAATTCTGAATTGATCCATCCATCAGGATACTTCCTTCCTGCCGGAAGGAGAACCCCAAATTGTGAAAATGAGCAATGCCATCGATAACCTCGTAAGCTCCTTCCTTGTCATCGGGAGCAAACTTTTTCCAGGAGCCGTTGCAATACAGGTACCAGTTCTTTTCAAAGGTATACAACGTACCGGGCAAAGAGATTCCATTTCTGGTAACGGTTCCGTTATATACATTCTCGGTATGCTCAACGAACGGAACCGTTACGCAGGAAGCCTTATCTCCACCGGTATAAAGAGAAATGACCGGAAGATTCTGAAGATCGTAGGGATGGTTATACGTATGATAGTCGGCACAAGTGACCGTAAAGCGCAGTCGGCTTCCCCTACCCAGATGATAGGAAATCGGCTCCAGGGCAAACAGCAGATGCACCGGCTCATCCATCCCCTCTTTCAGGCAGGCTTCCACATCCGCTTCCATGCTGGGATGATAAGTTGCCCCAACACTTTCCCAGGCTTCATTGTGTTCTACCGTTCGGTGGGATGCCCGGATGCAGCCATCCTTAATAAAATGAGAAGTCCCATCCGGGAACACTTCTTCCATATACACGATGAAGTCGCCGTCGGGCGCGGTAGAACTGACCCAGAGATCCACAGATACATGACCGGTGATTTCCGTATCATAAACTGGGAACATAGGCTTGGAGGTAAAGGTGATACCCTTCTTATCTACCTCTTTTGCCATATCGCCCTGCCACTGCATATTCATACGGATATATCCCGGGCCGTTTCCGTCATCAAAAACAGAGATCGTAGGATCCACCCGATAAGAGATTTCCCCAGTTTCATGATCCGGGCAAAGGGACAGGCTTCCGTCAAATGCAGAATCGATCGTACCGGAAGCTTCCTTACTGAAATACATTTTCGCAGGACGTACCGTATCCAACGGCCAGCAATCGGCATAGCGCCAGCGTTGCCCTTCTTTTGCGCCGAAGGAATAATAGGCTACCGGGGGTTCCTGATCCATTCCGTTTTCCACACCCTTCAGGGCGAAATCCATCCAGCGAAGGTGCTCCTGGTTTAAATCCAGACAGCCTTCCGGGTGATCAGAAAGTCCACTGCGTCCCTGGCCATGGTTAAACGGGGCCAGAATAATCGATCCGCCGTATGCCTTGTAGCTCATAAGCTGACCATGGCAGCCGCTTTCCAACTGTCCTGCAATCTGGTGCTGCAGGATGCCGGAGGCTTGAAAATCCTCAGGAGACTGAACCGTAAAAGGAGGCAGATCCAGGTTGGTCTTTATCCCGTCAAAATTCGGATTTTCCGTGTCCCGAAGCATATTATCATATAATAGCGAGCCAACAAAGGGTTTGTTCTTCCCATACTGGCCGGTCACATAGGCTTCGTATGCCATGTCACCGTTTACATCCTCGTCCACCGGCTGCACAGTTTCCAGAAGCTGCTCTTTTGTTTTCTTTTCCTCACCTTTCGGACCGGACAAAAGCCTGCCATTGGGAACCGCAGATACACCATTGGGATAATTCTGATAATAAAAATCCCGAATGGCGACATCCGGCGTGATGGCGACAAGGCCCTCCGGTTTGGTCGCTGCCGTCGTCAACTGGATATAGGAACGGTTCGACATACCGCACATACCCACTTTTCCGGTGCACCAACTCTGTCGTGCCGCCCACTCGATGGCGGTTTTCACATCCTGCCGGTCTTCCAGATCACAGAAGCTGTCACAGGTTCCGTAGGAAGCGCCGGCACCTCTGGTTTCCACTACAAGGCCGATATAGCCGTAAGGAATCAGATATTTCAGCCAGGACACACCGTTTTGATCCTTGCCAAGGAACCGACCTCCACGGGAGCCAACCGCCACCACAGGAAGGGGCTGCGCAGGCAGAGTGCCGTCCTCTTTCGCGGGAAACACCACATCCACAGCAATTTTGGTTCCGTCAAAACTTTTCAAATATTGCGAGACGATCTTGAAACCGGAATATGCAGCATCGCTAAAGCCGGAATACTTACCCGGCAGAGAGATTCTTTTCTTTTCCATGATAACGCCTCATTTCTAAATCCTTTTTTACAATTATACAAAAAGGAAATGCATTTCGCAATACATGAAAATTCGATTCATGAATTGCATTATCCCAAAATCTTTTGTATAATCAGAAAAAAGAAACTAAAGGAGAACTGTTATGGAATATCGCATTGAACACGATTCCATGGGAGAAATGCAGGTGCCCACTGACAAGTATTGGGGTGCCCAGACCCAACGGAGTCACGAAAACTTCCCCATCGGCGTTGGTATTGAAACCATGCCCCGGGAAATCATTCATGCTTTCGGCATTTTGAAACTGGCTGCAGCAAAAGCAAACCACGCTCTGAAACCGGAAAAAATGACTGAGGAAAAGCTCTCTGTCATTACAAAAGCTGCAGAAGAAGTCATTTCCGGCCAGCTCAATGACAATTTCCCTCTGGTAGTATGGCAGACCGGTTCCGGAACTCAATCCAATATGAACACCAATGAGGTCATTGCAGGCCGCGGCAACGAAATCGCCGGCAGCAAGCTGCTGCATCCCAACGACGATATCAATATGAGCCAGTCCTCCAATGATACCTTTCCCACCGCCATGCACATCGCCGCGGTTTGTGCCATTGAAGATCAGGTAATTCCCGCTGTGGATAAGCTGGTCGGTACTCTCCTTCGGCTGGAAGCTGAAAACACCGATGCTGTAAAATCCGGTCGTACCCACCTGCAGGATGCCGTTCCCATCTCCTTTGCACAGGAGATTTCCGGTTGGAGATCCAGTCTGCAGCGTGACAAAGAAATGCTGATGCTCTCTCTTCCCTGTCTGAAGGAACTGGCCCTGGGCGGCACCGCTGTCGGCACAGGACTGAATGCTCCTAGCGGCTTTGATACCAAGGTTGCGGAAGAGGTCAGCAGCATTACCGGAAAAATTTTCCGTACCGCTGCAAACAAATTCCATGCCCTTACCTCCAAAGATGAAATCGTATTCGCTCACGGGGCTCTGAAAGCCCTTGCAGCCGATATGATGAAGATTGCCAACGATGTACGCTGGCTTGCTTCCGGCCCGAGAGACGGCCTTGGAGAGATCTACATTCCCGAAAACGAACCCGGTTCCTCTATCATGCCCGGCAAGGTCAACCCCACCCAGTGCGAAGCCGTTACCATGGTCGCCGTACAGGTCATGGGTAATGATGCCACCATCGGTATTGCCGCCAGCCAGGGTAACTTCGAGCTGAATGTCTTTATGCCGGTCATGGCTTATAATTTCCTGCAGTCTGCCCGGCTGCTGGCGGAAGCCATCGTTTCTTTCAACGATCGCTGTGCTGTAGGAATCACCGCAAACAGAGAGAAAATGCACCACAACCTCTACAACTCTCTGATGCTGGTTACCGCTCTGAACCCCTATATCGGCTATGAAAATGCAGCAAAGACCGCCAAAAAGGCGCATAAGGAAAACATTTCCCTGAAACAGGCCTGCGTAGAGCTTGGTTTCCTGACGGAAGAAAAGTTTGACGAGGTCTTCCACCCCGAGCAGATGATTTAAAATAGAACATCCACCGGCTTTCGTCGGTGGATGTTTTCCGTTATAAGGTCATACCGTAATACTTCTGCAGGATCGCAGGAAGCTCTTCGTCGGTAAAGGTCATCTCCGTCCGCTCACCGTTTTCGGTAATGGAAAACTGATGATCACGGATATTGTAGTTACCGTTTGCGGTACGCAGATTCACCATTTTTACCTTGCGGAACATAGACTCCGGACTGCTGATCAGGCTGCGGCAGATGGGATAAAAATCCTTCGCCAAAAATCCCTGGGAAGCAAACACGATGCTGTTTCCCTCAGTTCCTTCGGAAGTCAGCCGTCTCAGCAGAAACCAGCCTTCGTAGGTGGGCTCTACCCAGAAGGTCTCACCATATTGGGTCTGACGCTCTTCAGACAGTTCCACGGCAAAGGGAGCCATAGGACCGCCAAGGCCCACATCGCAAAGGTATTGCTTTCCGTTCAAGCGGACAAGGGATGCCCGGTGGGACAGATTTCCCAGAAAATCCCGATTGGCCGCCACTCGACAGAGCACGGATACCGCATCAAACCCCATAGCACGAAGCAGAAGAACAAACATACCGTTCAGCTCAAAGCAGAATCCGCCGCGCCGATTCTCCACAATCTTACGGAACAGATCCTCTGTTTCGAGAGATACATCCGGGATTCCGGCTTCTACATCCAGATTCTCAAAAGGAACTGTGCACTGATGCTGATACACAAGGGTATCCAGCGTTTCCCTTGTCAGTTCCTGTAAACCGGAACAGCCGATTCGTTCCAGATAGGCATTCTTCTGAGCAGGCGTCAATTCATCATAGGTAAACTCAAACATTGTTATCTCCCGTACGGTTAGATCACTCGATCACATAGTAGGAAATCTCTACAGCTGTGGGCTTTCTGACAGCCTTGCACACAAAGATATGGTTTTCCAGCCAGCGAAGAGAATCGTCATAAGCCTCAATCTTCGGTGTAGTTGCAAAATAATAAAGGGAAGGATCCACAAACTCGCCCCGAAGCACCTGGGCAACATATTCCTCCGGAACCGTACGGATACCGTTGTTTTCAATGTAGAAGGAACGGCCGTCGCTGAGTCGGATTCCGTAACGGGCGGAAAGCTCGCACTTGCCGTCGGGTCGGATGACCTGGCTGTCTACGGTTCCGGGCAGCAACTCACCGGAAATCGGGTTGCCATACAAATCGGTACCTTCCAAGGAACCGGAAGGGCAATAAATCAGCTGACGTCTGCCATTCTTTGCATCCTGCCCAATCACGATGGGCTTATCCGCCACTACGGAAACTGTAAATAGGTATTTCATTTTTCTTCCTCCTTAATGTATATTGCCATTTTTAAACATCGTCATCATTTCATTGGTCAGGCTGAAATTATCGGGCTGGAGCTCAATTTCCTCCCGTTGTACCCATTGGGCATATTTCAGTTCTTCCGGATCCATATGAATTTCGGTATCACCATCCACATCGCAGAAAAAACCCATGAGCAGGTCATTGGCAACACCCCAGGGCTGCGACTTATAATAGCGGATGTTCTTTACCTTCACGCCGGCCTCTTCCATAACTTCACGGGTCACTGTCTCTTCCGCAGTCTCTCCGATCTCTGTGAACCCGGCAATGAGGGCATTGCTGGCAAACCCGGTGCGGTAACGAGTCAACAGAAGTTTATCGCCATTTTTTACACCGACAATTACCGCAGGCATAATCCTGGGATAGGCAGTATATTTGCACCCGGGACAAACCATGGCACGTTCCTTGAGGGAATGCTCCATTCTCCCGCCGCAGCGTCCACAAAAACGCACATCCCGATACCAGTCTGCAAGGTGCTTTCCCGTCATTGCCGCAAAGCTCATATACTGGGGCATAAGCCGCTCACGGCGAAGTGCATTTGCCTCCAGAAATTCACAGCCATCCGGAAGGGTTTCCGGCTTCTCCGTCAGGAAAAATCGCTGATCATCAACAGTAAACAGGTAGGTATATGTTCTGTCTCCAGAGAAGTCCTTCACCCTAGGAAATTGCTTTTTCCATTCAGGATTCGTATTGGCATCTTTCATCAAAAGCTTCGAGCCATCAAAGCAGAAAACCACATCCTCTGCCTCAGCTTTGGCATCCGTTTTATACTGATTGAATAATTGATGCGGGAAAATATCCTGAATCACGGGAGACGCCCCCTCCTCTGGTTTTCATCCATTATAGCAGAATCTGGAAGCAAAAGTAAACCATTTTATGCAGTACAAAATATAATTTGACACATTTCTCCTTTTATGGTAGAATTCCAAGTGTCTTCCATGAGGGAGTAGCAAGCGCGAAGCGTAACAAGTCAACATACTGGCCGTTTGGTCTGGCTTGTTTTAAATTGCGAGACTCATGTATAACTGCAAAGCTATGCATGGGGCTAATAGAGCATTTTCAGGTATGGCTTTTGTCATGCCTGATTTTTTTGGAGGAAACAGAAAGATGGAATGGAGTCTGGTATTTGTAATCAACAGTCTGCTTCTCGGTGTCGGCCTAGCTATGGATGCTTTTTCGGTATCCCTTGCCAACGGGCTTCAGGATCCCAGGATGAAGCAAAATCGCATGATTGGAATCGCAGGCGTTTTTGCCGCATTTCAGGCCGCCATGCCCATGATCGGCTGGATCTGCGTTCATACCATTGTTCAGTATTTCCGGGCCTTTGAAAAATGTATTCCCTGGATTGCCCTGTTGCTCCTTTGTTATATCGGAGGCAAAATGATCCTGGAGGGAATGCACGGTGACGAGGAAGAAACCGGCGGATCCGCTCTGAGCTTCGGCGCTTTGATGGTTCAAGGTATCGCAACTTCCATTGATGCCCTCTCCGTTGGATTTACCATTGCCGATTATGATTTTCTCATGGCACTTGTCTGTGCCCTGCTCATTGCGGCTGTCACCTTTCTTATTTGCTACACCGGTTTAATTTTGGGGAAAAAATTCGGTACAAAACTTGCCGGAAAGGCCAATATTCTCGGTGGTGTGATTCTCATCGGTATCGGAATCGAGATATTTGTTACCGGAATACTTTGATAGTCATAAAAAAGTTGGGAGTATAAAAACAAAACTCCCAACTTCAGTTTAAAGATAACTAACCGTTTCACTCAGCGGCTTTCGTTTCCCGTGATTGGCAAGAGGGCCTGCTCCCTCAGCAGCATAGCCAAGATCCATCAGCATCAAAATCTGCTCATTTTCAGGAAGGCCCAATTCCTTTGCCAAGAGATTCGGATCAAAGAAATTCAGCCAGCAGCTATCCACGCCGGCATTGGCTGCAGCAAGGATCATATGGGTAGCAACAATGGTTGCATCCTCTGCACCGGAATTTTGGGTTTCACCGGGATAGGTAAAAACATTGGTCCTATCATAGGCCACGACCAGAACGGTTCCCGCCTGATATCTGCAGGGAGTTGCCGCATCAATTTTGGCAAGGCCCTCCGGAGACTCCACAACATAAATATGCTGTTCCTGGAGATTCTTCGCAGTGGGCGCCAGTCTGCCGGCTTCCAGAATCTCTTCCAATTTCTGCTTCTCTACTGCCCTGCCATCAAACTTTTTGCAGGAATACCGATTTTTTACAACTTCTGTAAATTCCATAGCGTTTATCCTTTCCAAATGGGTGATTCATTACCGCAAAATGTCAAAATACCGACGGAGAAGCTTTCCGGAAATCTGCTTCTCTTTGCATATTATCATATGATGATTTCCTTTTTTTGTCAAATATAACAAAGCAATGATATTGACAATTGCCGCAAGATTTTGTAAAATCGGCAATTATCGACAGCAAGAAGTGTGAATACTATGCCTCATATTACCGGACAAACACAATTGGTTGGTCTTTTGGCTTATCCCATTCGTCACTCCCAATCTCCCGCAACGCACAATCTGGCCTATGATATGGACGGTGACGATGTCATTCAGCTGGCATTCGAAGTTGACCAAAGCAACCTTAAAGATGCCGTACAATCCATCCGTGCGCTGAAAATGTTGGGTTCCAATGTTTCCATGCCAAATAAAACAGTCGTTGCCCAGTACCTGGACGAGCTGGACGATGCGGCAAAGCTGTGCGGTTCCGTAAATGCCATAGATAATCTGAAAGATGCGCAGGGCCAAGTTACCGGCAAACTAAAAGGTTATAATACGGACGGACTGGGATACTGGCAGGCCCTGGAAGCGGAAGGATTTTCTCCAAAAGGGAAAACCATGGTGCTCATTGGAACCGGCGGCGCAGCCTCTGCGATTGCCGCAGCCGGATGTTTAAGCGGCTTGGCGAAACTGTCCATTTTTAATCTTCCCGACAATTTCTATCACCGCGGAGAGGAGCTTGCAGAGAAACTGAGCCAAGCCACCTCATGCAAAGTGGAAATGAACAGTCTGCTGGATTTGGCGCTGTTAAAGCAAAAAATGCAAGGTGCAGATATTTTCTGCGATGCCACCGGTGTTGGTATGCACCCCCTGGAAGATTTAAGCAACATTCCCGATGAAAGCTATTTTCGACCGGATCTGGTAGTTACAGATACGGTTTATGTACCTAAGCAGACCGTTATGATGCAGCAAGCCCTTCGTGCCGGATGCAAAAATGTATACAACGGTCACGGAATGATGCTGTACCAGGCTGTTTTGTCCATCGAATATTTTACGGGAAAACGCCCGGATGTTTCCATGCTGCGAAAAAAGCTTGGAAAATAACGTAGAAAGCGCACACAAAGAGTGTGCGCTTTCTTTTTTTGTCTCATAAAAGCCTCAGGATTCCGAAATCTTTTCCCCACCGATCCGTAAAGTAACCTCACAGTTCGGGACCTTCTTGGACAGTTCTCCGGCAAAAAGATCCACAAGTTTTTTCATCTCCTCATAGGTCGTTTCCGGCCGGAAGGAAAGGTTTAGATCCACAATAATGATACCGCCGCTGACGCGGGTCTGAACTCCGGTAATCCCATGGTATTGCAGGGAAAGATCCTGCAAAGTATCAAAAATGGCACGCTGTACGCCGATATCCGCCGATTTATCCAGCATAACATTAATGGTCTCACTAAGCCGCATAATGGTATTGGCCAGCAGATAGCCGCCCAGCAGCACAGAAACCACCGGAGAAAGATACCAGAACAGTTTCTTGTCCCCAAAGATCGCCATAAGAACAAGGGCAGAAAAAGAGGTCATATCAAATGTCAGGTTTTTCAGCGCCACCGAATAGGAGGATTTCATAACCAGACTGTCCGATACGCTGCAAAGCCGCTTCTGCTTGACAAAGATCAGAAGATCCCCGCAAATATTCACGATTTTGACCAGTACGACAAACAGCAGGAAATCTCCTGCCGGTCTCGGATTGATCAAATCCATTACCGCAAATCCCAGCATTACCGTCAGGGAAAGCGTAAGAATAAAGTCACAGATCAGAGAAGAGAGCGCTTCGATTTTTCCAATGCCGTAATTATACTCGAATCGAAGATCTTTCCGCAGTTTTCGGGAAATAAACACTACAAGTAAATTTCTCAGGACATTACTGCTGGTATCGATCAGATCCACAAACACCAGCACAGCTCTGGTGCTGATTGCAGAAAATAGCAATGCAAAAAAGTTTGGCATCTCCCCGAGAAGATTTAAAATGGATATCTTAAATTGGCTATGGTATTCTTCGTTTTTGTTCATGAATGTTTTCGCTTCCTGTTATTATTACTAAATTCGCAGCAGTTTTGTCACTCTTCCTTTAGTCCTCATAACGGTAACGCACAACATTCCAGCTATGCTTGGGAAGTACTGTATTGGGGGTGCATGGAAGCTCCGCAGGAACTACTGCGTCCGGATGATCCGCCGTGTTGCAGGCTTTTAAATCATCACAGCTGAGCACAATATGGCCGATCTTCTCCGGGTTTTTAAATCCGGTAAAATCCATCTCCACTTCGGCATCTTCGTTAAGGGAACGATTGACAGCCAGCAATGTGATCTCACGGTTCTCCTCATCCACAGTCACCACAGATGTGACATAAGGCGTATTTCCATATTTCCCTGCATCATAGCAGGGAGCCTCTACGGCAGTCTGCAATACCGTACCTCTTGCAAAACGGGAAGCATGCAGGAAGGGATAAAAAATCGTCTGGACCCAGGCTCTGCCGCCGTTTTCCGTCATGATCGGCGCGATCACATTGACAAGCTGCGCAAGACAGGCCATTTTTACCCGATCCGCATGACGCAGCATGGTAATCAACAGGCAGCCAACCACCAAGGCATCCTCAAAATTATAAATATCCTCCAGCTGAGGTGGTGCAATGGTCCATTTTTCAATCTTTTTATCCTGTTCATTGGAATGGAACCATACATTCCACTCGTCAAAAGAAAGATACATGGTCTTAGCGCTGTGCTTTTTCGTTTTGACAACGTCGCAAACTGCAGCGACATTGCTGATAAATCTGTCCATATCCTGAGAACAAGCCAGATATGCCATGGTATCATTTTCCCGGTTGCCATAATAGTTATGCAGCGAGATATAGTCCACAACATCATAGGTATGCTCCAGTACTGTCTCTTCCCAGGACAGAAATTCCGGCATCTCGGAATTGGAACTGCCACAAACCGTCAGTTCAATAGAGGGATCCACCCATTTCATGATCTTTCCGGTTTCTGCTGCAAGCCTTCCGTATTCTTCCGCAGTTTTATGGCCAATCTGCCAGGGGCCATCCATTTCATTGCCCAGGCACCAGTTGTGGATTGCAAATGGCTTCTCAAATCCGTTGCTGCGGCGCAGATCGCTGTATTTTGTTCCTCCGGGGAAATTGCAGTATTCCACCAGATTCCGGGCGTCCTCTGCCCCACGTGTTCCCAGATTTACCGCCATCATGATTTCCGCACCGGCACGTTTTGCCCATTCCTGGAATTCATCGATGCCGATTTCATTGGTCTCAATGGTAGACCAAGCTAGCTCCATTCTCCTGGGGCGCTTGCTCCTCTCACCTGTTCCGTCTTCCCAGTGATATCCGGATACAAAATTTCCGCCGGGATAGCGCACAATAGGCACCTTCAATTCACGCACAAGCTCCAAAACATCCTTACGGAAGCCCATATCGTCCGCAGTCGGATGATTGGGTTCATAGATACCCCCATAGATCGCTCGGCCAAGATGTTCCAAAAAGGATCCGTACAGTCTGCTGTCGACCTTTCCTAGCGGGAAATGCTTATGAGCATAAATATGCGCCTTCATACGTTCTCTCCCCCTTTGTTCTGAATACTACTATGCTACAGCTTTGGAGAGAAATCGTCAATCATTATTTTATTATACTGGAACACTTCTGTTTATCAGATAATAATAAACAAAAATAACAGTTGATTTAGCGAATCATTTGTGATATTCTCTATATATGGTATTACCATATATAACCATTTGGGAGGATTCACCATGAGAAGAGTCGCAGAAATCATGTACATCGTTCCGGAGCAGAGAGAAGCTTTTTTTAACAGCGCACTTCACCCTGATGAAGAATGTAAGAAAATGCTGTGGGCATGCGGCGTGCGCAATCAGCAGTATTTCGGTTTAAACGGTCTTGTTTTCATGACCTTTGAATATGCAGGCAACCGTTTCCAGGAGGATATGCAAACCATGGCTGCCTATCTGTCCTCTCACGGTTACCTGATTTCCAAGCGCCGCAGGGACGTTCCCCCTGCTGAGCGGGATAGCACCAACTGGTGGGCACCCGTGAAGAGACTCGGCAGTCTGTTTGAAACCACCCCCTTCTCCGGTGAAGATGAGCCGGCATGGGAGGAGCAGTATCTGGCGCTGTATGACGGCAGTATGTATGCCGGCGACGCAGATCTTTCCTACAGTGAAGAAGACTGGACAGAGGATATTCATTTCTAAAACACAGCCCCGAAGAAGGGATTCCCTTCTTCGGGGTTATTTTTTATCTCAGTTTTTTCTTGCAAATGTTATCCCAATTTCGGTTTTCACACCAGGTAACTTCGTTCTCTCCCACATCAAACACCATGGAAACCACAGTAGGGCACGCCGTCTGCGCCGTTTTTTTCAGCACTTCAAAGCATTCTGCTACACCAAAATCCTCATTTGCTGCTTTCAGCATTTCCTCCGCTTTCTGATATCGGTCCCGCCCCATCCAGGGATGGATTTCCGAATCGCCCTTGAACGGAGAAAAATTTGTCAGGATACTGTATTGCGGTTTTTCCTTATAGATTGCCCCCTGCCCCGGTATAATCTGCAGCACATTTCCGTTTACATCCGATAGCTGAGACATAAAGGTGACACCGGTTACGCTGCAAACATTTCCTCTTTCCGTCAGGTCTTTGATTTCCGCAAAGGATTTCTTGCCCAGAAGAAGATCAATGTCCAGATTGATCACATTGGGTACATCCGAACTTTTTCCGTCACTTCTTGCATCAAAAGGCCAGCAGGTTGGCATTGCCACGAAGTCTCCCCGGGAATTTGCGCCGAAAAGCGGCAGCCAGCCTTCCTTTTCATCTAAAATTGCAATATACACTTTATCATCCTCTGCGACAACCCGGTATTGCATATCCAGAATATCGAGATTCCAGCCGATGATCGTCTTTTTTCGATTGGATACAATGCTGGTACACATATTGGTCTCTCCCCTCTTTTTTCTATAGTATAGAATAGCCGCTTCCGGTCGTCAAGAGTCTGAAGGTCTACGAAACATAGAGTTCGGGATTGCTTTTTTCTGCTGATTCCGATATGATAAAATCATCAAAAACAAGGAGGTTTTCCCATGGAACAGAAAAGAAAATACGATCATTACATCGTGCAGGAACTGAATGCCCCCAGCACCGGTACCCCGGAATTTCAGGAAATGTACAACCGATTCGCCAAACGCATTCTGTGGATTGACGGAAACAATGTTCCCGGCGCATTCCAGATGAACACCGCCTGGTATAAAAGCGTACCGGAAAGAGATCCCATTTTTGATGAGCACAGCCACGATTCCGATGAGCTCATCGGTTTCTTCAGTAGCGATCCCGAAAATCCCTACGATCTCGGAGCAGAAATTGAAGTATCCATCAATGGAGAAAAACATCTGCTCACCAAATCCACTTTGATTTTTGTCCCGGCAAATCTGCCTCATATGCCCATGCGTATTCTGAAGGTAGATCGCCCGGTATTCCATTTCTCTGTAGTTACCAGCCACCTCTACGGCGGCGAAGCCTATAAATAAAAACAGCGCACCTGAAACCAGGTGCGCTGAACTTTTATTTACCAAACAGATTGCCAAACAAACCTCTGCCAATACTGGCACCCAGGTTTCCGCCCAGGGTCTTGCCGAATTTGCCGCCTACACTCTGGCCCAGGGTCTTGCCCAGTTCACGGCCAACGGTGCTGCCGGCAGACTTTGCCACATTGCCAATGGCATTCTTTGTGCGCTTCTTTGCGGCAGCCTTTTCCTTTTCTTCTGCCTTCTCTGCTGCAATGCGCTCCTTCTCAGCAGCCTTCTCTGCAGCGATCCGTTCCTTCTCTGCTGCTTTCTCTGCAGCGATACGCTCTTTTTCGGCAGCCTTTTCTGCGGCAGCCTGCTCCTTCTCTTCCTGCTTGCGCTGTGCTTCTTCCTGGGCAAGCTGCTCATCCCGGGCAGCCTTCTGGGAGCGCATTCTCTGCAGGAATTCGTAAGCAGAATCCCGATCCACCATAGTGCCATACTGAAAGTACAGCACACTGCCGCTTACTTCCTGACTGCGGATACTGTCATCAATGGGGCCCATCTGACTCTGGGGTGGCAGAATCTTTGCCTGCTCCACCATGCCGGGAGTGCCGTCCTCCTGCAGGAAGGAAACCAATGCTTCGCCGGTGCCCAGTTCCTGCAGCACATCGATGGTCTTAAATGCGGGATTGACCCGGAAGGAATCGGCAGCAGCCTTCAGACCCTTCTGGTCTGCGGGAGTATAGGCATGCAGGGCATGCTGGATCTTATTGCCCAGCTGGCTCAGAACACCGTCGGGAATATCCTTAGGATTCTGAGTGATAAAGTAAACACCAACACCCTTGGAACGGATCAGCTTAACAACCTGCTCGATCTTCTGAACCAATGCCTTAGGAGCGTCGGAGAACAGCAGATGTGCCTCATCAAAGAAGAAGATCAACCGGGGCAGCTCCTGGTCACCCACTTCGGGCATGATCTCAAACAGCTCGGAGAGCAGCCACAGCAGGAAGGTGGCGTACATCTTAGGATGGTTAATGAGGCTCTGGGAATCCAGAATATTGATAAAACCTCTGCCGGTATTATCCTGGCGAAGCCAATCCCGGATATTCAGAGCGGGTTCACCGAAGAAGATATCAGCCCCCTGGCTCTCCAGTGCTGCCATACCTCTCTGGATAACATTCAAGCTGGTCTTATTGATGTTGCCGTATGTATCGCTGTAATCCTTGGCATTCTCTGCCACGTATGCCAGCATAGCACGAAGGTCCTTGCTGTCAATGAGCAGCAGGTTCTCATCATCGGCAATACGGAAAACAATATTCAGAATATCCTCCTGTGTGGGGGTCAGTTCCAGCAGCTTTGCCAGCAGCATGGGGCCCATCTCGGAAATGGTAGTCCGCAGAGGCAGTCCGTTCTGACCGTAGATATCCCAGAAAGAAACAGGATAAGACTTATAGTTGAAACCGGTTTCCGCCAGACCGAATCTTTCAATTCGTTCCTGCATATTGGCAGAAGGGACACCGGGTCTGCACATTCCGGCCAGGTCACCCTTTACATCCGCCAGGAATACGGGAACGCCTGCGTCACTGAAGGATTCTGCCAGAACCTTCAAAGTTACAGTCTTACCGGTACCGGTTGCACCGGCAATCAGGCCATGGCGATTGGCCTTGTTGGGAAGAAGGTACATGGGCTCATTGCCATTCTTGGCAATGTAGATTTTACCGTCATAATACATGGTTATGTCTCTCCGTTTCTTTCAAAAATGATTTTCCCACAGAAAAGAGTTATCATTCGCTGATATTAGTGTATTCCATAGGCAAACAAAAGTCAACTCCTCCCTTCATATTCCATATGTTTTGATTGCGAAAAAGGCAGAAAACTGTTATACTGATACTATAAAATAGAAAGGCTGTGCAATAATGAATATCGATGAACTGAAGCAAAAAATGGATGAAGCCCATTATGTATATGATGATACTCTTGCAACTACACTGGCCGTTGCTCTGCAATTGGGCAGACCGCTTCTGATTGAAGGCGCTGCCGGTGTCGGTAAAACAGAGATTGCAAAGGTCATGGCATCTGCCCTGGATCGGGATCTGGTGCGGCTGCAATGCTACGAAGGTCTGGATGAAAGCAAGGCCCTGTATGAGTGGAATTACCAGAAGCAGCTTCTTGCCATTCAGGTAAATATGGCGTCCAGTAACCGTGAAGAGATCACCAAAACCCTTTTCAGCGATGACTATCTGCTGGAACGTCCCCTGCTGAAATCCATTCGCTCGGAAAAGCCTGTGGTTCTTCTGATCGATGAAATTGATAAAGCCGATGAGGAATTCGAAGCATTTCTTTTGGAGCTTCTCTCCGAAATGCAGGTTTCTATTCCGGAGATCGGTACCGTAAAGGCAAAATCCATACCTTTTGTGGTGCTTACCTCCAACCGCGCCCGTCCCCTTTCTGAGGCTCTGCGCCGTCGCTGTGCTTACCTGTATATCCAGTATCCGGATATGGAAAAAGAATTGAATATCCTGCGGCTGAAGCTGCCTCATGTGGATGATCGGCTGTGTGCGCAAGTCGCACTGGCGGTCCAGAAGCTTCGCGCCAGTGAGGCAATCCTGAAAAAGCCCTCTATTGCCGAATCTCTTGACTGGGCTGCTGCGCTGGATGCCATGGGAATTCGGGAACTGACCCCCGATGCACTGCGTACCACCGCAGGTTTTGTGCTGAAAAACAACGAGGACCTCTCCATTGCCGAGGAACTGATCTGCCAGGAGGATGCACATCACTGCGGACATTGCGAGGGACATCATTATGGATGATCCTCAGGTCTATCTGGAAAAGCTATCCTACTTTTCCAGAATGCTCCGACTCAACGGATTTGCAATCGGCCCCCAGGAAACGGCTGATGCTGCCCAGATTCTGATCGGCCTGGGTATGGAGGATCGCAAACAGGTAAAAACCGCCTTGCGGACAGTATTTGCCAAATCCCGGGAAGAGCAAGCTGCGTTCGACCAAGTATTTGACGGATTCTTTATCTCCGAAGAGCAAATGCGGAAGCAGGCTCAGGAAGCCATGGAAAAAGAGCAGGAAATGGCGCAGGCAAGAGCAGATGCCGAGCGGGATCTGAACCTCAACGGTACGCCCATGGATTTTACCGAAGAGCAAAAGGAAGCCTATGCGGCAATGTCCGAGGAGAACCGGAAACGGCTCCGGGATTTTATGCAGCGTTATCAGAACACCGCCGCAAGATCTCCAGAACTCTATGCCAACTTTATCCACTCTGTGTTCGCGAAGTCGATTCTGGAACAGCAACTCGCCATGGAAGATGCCGGCATTGGCGCTGCTGCATTGGACCCGGAAATCGGACTTATGTATCGGGATATCTCCCAATTTCAGGACCGGGAAATCCCCAAGGCAATTTCCATGATTCAAACTATCTCCCAACAGATTAACGGCGAATTATCTGCAAAGAAAAAGAACCGCGGACATTCCGGAAAGCTGGATTTCCGCCGTACCATTCGAAAGGGTTTGGAGACCGGAGGAAGTTTCTATCGTCTGAAATATAAGAAAAAACGGCAGCGGAAAAAGCACCTGGTCCTGCTTTGCGATGTTTCCGGTTCCATGGTGCAGTTTTCGGAATTTGCCCTGCGGTTTATCCAGTCACTGAACCAGGTTTCCGAGAGTTCCCGAGTATTCCTTTTTTCGGAAGATTTATATGAAGCAGACCCTTTCAGCCTGCAAAATATGGATCTTTTCCGCAATTATGTAAAGGAACTGGGCGTATACGGCAAAGGTACCGACCTGGGTTCCGCTCTCGATGCGCTGTGCGCCATGAGGCCTGCTGCTTTAAATGATGCCACTACCCTGCTGATCTTATCCGACAGCAAAACTGTGGATCAGCCGAGAGCCATTGCCGCCCTGAAGGAATCCAAAAGACTTGCCGGAAAAGTGATCTGGCTGAATCCCATTCCGGAAGGAAAATGGCAGTATCTTCACAGTGTTCAGGCATTTTCTTCCCTCTGCACTATGATCTCCTGCTCTACCCTCAGCGCCCTTGCTTCTGCATGCAGAAGGCTGGCAAATTAGTATGATACCCGGGTGAGATTCACCCGGGTATTTTCAGTTCCTGGATATCCAGATCTTCAAAGGGATACACCCGTTTCCAGGCTCCGTTCTCTTTTTGATAGCTTGCCCTGTGGGAAGAAAGGAGACGGACGATATCATAGACATCAATCCAGATCTCGCTGTTGCACTCCTTTTGGCTCTCGTCAAAAATGAGTTCCATACCGAAATGCAGATGCACCGTTTCAATATTATTGGTATTTTCCTTGTCCGAATATCCGGTTCTTCCCATAAATCCGATGAGATCTCCGGGCTGAACGATATCACCAACCTGCAAACCATCAGCAAAGGGGTGATCCTTCTGCAGATGGGCATAATAATAGTATCGTTTGTTATCACTCGAACGAATACCAACGCGCCACCCTCCATAGCGATTCCACCCCATGGCTTCCACAACGCCGCCTTCCACCGCCACAATGGGGGTTCCCAAGCCGCCCATAAGGTCGTTGCCCAGGTGCTTTCGCTGAAAGCCAAAGCTGCGGCTCATACCAAAATCCGAACAGTGGCTGTACCCATAGCCGGCTGCAATCGGCGAGAAAGCCTTCAGCCCGTAGGTCGGAACCCAGCCTTTCTCCATTTGAATCTGATAGGTACCGATGAGACCACCCAATGCGGCCATATAGGCCTCATGATAATAAGAGTAATACTTATTCAGATCGCCCAGAAGCTCTGAAATTGCTTTTCCGCTTTTTAAATCCGATGCAGCTTTCTTTACAGAGGAAAGCGGGCATTTCCCTCCTGTGCGGCAGGCTGCCAGAGAGAGAATATCGATCCAGGAAATATGCACATCCTCATCAAAGGTCCGGATATCCGTGTCCATCGCATATTTTAAGCTCTCATAATCCACAGAGAAATCCACCCAGCGGATGGGCTCGGCAGATGCCGGAAACGCAAGTACACACGCCGCAAAAATCAAAAGCAAAAATCGCCGCCCCATATCCTCACCTCGACTTTAGGATATGGAGCAGCGTCCAAATCATACATATTATTTCAGATCCCGGCAAATTCCCTCTGCAATCCGATAAATATCCTCCATTGCAGAAATAGCAGAAATCTGGGTCTTATAATATCCACTGTGGGAAACGCCCCGGAGATACCAGGCAAAATGTTTTCTTGCCTCCAGGCAGGCTATATGCTCGCCTTTATCTTCCTTTGCCATCTCAAACTGCCGTACTGCGGTCGCCACCCGATCCCGAAGAATCGGTCTACCAAATTCTTCGTCCCGATACATGGCATTCACTTCGGCAAAAAGCCAGGGATCTCCAAAGCTTCCTCTTCCGATCATGATGCCGTCGGCCCCGCTTCGACGCAGGCAGTTTCTGGCGCTCACTCCATCCATAACATCCCCGTTGGCAATAACGGGAATGTGCAGATTGTTTTTCACCTTTGCGATGATATCCCAGTCTGCACTTCCGGTATAAAGCATACTCCGGGTTCTGCCATGGACGGTAACCATATCGGCACCGCAGTCCTCCATCCTCTTTGTAAAATCCAGCACATTGATCGAGCCCTTGTCCCAGCCCAGACGGCATTTCACCGTCACCGGAACAGCAACCGCTGCCTTTACGGCTTTTACGATCTCCCCTGCCAGCTCCGGTGTGCGCATCAAACCGGAACCGTCACCGGAATTGGCAATCTTCGGCATGGGACATCCCATATTGATATCCAGAAAGTCACATCCGGAAATCTCCAGAGCAAGCACGGCCGCTTCCGCCATAATGGCAGGATCATTGCCGAAAATCTGAGCACCGCACAGTCCTCTGACTGTCTTTTTCAGAAGGGCAGCACTTTTTTTATCATGATATACCAATGCCCGGGAAGAAACCATCTCCGTAACGGTGATATTGGCCCCCTGCTCCGTGCAGATATTCCGAAATGCCCAATCCGTGACGCCGGCCATAGGCGCAAGGATCGTAGGATTCTCTATTTCTACATTTCCTAATCTCATATTCACCCTCCTGCATTCCGCAGGATTATACCACAGGATTCCCTCTTTCGCAAGCTACAGGATGCTAACAAGCCACACAATCGCCGTTACCATTGCACCGCCCATAGCACTCACAATATAGGCACTCACCTTCTGCAGCCGCTTCTGAGGCGGTGAGAGGGTAGCCTTTTGAGCCTCCTTCAACAGTGCTTCCTGGGAAATTCCTTCTTTCACGGCATCTTCACGAAGAATAAAGATTGCCTGCTCGAACAGTTTGGGATCCGGGCTGTGGACAACGATCACCTGTTTGGAAATACCTTTCACCATGTTCATCCCTCCATGGTTTACAGTATTTCCCATCAAAAGGAGATTATACCGTATCCTTCGGCCGCTTATATCTTCCCTTGGGCTCCCATTCCGGCAGAGGGAGTCTCTGCATTGCACCGAAGATGCGTTCCTTCAGATCCGGATAATCTGCGCTAAGACGATATACCAGATCCTTGATCTCTTCCCGTTTGGTATGCTTATCCACCGGGCACCGGTTTGCAAGCACAGGAAGATTCTGAGTTTTTGCGAAATGATCCACAGTCTTCTCATGGATATACAGCATGGGCCGAATTTGAATGACACCGGTGCGATCCAGATTCGTCACAGGCTGGAAGCAGCTGATCCGACCTTCATAAACCAGAGACATCATAAAGGTTTCCACTGCATCATCATAATGGTGTCCCAGGGCAAGCTTGCTGTAGCCCAAATCCAGAATAGCCTGATTCAGTGCCCCACGTCGCATTTTGGAGCACATAGAGCAGGGATTCTTTTCCTTGCGGTAGTCAAAAATGATGGGACCGATCTCCGTTGTCACCTTATGGAATGGAACATTTATCTCTTCACAGAACTTTTCAACCCCGCTGTAATCCATACCAAGTCCCATGTCGATGGTAACCGCAGTAAGTTCAAAGGGGCAATCCGGGTATTTGCGCAGTTCCGAAAGAAGCTGCAGAAGCACAAGGCTGTCCTTTCCTCCGGAGACGCCAACGGCAATTTTATCCCCCGGGGAAATCATATGATAGTCTTCCACACAGCGGCGAACCATACCTGTAAGTTTCTGAATCATGGAAAATCTCCTATAAAATAAGTAAATAGAACGCGAGCATTTAAGAGCATTTGAGAGTATTTGAGAGAATTTAAGAGTTTGCGTTTTATTTCGCAAAAATTCTCAAAAATAGTGTTGACATTTGAAATTTGCCATGCTAAAATGCCAATGTTTTGAAGATATTGTACCGCTTTGGTACGCAAATGTCAAAAAATTTTAAACCTATTTTCGGAGGAATCAATATGTCCACTACTATGGCTAAGAAGGAGACCGTACAGCGCAAGTGGTACGTTCTCGATGCAGCCGGCAAGCCCCTGGGCCGTACCGCTGTGGTCGCTGCTAACCTGCTGCGCGGCAAGCACAAGGTTGACTTCACCCCCAACGTTGACTGCGGTGACTACGTCATCATCATCAACACCGACAAGGCTATTCTGACCGGCAACAAGGCTGAGCAGAAGACCTACTACCGCGTTTCCGGCTGGATCGGCGGTCTGAAGGCCACCAAGGCTCGCATCATGATGGAAAACCGTTCCGACTATGCTGTTGAGCTGGCTGTTAAGGGTATGCTGCCCAAGAACTCTCTGGGCCGTAACTGCCTGACCCGCCTGCATCTGTACAAGGGTGCCGAGCATCCCCATGCTGCTCAGAAGCCCGAAGCCTGGACCCTGGACTAATTGGAGGTAAACGAAAATGTACGAGAGCAAGAAGAAGTATTACTACGGCACCGGCCGTCGGAAGTCCTCCGTCGCTCGTGTTCGCGTGTACGAGAATGGCACCGGCTCCATCATCATCAATGGCCGTGACATCGACGATTATTTTGGTCTGGATACCCTGAAGCTGATCGTCCGTCAGCCTCTGGCTTCCACCGAGACCCTGGGCAAGGTTGACATCGTTGTCACCGTGGCAGGCGGCGGCGTTTCCGGTCAGGATGGCGCTATCCGTCATGGCATCTCCCGTGCCCTGCTGACCCTGAACCCCGAGTACCGTCCCGCTCTGAAGTCCGCTGGTTTCCTGACCCGCGACCCCAGAATGAAGGAAAGAAAGAAG
>JAZQQD010000054.1:0-6295 GCA_045628895.1 Faecousia sp.
TGGCGGTCTCGCAGCCCCGCTTCACGCTGAGGCAGTTATGGTCCCGGAGAAAATCGATGAGCAGCAGGTCGGCATCCACATGATCCGTAATCTGCCTGCCGTTGAGTGTCAGCTTCACTTCCATCACTGCATTCCTCCCAATTCCGTCAGACTGCGGTTCACAAGGACCCGCGCAAGATGTGTGCGGTAGGCAGCGCTGCCCCGAAGATTGCTCTCCGTGGGAACCACGGATGCCACATAATCGGCAAAAGCTGCGGCGGAAGCCTCGGTAATGCCGCCGCTCAGTAGGCCCTTCTCATCCCGGAAGAGCTTGGCCTTGCCGGGTCTGGCGCCGATGACTGCCCGGAACTGCCCGTCCACCTGAGAAACAGCGCAGTTGAGCACCGGGAAATCCGTACGCTGGATGCGCATGGCCTGATAGGTAAACTTGCCGGGGGTCTTGCGGATGATGACCCGCACAATGATATCCCGGTCATATTTCATGGCAGCAAACTGCTCCAGGGGAATGATGCCGCCCTTGTACAGCTCCACATAGGTATCCATGGCCATGAGCACCGTCAGCACATCGGAAAAGCCGTACCGACCCCAAAGGCTGCCGCCCACCGTTGCCAGGTTGCGAAACTGCACGCCCACGATATCCTGCACGGCCTTGGCCATGGCACCGCAGGTATACTTTGCAAGGCCGGGATGCTGCTCCATCTGCCGCAGGGTCACCATAGCACCCAGGGTAAAGCCTTCCTCGGTCTCCTCGATGCCGTCCAGACCCAGATCACACAGGTCGATGGCCGTAGAAAGGGAGCCCTTGCCCATCTTCATCCAGAGCATACCGCCAACAATGCGGTTGCGGCGCTTCTGGTTCAGCTGCCAGGCTTCCTCCAGACTCTGCGCCCGCACATAATTTGAAAAGGTAATCATTGACTTTCTCCTTTTTTCCTCGAAAGTGACAGATTTCTAAGCATAGTATAGCATTTCTTGTTGCTTTTGGGAAGAAGAAATGTTACAATGCCGTTGTATTTTCAAAACTACAACGAAAAAGGAGTCCCCAATGAAAAAGCTGATTTCCCTCCTTCTGATTTTTGCCATGCTGCTGTCCTTCGCTGCCTGCGGCAAGGCTAGTCCTGCCCCCACGGCTGCTCCCACCGCCGCTCCCACCGAGCCCGCTCCTGTGGAGACTGAGCCTGCGGAAACCGAAGCTCCCACCGAAAGTCCTGCCTACCCCGTGACCCTCACCGACCATGCCGGCCGGGAAGTCACCATCCCTGCCGAACCTGCCAGGATCGTCAGCGGCTACTATATCTCCACCAGCGCCATGCTCGCCCTGGGTCTGAAGGATTGCCTGGTGGGCATCGAAGCCAAGGCGGACAAGCGCGCCATCTATAAGCTCAGCGCTCCCAAACTCATCGACCTGCCCAACGTGGGCACCGCCAAGGAATTTGATCTGGAAGGCTGCATTGCTCTGGAGCCGGATCTGGTTGTCCTGCCCCTGAAGCTGAAGAGCGCCGCCGAGAGCCTGGAGGCTCTGGGCATTCCCGTGCTGCTGGTGAATCCCGAATCCCAGGAGCTGCTGCTTTCCATGGTGGATCTCATTGCCCAGGCCGCCGGCGCCCGGGAAGCTGCCCAGGCCCTTTACGCCTTCCTGCAGGAGCAGGAGGATGTGCTTGCCGGCATCACCGGGGAAGCACCCACCGTGTATCTGGGCGGCAACTCCAGTCTGCTGTCCACCGCCGGCGCCAATATGTACCAGTCCGGCATGATCGACCAGGCAGGCGGCATCAATGCGGCTGCCGAGCTCACCGACACGTACTGGGCAGAGATCAGCTATGAGCAGCTGCTGGCCTGGGATCCCGAATACATCATTCTGGCCTCTGATGCCACCTACACCGTGGAAGATGTGCTGACAGACGCAAATCTTGCAGATTGCCGTGCTGTCGTAAACGGCAATGTATTCCATGTACCTGGAGATGTGGAAGCATGGGACAGCCCCATCCCCAGCGGCATTCTGGGTTCCCTGTGGCTGGCCTCCGTCCTCCACCCGGACACCATCACCCCCGAGGAAGCCTCCGCTGCCGCGAATGCCTTCTATGAGCAGTTCTATGGCTTCACCCTGGCGTAAGTATTCCGTCAGCTTCGGAGCGGTCATCCTGACCGCTCTGGCACTGGCGAGTCTTTTTATCGGAAAATATCCCCTGTCCTTACGGCTCCTGCTGGCCGGGGATGACCTGCAAAGGCGGGTATTTCTCACCCTGCGGCTGACCCGGACCCTCACCGCCGCTCTGGGCGGCTTTGCCCTGGGCATCTCGGGCTTTGCCTTCCAGTCGGTATTCCGCAATTCCCTGGCCTCCCCGGACATCATCGGTGTGTCCTCCGGTGCCAGCGCCGGCGCGGCAGCGGGCATTCTCTTCTTTTCCTCCGCTTTTGCCGTAACCTTATCGGCCTTTGTGGGTTCCCTGCTGGCAGTGGGTGCCGCCATGATCTTCGCCTCCCTGGATCGCAGCAGCCGAAAGAGCACCATCGTGCTGGCGGGCATTGCCGTCCACGCTCTGGCCCAGACGGCCCTCATGTGCATGAAGCTCACCGCCGACCCGGAACGGGAGCTGGCCTCCATCGAATACTGGATCATGGGCAGTCTCAGCGATGTCGGTGCAAAGCCCGTCTGGGGAAACCTGCTGCTGAGTATGCTGGGAGTGGCTGCCCTGCTGCTGCTCCACCGGCAGCTGCTGCTCCTTGCCATGGACGAGGGGGAAGCAAAGATGCTGGGTGTCTCCGTGGGAAAGCTGCGGCTTCTCACCCTGGTCACCGCCACCGTCACCGTTTCCTGCATCGTCAGTCTGACAGGTCTCATCAGCTTCATCGGCCTGCTGGCCCCCCACACCGCAAGACTGATCCTCCGGGACAACAGTCCCAAAACCATGGTTCTCAGCGGCTTTGCCGGGGGGTGTCTACTGTGCCTTGCGGATATTCTTGCCCGGAGCGTGGCAGCTTCCGAGCTTCCCGTCAGCATTTTCACCAGTCTGCTGGGAGCGCCTGCCCTGGTGGCTCTGGTACTGGGAAGGAGGAATTCCCATGACGCTGCTTGAAATAAGCAACCTGCACGCCGGATACGGCACTGATGAGATCCTTACGGGAGTCTCCTTCCGGGTGGAAAGCAGTTCTCTCACCGGAATCCTCGGCATCAACGGCTGCGGAAAATCCACCCTCATGAAGGCCGTTTGCGCCATTACCCCCAGCCAAGGAGAGATCCGGCTGCTGGGACAGGACGCAAGAAAGCTATCCTCCAAAGAAATGGCCCGGATCAGCCGCTATATCCCCCAGCGCACCGGCATCACCCTGGATATCTCCGTGCTGGATGTGGTGCTCATGGGCTTTAACCCCCAGCTTGGCCTGCTGGAATATCCCGGAAAAGCCATGCGGTGCTCTGCGCTGGATGCCCTCCGCTCCGTGGGTCTTGCCCACCGGGCAAACCAGAATTTCCAAACCTTAAGCGAAGGCCAGAAGCAGCTGTGCCTGCTGTCCCGGGCCATGCTGCTTGAGCGGGGTCTGCTCCTGCTGGACGAACCGGAAAGCGCACTGGACTTTTCCGGTCGGTACAAAATGCTGCAGTTGATCCGGCAATGGGTGACCCAGCGGGAAAGCGGAGCTCTTGTGACCCTTCACGATCCCCAGCTGGCCATCAACACCTGCGATACCCTTCTGCTGCTGCAGGACGGGCAGCTCTTCGGGACGCTGCACCCTGCAGAGGATGCCCCGGAGGTCATGGAAAAGCACCTGTCCCGGATCTACGGCAGTTTAAGCATTCACCGCTGCACGACCCGCAGCGGTAAACCCCAACTCGTTTTACTGAAAGAGGAATGACCATGGATGCAGTCACCAAGGTAACACTCGTCGACGATAACGGAGAAAAATTCTTCGGAGAAGGCCCCTACCGCCTGCTGGCCGGCATTGAAGAGACCGGCTCCCTGCGGAAAACCGCCCAGGCCATGGGCATGGCCTACACCAAGGCCCTGCGGATTTTAAATCGGGCCGAGGAAGTGCTGGGCACCCCTCTGACGGAGCGCACCGTTGGCGGCAGCTCCGGAGGCGGTACCCGACTGACAGAAACAGGAAAGGAGTGGACCCGGAAATATGCAGCCTACCGAAACGCCTGCATGGAAGCTAACCGCCGACTCTATCTGGAATTCTTTCCGGAGCAGCGGTAAAAAGCATCTTTTTCTCACCGGCACCCGGGGTGCCGGAAAATCCACCCTGCTGAAGAAGCTGGTTCCCGGGTTCCTGCCCGGGGTCATCACCTGGGCCATTCCGGGAACCGGAGTCTTTCTGCAGGAAAACGGCACCGGCCGTCAGACCCGGATCGGAACCTTCGATGCCGGGATCCCGGGGCAGTCCGGTCGGATGCGGCCGGAGCTCAAGGGTTTTACAGAGCTGGGCATTCCCGCTCTCCTGCGCTGCGCCGAGAGCAACAGTCCCCAGATCCTCATCGATGAAATCGGTTTTCTGGAAATTTCCTGTCCGGAATACTGCGATGCTCTGGAAAACCTGCTGGAGCAGAAGCAGATCATTGCCGCAGTCCGCAAGCAGGAGCTTCCCTTTCTGACGCAGTTTCTTAACCGGGACGATGCCTTTGTATTGGACTTAGATGCCCCCTTCGGAAATGCGGGCTGCATCATTATGGCCTCGGGACTGGGCACCCGGTTCGGGGGCAACAAGCTCATGGCGGATTTGAAAGGAAAACCCCTCATCGCCGGGGCCCTTTCCGCCACGGAGGACATTCCCCATCGGGTGGTAGTCACCCGGCACCGGGAGGTGGCCGACTACTGCCGGGAACGGGACATTCCCGTAATCCTCCACGCCCTGCCCCACCGCAGCGACACCGTCCGGTTGGGCATGGAAGTTCTGGAAGGCACCACCTGCTGCCTCTTCTGCCAGGGGGATCAGCCTCTGGTGAAAAAGGACACCGTTGCCGCCATGGCCATGCTGGGAAATCAGAAAGACGCCCCCATCCTCCGGGCAGCATTCGGGGACACCTCCGGCGCCCCCATGCTCTTCCCCAGCCGGTTCTATCCGGAGCTGCTGACCCTCCCCCAGGGCAAGGGCGGCAATTTCGTGGCAAAAAAATATCCCGAACAG
The DNA here is from genome assembly GCA_045628895.1 of Faecousia sp. Taxonomy (GTDB): domain Bacteria; phylum Bacillota; class Clostridia; order Oscillospirales; family Oscillospiraceae; genus Faecousia. Next base: position 5,125 of record JAZQQD010000054.1, read on the forward strand.
GTACGCACGGTACCCGTTCGGGACGAATATGAGCTTTGGGATGTGGATACCCCCGAAGATCTTGCAAACCTTTCAGGGCAGTAAGCGATGCTTACTGCTCTTCTTTCGGCAGCAGGATGTTCAGCAGGATGGCAACCACGGCAGCAGGAACGATGCCGGAGCCGCCGAAGATCAGGCTGATCATCTGGGGAGCCTTGGCAAGGACGGCGGTGTTGGCACCGATGCCGTAGCCCAGGCCCAGAGCAACGGAGACGATGCTCAGATTCCGGGCGGTCAGAGGCTCACGGGTGATGAGCTGGATGCCGCTGACCACGATGGAGGAGAACATCATAACGGCTGCGCCGCCCAGAACAGACTGGGGCATGATGGAAACGATGGCGCCCAGCTTGGGGATCAGACCGCAGAGGATCAGGAAGATGCCGCCGGTGGCCAGAGCAAAACGGTTGACCACCTTGGTCATGGAGACCAGACCCACGTTCTGGCTGAAGGAGGTATTGGGCAGGACACCGAAGACAGCTGCGAAGGAGGAACCCAGGCCGTCGCAGATGACACCGCCGGAGAGCTCCTTATCGGTAGCCTCACGATCCATGCCGCCCACGATAACACCGGAGATATCACCCACGGTTTCCACAGCGGTGACGATGAACATGATCATGACAGGAGCAATGGCCCGCATATCAAAGACGGGCTTCACGGGCATCAGCTTGGGCAGAGCGAACCAGGAAGCAGCGGAGACCTTGCTCCAGTTCAGCACCCAGGACTTGGTGTACTCCACGCCCTCTGCATTGACAGCGGTGTGGGGCAGGACCAGGCCCATGATGAAGGCGGCCACATAGCCGACGATGATGCCGATGAGGATGGAGGAAGAGCTGAGAAAACCGGTGGTCCTGTGCTTCAGCACCAGGATCACCACCAGAACCAGCAGAGCCAGGAACAGATTCTCAACGGAGCCGAAGTCCGTGGAATTGTTGCCGCCGCCGAAGGAGTTGACACCCACGGCAATCAGGCTCAGGCCGATGGACAGCACCACGGTACCGGTAACCACGGAGGGGAAGAACTTCCGCAGAGGCTTCAGGAAGAAGCCCAGCACGCCTTCAAACAGGCCGCCGATGAGGGAAGCGCCCATAATGGCACCGTAGGCGATGACACCGCCGCCCATGGTTCTTGCAAC
>JAZQQD010000055.1:0-2095 GCA_045628895.1 Faecousia sp.
GGCAGAAAAAAAGCCGCCCTTTTGAGCTATGAATTCCTGCAGCGGGCTCTTTCTGATGATGACCGCCAGGAAATTCTGACAATTTGCGTAACCTTGACGGGCAGCAGTATAAAACAGGAAGGCATTTACAACATCATGACCGTACCCTTTACGGGTAATGCGGAAAGCAAGTGGTTCCGGGGTACCATTCTGCCGGGAGCTGCCGATGTGCAGCGGCGTAAGCTCTGGAAAACGGATCGTTTCTGTGCCGACTATACGCTGGAGGGTACGGATTATACAGGCGAACCCTGCCGCATCCACGTTGTAAATGTGGATGAAGGCCAAGGCTGGAAGCCTACTGTCACGACAGACAGCAAAGCCCTGGCATTCCTAAACAAAGGAAATTGCAAAGCAGTCCTGCAGGGACATAAAAACAAACTGACGGTGCGGATCTTCGCCAAGCCGGAAAACGAAAGGGAGAAATAGAGTATGCCATTTTCTAAGGATTTTCTGTGGGGTGCTGCCAGTGCCGCTGCTCAGGTTGAGGGGGCATGGAACGAGGACGGTAAGTGCGCCAGTATTTGGGACAACGCCGGTTCCCATATCAAAAACGGCGAGACCTGTCATACTGCCTGTGACCACTATCACCGCTACAAAGAAGATGTCCGGCTTATGAAGGAGCTGGGGCTGAAAAGCTACCGCTTCTCCGTCAGCATGTGCCGGGTCATGCCGGAGAAGGGAAAGATCAACCCCAAGGGACTGGAATTTTATATCAATCTTGTGAAAGAACTCCGTGCCAATGACATTGAGCCTCTGTGCACCCTCTATCATTGGGATCTGCCCCAGTGGGCACAGGACGAGGGTGGCTGGAAGAATGACAAAATTCAGGAATGGTATTTGGAATATGCCGCTGCGGTGGTGGATGCCCTCAGCGATCAGGTGCAGTACTGGATGACCTTCAACGAGCCCCAGTGCTTCATCATGCTGGCCTATGTCACCGGCGGACACGCCCCTTTTAAGCACCAGGTATTCTCCTTCCGGAAACACCATCTGCGCAATATGCTTCTGGCTCATGGCCGCTGCGTAAAAATGATCCGGGAGCGGGCGAAAACCAAGCCCATCATCGGCATCGCCATGGCCTCTACTACTTATATCCCGGATTCCGAAAACCCCGAGGATCTGAAAAAGGCAGCTTATAATAGCTTCGAGCATCAGGTGGGCGAAGGCTCCAATGGACTCTACATGGATCCCATCGGTCTTGGAAAAGCCTCCAAGATGCTGAAAAGGGTGCTTTCCGCCGAGGATCTGAAGATCATTTCGGAGCCCATGGACTTTGTGGGTGTGAATGTGTACCAGCCCTCCAACACAATTCTCGATAAGGATGGCTACGGCAAGCAGGAGCATAAGAAAACCAGCCTCGGCTGGATCGTGGACGGCCGCTGCCTTTACTGGACTGTCCGCCAGTATTGGGAACGCTACCACCTGCCGGTGATGGTGACGGAAAACGGAATGTCCGCCGCTGATACCGTTCAGAACGGCGAATGCCACGATCCCGACCGTGTGGAGTTCCTGAAGGACTTCGTGGGAAATCTGAAGCGGGCAGCCGACGAGGGAATCCCGGTTCTGGGCTACCAGCACTGGTCTATTATGGACAATTTCGAGTGGTGTGAAGGTTATGGCCCCCGCTTTGGACTGATTCATGTGGATTACGAGACCCAGAAGCGGACGATCAAAGACAGCGGCAGGTATTATGCCGAAATTATCAAAACCAACGGAAATGAATTATAACCGCTGAGACTGCGGCAGGCTAATATTGATCTGAAAGGAGATTGTCCCATGAATAGCAGCATCAAACCCGGAAAGGTCTGGCTGGATACGGCAGGAAAGCCCATTCAGGCACATGGTTTTTCCGTATTTTATGATGAAAGAGAGAAGTTGTACTACTGGTACGGCGAAAACAAGGAAAAGACAGTCGGCGGCAAAAATAACACCGTCTGGCATTGGGGCGTGCGCTGCTATGCTTCCCGAGATCTTTACAACTGGGAGGATAAAGGACTGATCATTCCGCCCCAGCCGGAGGATCTGACCAGCCCCCTGCACCCCACCTACTGCATGG
>JAZQQD010000056.1:0-12649 GCA_045628895.1 Faecousia sp.
AGGGCCTGCTCCAGCACGGTATTGGAAACCATGGAGGCGGTGCCGTCGATCTGGTTCCAGCTGACGGTGGTATCGGTCATCAGGGCAGCGCCCCGGGCGATATTATTGACCCGCTCCCAGAGAAGCTTTGCCCGGGTGACGGTCATGCCCCGGATCATATAGATGAGCTTTGCCTTGGGCTGCACCACATTGGGAGAGATGCCGCCGGCATCGGCGAAGGAATAATGGATGCTGCTGCCTGCGGGCATATGCTCCCGGAGGAACTGGACACCCACATTCATCAGCTCGGCGGCATCCAGTGCCGACCGGCCCATATCGGGATTGCCCGCCGCATGGGCGGCAATGCCGGAGAAGGAATACTCCACCTGAATGGATGCGGCGCAGGAGCCGACGGTGATCTCGTTGGTGTCGCCGGGATGCCAGGTGATGGCGGCATCCAGATCCCGGAACATGCCGTCCCGGGCCATGAAGGTCTTACCGGCGCAGCCCTCCTCACCGGGGCAGCCGTAGAAGATCACGGTGCCGGACTTGCCGGACAGCTCCAGATACTTCTTAACTGCCAGTGCAGCAGCCAGACTGCCGCCGCCCAGCAGATTATGTCCGCAGCCATGACCCACGCCGTCGCCGGGGAGAGGCTGCTTTTCTACTTCATTTTCCTTCTGGCTCAGACCGGACAGGGCATCGTACTCTGCCAGAATGCCGATGACGGGCTTGCCGGAGCCAAAGGTACCGGAGAAAGCGGTTTGAATACCGCCTAGATTCTCGGTAACAGAGAATCCCTGCTCCCGGAGCACCTTGCAGTAAACCTCCGTGGCATAGAATTCCTTCAGCGAAAGCTCGGGATGATCCCAGATGGCATCGGATACACCGGTGCAGACATCCTGCTTTGCGTCAATCTCCGCCAGAGCGGATGCTTTGAGATTTTCCATATTACAGCACCTTGCTTAAGAAGTCCTGGAGTCGGGGACTTTGGGGATTGTTGAAGATCTGCTCAGGAGTACCTTCCTCTACCAGCTTGCCCTCATCCATGAAGAGGACGCGGTTGCCCACTTCCCGGGCGAAGCCCATCTCGTGGGTCACCACCACCATGGTCATACCGGTGCTGGCCAGTTCCTTCATAACATCCAGAACTTCGCCGACCATCTCGGGGTCCAGAGCGGAGGTAGGCTCGTCAAAGAGCATCACATCCGGGTCCATTGCCAGAGCGCGGACGATGGCCACACGCTGCTTCTGGCCGCCGGAGAGCTGGAGGGGATAGGCATCGGCACGGTCACCCAGGCCGACGCGGGACAGGAGCTCCCGGGCTCTGGCCTCTGCCTGCTCCTTGGGCATGCCCTTGATCTGGATGGGCGCAATGGTCATATTGCCCAGCAGGGTCATATGGGGGAACAGATTAAAGTGCTGGAACACCATACCCATCTTCTGGCGGTGTTTGGGAAGGTCGATCTTCTTGCCGCTCGCATCCTTGCTCTTGGTGATATCCACACCCTCAAAGATGATTTCACCGTCGGTGGGCTGTTCCAAAAGATTCAGACTGCGAAGGAAGGTAGATTTACCGGAACCGGAAGGTCCGATGACAACCACCACGTCGCCCTTGTTGATATCCACGGAAACACCGTCCAGGGCCTTGATCTCGCCCTTATTATAATGCTTTTTCAGATTTTTGATCTGCAGCAATGCTTCGTTATCTCTTATAGCCACGGCTCATTTTCCTTTCAACAGCACCGACGATCTTACTGAGGGTAAAGGTCAGCACGAAGTAGATTACGCCCACAATGATCAGGGGCTCAATGGACAGGAAGGTTGCACCCTTCACAAGCAAACACTGGGTCATGAGGTCACCAATAAAGAAGGTGGATGCCAGAGAGGTATCCTTAATGACCATGATGAACTCATTTGCCAGGGCCGGCAGAATATTCTTAATGGCCTGGGGCAGCACAATGTACCACATGGTCTTGAACTTATTGAAGCCAAGGCTCATAGCAGCTTCGGTCTGTCCGCCATCCACTGCCTGAATACCGGAACGGATAACCTCAGACAGATAGGCAGCACTATTACAGATCAAGGCGATACACACGCAGAGATACTCTTTCTTTTTCAGGAAGGGAATCAGAATCGGCAGTGCAAAATAGAAGAAGTACAGCTGCAGCAGCATGGGAGTGCCGCGAATGATCTCAATATAAATAGTGGAAACCCAACGCAGGGGAGCTACTCTGGACATTTTGATCAAAGCCAGAATGGATGCAAAGATGGCACCGAAAACAACGGTAATGGCTGCCATGGAAAGCGTATAACCAACACCATCCAGCAAGAACTTCTGCCAATACTTCTCCAGAAGCCACGCAATGTTCTCAAATGTAAAAAGTTTCATGATTCTCTTCCTTTACTATGTACAATGCAAGCACCCCGCATGGCGGGGTGCTTGTAATTTACAGATCAGTCGATGGAGACTTCCTGAGCATTCTCGCCCTTGGACAGAGCCACAGCCTCTTCGTACCAGCCGCCGTACAGGCCTTCGGAATAAGCCTTTGCCAGGATGGCATTGACAGCCTCCAGCAGGTCGGTCTCACCCTTGTGGATCAGGATGACGTTGTTCTCGAACTCGGAAGCAACCTCAAACTGCCAGGAGCAGATCACCAGCTCGGGATTATTGACCATGATGGCTTCTGCATTGCCCTTGGCAACCGCCAGAGCCTCGATATTGCCGCTCTTGAGCTCCAGAACGCCGGTGCCGATATCGGCAATGGTCACAGCCTTTGCATCAGGAATCTGGCTGGTCAGCAGTTCCATCTGCAGGGAAGCATTCTGAGCACCCACATCCAGGCCTGCAAAGTCCTCAGCCTTCTGATACTTCTCAGAATCCTCGGCGCGGATCAGAATGACCTGCTCGCTCTCGTTGTCGCCTGCGTAGTAAGCATCGGACATCTCATAGTTCTTTGCACGATCCTCGGTCCAGCTGAAGCCGGAGATGGACATGGGAACAAAGCCGGTGTAAACAGCGGTCTGGCAGGCATCGAAGTTCATTGCCTGGACCTCCAGCTCAACGCCCAGCTCGGAAGCGATGAACTTAGCCAGAGTCACGTCGAAGCCGACATACTGATCCTGGCCGCTCTTGGAGATGTCAACAAACTCCATGGGAGCAAAGTCGGGAGACAGGGCAACACTCAGAACACCGGATTCCTTGATCTGCTCCAGCATGCTCGGACCGGCAGGAGCCTCAGTGGTCTCGGGAGCCTCGGTGGTCTCAGGGGCTGCGGTAGTCTCGGGAGCAGCAGTGGTCTCGGGAGCTGCAGTAGAAGGAGCAGCGGTGGTGGCTGCGGGAGCCTTGCTGCCGCAAGCGCACAGGCCCAGCACCATGACGAGTGCCAGAGCGGCGCAAATAACAGACTTAAACATTTTCATTTTCAATTACCTCTTGCAAAAAAATTGTCCGTTGGTCATCGGACGTGACACATGATATCACCGCATTACATGTTTGTCAATAATGGAATTGCAAATTTTTTCACATTTTTTCGTTTTTTCTGCATAAAATTATGGAATAACTGTATATTCGTATAAAATTTTCGTATATTCAGCGGCTGTATTCATTTCCACTTTATTCAGACGCAAAAACGCCCCTCTGTTTTGCACAAACAAAGGGGTGTTTTGCTTTCACCGAAACCGGTTATTTTTGTACATTCATCACAAGCTGTCCGTCCACCGCGTCCACTGTCACGGTGTCGCCGGGCAGCACGGAGCCCTCCAAAATCTTACGGGAGAGCATGGTCTCCACGGTGTGCTGCACATACCTTCTTAGGGGTCTTGCACCGTACTGGGGATCATAGGCTGCATCGATAACGGCATTTCTCGCCTGCTCTGTCAGCTCGCAGCGGATCTTCTGCTCGGCCAGGCGGCCATTGAGCTTTGCGATCTGCAGATCGATGATGCCGAACATATTCTCCCGGGTCAAGGGCTTATAGAATACGATTTCATCCAGGCGGTTTAGGAACTCCGGGCGGAAGCTGCGGCGGAGCAGGGCTTCCACCTGGGCCTTGGCACCCTCATCGATACTGCCGTCGGCATGGATGCCGGAGAGCAAATACTCAGAACCCAGATTGGAGGTCAGAATGATAATGGTATTTTTAAAGTCCACGGTTCTGCCCTGGCTGTCGGTGATGCGGCCGTCATCCAACACCTGCAAAAGGATGTTGAATACATCCGGATGGGCTTTTTCCACCTCATCAAAAAGGACAACACTGTAGGGCTTTCTGCGGACAGCTTCCGTCAGCTGACCGCCCTCCTCATAGCCCACATATCCGGGAGGCGCTCCGATGAGCCGGGATACGGAGAATTTCTCCATATATTCCGTCATATCGATACGCACAAGGTTATTCTCATCATCAAACAGGGCCTGAGCCAGAGTCTTGGCCAGCTCGGTTTTTCCCACGCCGGTGGGACCCAGGAACAGGAAAGATCCGATGGGCCGATTGGGATCCTGGATGCCTGCTCGGCTGCGCTGGATCGCTTCGGTCACGGCAGTCACCGCCTCATCCTGGCCGATAACCCGTTTATGCAGGGTGCTGCCCAGATGCAGCAGCTTCTCCCGCTCGCCCTGCACCAGTCGGGAAACAGGGATGCCTGTCCAGCGTTCCACGATCCGGGCGATCTCCTCCTCGGTGACACGGTCCCGCAGGAGAGAATCCTCCTTGGCGGTCTGGGCATTCTGTTCCTCCTGGGCCAGCTGCTTCTGAGCCTCCGGCAGACGGCCGTACTTCAGCTCCGCTGCCTTCTCCAGATCATAGTCACGCTCTGCCGCCTCGATCTGGCGGTTCAAATCTTCGATCTTTTCCCGAAGCTGCTGCACCTTTCCGATGGCATTCTTCTCGTTTTCCCACCGGGCCTTCATGGCATTGAACTGATCCCGGTGCTCCGCCAGTTCCTTCTGCAGGTCCGCAAGACGGGCCTTGGCATTTTCGTCCTCTTCCCGCTTCAGCGCAGCCTCCTCGATCTCCATCTGGATGATCTTCCGGGATACCGCATCCAGCTCCACGGGCATGGAATCCATCTCCGTTCGGATCTGGGCGCAGGCCTCATCGATGAGGTCAATGGCCTTATCCGGCAGGAAACGATCGGTGATATAGCGATTGGAAAGCGTTGCCGCGGCAATGATGGCATCATCCGAAATTTTCACACCGTGGAAGACCTCGTACCGCTCCTCCAGGCCCCGAAGGATGCCGATGGTATCCTCCACGGAGGGTTCCTTCACCAGAACCGGCTGGAATCTGCGCTCCAGGGCAGGATCCTTCTCAATATACTGGCGGTATTCGTCCAAGGTGGTAGCACCGATGCAATGCAGCTCGCCCCGGGCCAGCATGGGCTTGAGCAGGTTGCCCGCATCCATGGCACCGTCGGTCTTGCCGGCACCTACAATGGTATGCAGCTCATCGATGAACAGGATGATCTGTCCGTCGGATTCCTTCACCTCATTGAGGACCGCCTTCAGACGTTCCTCGAATTCGCCCCGGTACTTGGCGCCTGCAATGAGCGCACCCATATCCAGAGAGAAAATCGTCTTATCCTGCAGGCCCCTGGGGACCTCCTGCTTTACAATTCGCTGGGCCAGGCCCTCGGCAATGGCGGTCTTGCCCACACCGGGCTCACCGATGAGCACCGGGTTATTCTTGGTTTTCCGGGACAGAATCCGAACCACATTGCGGATCTCCTCATCTCTGCCGATGACGGGATCCATCTTCTGTTCTCTGGCGCGCTTCACAAGATCCGTGCCGTACTTTTCCAGAGCATCGTAGGTACCCTCCGGATTGTCGGTGGTGACCCGCTGATTACCCCGGACGCTCTGCAGAGCCTGCAGGCAATTCTCCTTGGTAATTCGATAGGTAGAAAACAGATTCTTTATCGCACCCTGAGCGGTTTCCACCAAGGCCAGCAGCAGATGCTCCACGGAAACGAAATCATCCTTCATATTCTCCGCTTCCTGCTCTGCCTGACGGAAGGTATCGTCTACCGCGCCGGAAATATAGAAGCGGTCAGCCTCCCGGCTGCCGGATACGGAGGGGATCTTCGGCAGCTCTGCCTTGGCGGCAGCCTCCAGAGATTCCACGGTAATGCCCATTTTCCGCAGAAGTTGGGGTGCCAGTCCCCCATCCTGCTGCAGCAGGGCAGCCAACAGATGCACCTGCTCCAGCTGCTGATGATGATAGCTCTGGGCAAGGGTCTGGGCGGCCTGCACCGCCTCCAGAGATTTCTGCGTAAATCGGTTGAAATTCATACACTCACTCCCTTTTTAGCACTCTCCGCTTGAGAGTGCTAAATTCTTTTTTCTAAACTATACCGCATTTTTCCGAAAAGTCAAGAGCCTTCACAATAAATTCATAATGGATATTTTGCACAAAAACAGCCAACTGAATTCTATGTGCTTCATACTTATTTAATAATTGTCTGCTATTTTATTTAATAACTATCGGGCATAATAAAGGTATCAATTCCCGCACCCATGCGGTGCCCTGTTTTCCATCGACATTTTTCATTCTCTTACCTCTCTTTCTTGAAAGAACCCGCTGGTGTCCGGTCAACACCGGCGGGTTCTTTCGTTCCGCAAAAAAGGCGCCCAAACGGGCGGCTTTCTCATTACACGGTAAAGAGCAGATCGGTATAGGTGGGATAGGGCCAGTAGTCGGAGGCCACCAGGCTCTCCAGCTGGTCAATGATGGTACGCACCTGATTCATACCGGCAAAGATCACATCGTGATAGTACTTCATGGTTTCCTCGGCAGTACCGGCAGGAACGGTGGCCACGGCGGTCTTCAGAGCCAGTGCCTTGTCCATGTGGTTGTCGTTCAGCTCGCTGATGGTAGAAGCCAGAGCCTTCTCCGCGCCGCAGCTGACGCCGCAGGCCTGTTTCGCCAGGATGGTATCGCACAGGGATGCGGAATAGGAAGAAGCCGCCTCCACAATGCCATGCTGCACCATATCCAGCAGGGTAGCTGCCTCGATGCCGATGATGTGGCAGTACTTTTCCATATGGACTTCGTTTCTTGCGCCCATCTCGCCCTCGGTATAAACCCCGTGAGCGGTCATCAGCGCCACATTCTTGGGCATCATATAGGTCGGGAAGGCATCCGCAGCGCTGACGAGATTCGGCAGTCCCCGCTTTTCTGCTTCCACGACCCAGCTGCCGTCGTAGCCGTTGCCGTTGAACAGGATGCGCTTGTGATCCACAAAGGCAGAACGGACAACATCATGCAGAGCTTCATCAAAATCATCCGCCTTTTCCAGCACATCGGCAAACTGCCGCAGGGACTCAGCCATAATGGTATTCAGAACGGTAGTCGGGCCGGCAATGGACTGGCTGGCACCGGGCATACGCAGCTCAAACTTGTTGCCGGTGAAGGCAATGGGAGAGGTACGGTTCCGGTCGGTGGTATCCTGTGGAATGGTGGGCAGCACATCCACGCCGATCTGCAGGGATTTCTTCTCCTGCTCGGTGTAGGGTGTTTCCTCGATGATGGAATCCACGATGGCTTCCAGCTCGGAACCCAGGAACACGGATACAATGGCGGGAGGTGCCTCGTGACCGCCCAGGCGGTGATCATTGCCGGCGAAGGCAACGGAGCAGCGCAGCAGCTCCGGGTACTCATCCACGCCCTTCAGGAAGGCTGCCAGGAAGAGCAGGAACTGGGCGTTCTGCCGGGGCGTGCTGCCGGGAGAAAACAGATTTCTGCCGGTATTGGTAGCCAGGGACCAGTTATCGTGCTTACCGGAGCCGTTGACACCGGCAAAGGGCTTCTCATGGAGCAGGCACACCAGGTCATGACGGGCAGCCACCTTCTTCATGATCTCCATGGTCAGCTGGTTGTGGTCACAAGCGGAGTTGGCATCGGAATAAATAGGAGCCATTTCATGCTGGGCAGGAGCAGCCTCGTTGTGCTTGGTCTTGGAAAGGACACCCAGCTTCCACAGCTCTTCGTCCAGTTCCTTCATATAGGCGGCAACTCTGGGCTTAATGGAACCGAAATAGTGATCGCCCAGCTCCTGGCCTTTGGGGGGCTTGGCACCGAAGAGGGTACGGCCGCAGAGGCGCAGGTCCTCCCGCTTCTCATACAGCTCCCGGTCCACCAGGAAGTACTCCTGCTCGGGACCTACCTGAGGCATGACCTTGGTGGTCTGGTCGTCGCCGAAGAGCCGCAGGATGCGAACTGCCTGGGCGCTGACAGCCTCCATGGAACGGAGCAGAGGAGTCTTCTTATCCAGGGCTTCACCGGAATAGGAGCAGAATACGGTGGGGATGTACAGAGAACCATCCTTCACGAAGGCAAAGGCGGTGGGGTCCCAGGCGGTATAGCCGCGGGCCTCAAAGGTCGCTCTCAGTCCGCCGGAGGGGAAACTGGAGGCATCGGGTTCGCCCTTGACCAGGGACTTGCCGGAAAATTCCATAATGACCTTGCCATTGCCAGCAGGATCGATAAAGCTGTCATGCTTCTCGGCAGTGATGCCGGTCATAGGCTGGAACCAGTGGGTATAGTGGGTAGCACCCTTGGTGAGGGCCCAGTTCTTCATACCCTCGGCAATTTCATTGGCTACCTCCAGAGTCAGAGGCTTTCCGCTTTCCAGACACTCATGCCATGCAGCCATTGCCTCTTCCGGCACAAAGCGGCTCATGGCCTCTTCATTAAATACCGCGCTGCCAAACAGCTCAGGAATACTGTTCATAGTAGTTTCCTCCTTATCACGAAGAAAAAACGAAAAATACTGAAAATTGTTCTGATTTATCCAAAGAAATACTGATTTTATTTTATTTCCAAACCGGAATGGTGTCAACCCACTATTTTGGCCAAGATTCCGATTGAGGGATTCCGGCAAATTGATGTTTTTTTCCAAATCACCTGCACCACTCATAGGCCAGTCTCGGAGTGGTATCCGGCTCATAAATAATGCCGCAGTAGGTAAAGCCATGCTTTCCGATGAGATACTGCATGATTTTGTTATTTTCATGGGTATCGATCCGCAAATGGTCGGCAGCACTTCTGGCATATTCTATGCAGGCAGCAAAAATGCCTCCCCCCTGGCCTGCCAGGCGATGGATGGTTGCATAAGGTGCATCGGAGATCCATGCGCCGCCCTCAATAACAGCATAGGTGGGATCCTCGCCGAAGATCAAACAAAATACCCCTTTCACGGTCTGCTCTTTACAGATGGCATAGAGCCTGCCCAGGGAGATATCCTCCTCCAGGTCCTCCTGCAGGGGCCAGGAGTCCCCCCACTGGGTGGGATTGCCGTTTTCCGCCATATATTTTCTTGCCCGGGCATAAACTTCCAGAATGGCAGGGAGATCTGCCATTTCCGCTTTGCGCACTTTCATTTTATCGTATCCTCGTTTTTTGGGGTTTGTCGAAACCTATTATATATTGTATATGGAAAAAAATCCATCTTTTTCTGCCCGGTCTATTTTCTCTTTCTCCCGGTATACTGTAGTAACCCGGAAGAAGGAGATTCCTATGAATTTCGCTGTCACGCTGCTGCTGTTTATTTTGGGTGTCATACTGGTGGTAAAGGGTGGAGATCTCTTCGTGGATGCCGCCGGTTGGATTGCCCGGGCCTTCGGGATCCCCCCTTTTATCATCGGTGCCACCATTGTCTCGCTGGCCACCACCATGCCGGAAATGCTGGTTTCCGTCATGGCTGCCGTCGACGGGATGGTGGACATTGCCATCGGCAATGCCGTTGGATCCGTTACCGCCAACACCGCCCTCATCCTGGCCCTTGGCATCCTCTTTATGCCCACTGCCGTTTCCCGACAGGACTATCTGCTGCCCTGCAGCATTCTCATCGCCTCTGCCGCAACTCTGTGGCTCAGTACCCTCCGAGGCTCCCTGAATCTCTGGGGCAGCCTTACCCTGCTGATCCTGTGCACGCTTTTCATGGCAGGCAATCTGCAATCGGCGAAACGCACTGCCCCGGGCAAAGAAGGAATTCCTCCGACTGCCCACAAAAAACAGCTGGTGAAAAAGGGCCTTGTTTTTTTCCTGGGGGCATCCGCTATTGTGGTGGGGTCTGAGCTTCTGGTGGACAGCGGCAGCGCCATTGCCGCCGCTCTGGGGGTGCCGGAACGGATCATCGCCGTGACCCTGATCGCCGTGGGGACGAGCCTGCCGGAGCTGGTGACTACCCTTGCCGCCATCGCAAAAAAAGAATCCGGCCTCTCCGTTGGAAATATCATCGGGGCCAATATTATCGATCTGACCCTGATTTTGCCTATGTGCAATCTGGTTTCCGGGAAGCAGCTTCCGATTTCCGCCATGGTGCAGCAGCTGGATCTGCCTATGTGCTTCGGCGTGATTCTTCTTGCCATGCTTCCCATGCTGTTACGGCAGCGGACATACCGGCTCCAGGGACTGGCCATGTTAGGGGCATATATCATTTATCTGTCTATCGTACTGTAGTGCGGCTGCCAAAAAAGCAGCCGTTTTTTTGTTTTGTACAATAGCCTTTTCCTTTTGTATGCTTTTCTAAAAACAAGGTATAAATTTTATGGAATTTTACCAGACCCTATTGCAATTTAGAAATGGCTATGCTAGGATATAGGTAGCTTGCTACATATCAAGGTAGCAGGCTACCTATTTGCGTAGTCTGCTACACGAGGTGAATGGAAAATGAGACATTTTGGACATCGCTTCCGGGTGCTCCACTGGATCTCTTCCCAGATGCTCAACGAGCCTGCCTCCCAGATGGGTCTGACAGCCTCCCAAGGGCGGTTCATCGGCTTCATTGCCAACGCGAAGGAGCCTCCCTGCCCCAAGGATCTGGAGGATTTTTTCCAGCTGAGTCACCCCAGCATTTCCGGCGTGCTGAAACGTCTGGAGCAGAAGGAATTCATCGAATTCCGTTCTGACCCCAATGACGGCCGGAGCAAACGGATCTACCTGCTGCCCAAAGGTTACGAATGCCATGAACGGGTACTGAACCAGATTCAGGCAATCGAGCAGGCGGTAGTTGCCGGCTTCACTCCCGAGGAAGAAGAACTGTTTTCCCAGTTCCTCGATCGGGCAGTTACCAACTTAAGCGGCAAAAGCTGCCGCTGTACCGAAAACAAGGAGGATTCCTAAACTATGCTTAGACGATTGCTCAAATGTGTACGGGAGTATAAATGGGCAGCCATCCTGGCACCTGTCACCATGATCGGTGAAGTCGCCATGGAGGTCACCATTCCTTCCGTTATGGCAAGCCTCATCGACAAGGGTGTCTCCAGCGGAGATGTCTCCATGGTTGTAAAGCAGGGCTTGCTGCTGGTACTGTGCGCACTGCTCAGCCTTAGCTTCGGCGCAGGCTCCGCATTGCTGGCCTCGAAAGCCGCCACCGGCTTTGCCTACAATCTCCGCCACGACATGTTCCACCGGGTGCAGAGCTTCGACTTTATGAATATCGACAAGTTCTCCACCTCCTCCATCATCACAAGACTGACCACGGACGTATCCCGTCTGCAGAACACCTTCCAGATGAGCATCCGTATGGCCATTCGCTGCCCCATGATGCTGACCCTGGCTCTCATCATGGCCCTGCGCATCAACCCCAAGCTCTGCCTCATCTACCTGTGCGTCATGCCCTTCCTGATGGTTGGCCTGATGATCATCGCCAAGAGTGCCTTCCCCATCTTTGACAAGGTGTTCCGCACCATGGATACCCTGAACAACGTGGTGCAGGAAAACCTCCACGGTGTTCGCGTGGTTAAATCCTTCGTCCGGGAAGAGCAGGAGAAGGAAAAGTTCAACGGCGTTGCACAGAATATCTATGACCTGCATATGAAGGCAGAGCGTATCCTGGCTCTGAACTCCCCCCTGATGCAGGTTGCCATCTACACCTGTACCATCGCCATTTCCTATATCGGTGCTGTTCTGGTTGTCCGCTCCGGCAACTCTGCCCTGAACGGCGGTCTGACCACCGGCCAGCTGGGCTCCATGTTCACCTACACCTCTCAGGTGCTCATGTCCCTCATGATGCTCTCCATGGTCTTTGTTATGCTGACCATGACCCGCTCCGCCGTCAATCGCTGCGGTGAAATCCTTGTGGAAGAGCCCGGCATCGTTGCTCCCGAGAATCCTGTTCATGAAGTTAAGGACGGTTCCATCGATTTTGAGAACGTCAGCTTCCGTTACTCCGCAGGCTCCGGCAAGAATGCTCTGGAAAACGTAAACCTGCATATTGAATCCGGCATGACCGTGGGTATTCTGGGCGGCACCGGTTCCTCCAAGTCCACCCTGGTGCAGCTGATTCCCAGACTGTACGATGTCACCGAGGGCACCCTGAAGGTCGGCGGTGTGAATGTCAAGGACTACGACATTCTGACCCTCCGCGATCAGGTTTCCATGGTACTGCAGAAGAACGAGCTTTTCGCCGGCACCATCAAAGAGAACCTCCGCTGGGGCGATCCCGATGCTACCGATGAGGAGCTGATCCACGCCTGCAAGCTGGCCTGCGCCGATGAATTCATCACCGGCTTCCCGAACGGTTACGACACCCAGATTACCCAGGGCGGCACCAACGTCTCCGGCGGTCAGAAGCAGCGTCTGTGCATTGCCCGTGCCCTGCTGAAGAAACCCAAGATCCTGATCCTTGATGACTCCACAAAGTCGGATGCCAAGCGGTCTTAGGAAGACAA
>JAZQQD010000057.1:0-4387 GCA_045628895.1 Faecousia sp.
GAAGCGGGACGACTATTGCGAAGCTGACCGAGCGAATGGAATGAGCGAGACGGGGTTCGACTCCCCTATGCTCCACTAAAGCCACTTCATCACGGAGTGATGTTTTTGTTGCCCGTTAAATGCAGCGCAAGAGAGGAAAAGTACCATGATTATTGAAACCGAAAGGCTAATTTTGCGTGAAATGAACGAATCGGATTTTGACGCGCTTTACGCTGTTTTGGGCGATCCGGATATCATGCAGCATTATCCGTATACGTTTGATGAAAAACGTGTGCATGGATGGATCGAAAGAAATATCGAACGGTACAGGACATGCGGCTTCGGTCTTTGGGCAGTCTGCCTCCGGGAAAACGGAGAAATGATCGGAGACTGCGGTTTGACCCTGCAGATGATCGAAGGGCAAAAGTTGCCGGAAATCGGCTATCATATCCGCAAAGACCAGCAGCACCGTGGCTATGCCAGTGAGGCCGCGGCTGCGGTACGCGACTGGGCTTTTACCCATACCGAATATCCGGCGCTTTATTCCTATTGCAAGTATACCAATGTGCCTTCTTATCGGACCGCTGAAGCGATCGGCATGCACTTTTTGAAAAACTATCCGGATGAAGCAAACGAGATCACCCATGTATCGGTGATCTCCAGAGAAGACTATCTGTCTCAGAAACTTCTCCAATAATGTGAAAAGCACCATCCCGAAAAAATTTGGAAATCCGGGGTGGTGTTTTTTTGATATCTACTTGTTATTTGAAGAATCCTATATATGACATTGGGTTAAGTCATCATACACTGTTACGCTCCAGAATCGTGCATTGGATGATATTCCGACTGGGAGGCACACGCGGATTTCGGATATGCTCCAAAATTTGGTCAGCGGCAGAGACTCCGATTTCACGGGTCGGCAAGGCTACCGTGGTCAGCGGAGGCTGCAGATACTGGGCGATCTCCCGGTTGTCAAATCCTGCAACGGCAATATCAGCCGGAACCTTCAAGCTCGCGTCATTCAGGGCATGGATAGCCCCAGCGGCCATGAGATCGTTCATGGCAAAGATAGCGGTGGGACGATTGACCAGCTTCAGCAGTTCCTGAGTTTCCCGGTAACCGGAATCATATTCCCAATTTCCGTAACGGATAAACCCTTCTGGCATGGGCAACCCAGACTCCTGCATGGCTTGCTGATATCCGTTCATGCGTTTGCCTGTGGGGTAGGAATGAGGGTGGCCAGCGATCACGGCAATCCTGCGATGCCCCTTGGAAATGAGAAAACGGGTCATATCGGCCGCTGCGGTCTGATTATCATACGATACGAAGGAATCCTGCTGATTGCCGTGGGAATAGGCAAATACCAGCGGTTTATCCATCGGATCAAAAAGATAATCCAAATGCCGGTCATGCATACCCACGTAAATGATACCGTCTACATGGGCCGATAAAAGCAAATTTATTCCGTTATTGATCCGCGCCCTATAGGAGGTGATCTGTTCGTATTGGTTGTATAACTGCTCCAACAGGTGCAGATCATGCATCAATAACCTGTATCCCGCTTTTGCCAGCGTTTCTCCGATGCCGCATACGATATCCGGTACAGGCAAGCCACGAATATCCTCTACGAGCACCCCGACGGTTTGGGTCTCACCGCTGCGCAAGGATTTTGCCAGGGTGTTTGGCGTATAATGCACCGCTTGTATTGCCATCAACACACGTTCTGTGGTCTCACTACTCAGTTTTTTGGTCCCGTTGATCACATGAGAGACCGTTGCCGTGGAAACACCGGCGGCCTCTGCCACATCTTTCAGGGTTGCCATAGGAGATCACCTGCCTTTACGGAATCGATAAATCATTGATAAACACTTATCTGTTATCATATTCTGCGAACGGTCCTTTGTCAACAGAATTTGGTAAAAATTTACCGAATGGTGGTTAATAAATTAACCATGAGAATTTCCAAATATCCTGTTGACAAAGGGGATGAGTGTGATTATACTCAAATTAGTCGGAGGGTAAACGATTAACCAATCTGTTGATCGCTCCAAAGAACGTTCTTACCCCATTCATTATCAAAGAAAGGCGGAAAACATTATGAAGAAACTCCTCTCTCTGCTCCTGTGCATCACCATGGTGCTGTCTCTTTGTTCCATGGCGTTGGCGGAAGATTCCCGCGTGCACATCACCTTCTCCTTCTGGGGAGACGAAACAGAGGCGCAGAGCGTCCAGGCTAATCTGGATGCCTTCAACGCCAGTCAGGACAAGATCTTTGTGGAACCTATGCAGATCCCGAACGAGGAATACACCTCCACCCTGGTCAATTATGCCATCGCTGATCAGCTGCCCGACTGTGGCATGGTCAATGAGAACTCCGTATTGTTCTTTGCACGCAATGGCGTCATGGCGGATGTTTCCACCATGTATGAAGGTGAAGCCCTCCAGCCCATGGATTGCATCACTTTCAAGGATGCCGGTGTCCCCGTTGGCTACTCCAGCTGCAATGAGATCCTGATCCTTTATTACAATAAGGATATGTTTGACGCGGCGGGCGAACCTTATCCCTCCGCGGATAAGCCCTACACCTGGGATGAATTCATCGCTGTTTCCAAGCGTCTGACCCTGGATGAAAACGGCCTGCATCCTGATGATGAAGGCTTTAACCCGGACAAGATCGTGCAGTATGGTTGCTTCGTGAACAACTGGACCTGGCAGCTGGAAGTTTGGGCCCTGTCCAACGGTGGCGCCTGGTTCTCCGAAGATGGTAAGGAATGCCTGATCAATAGCCCTGAAGCTATCGAATCGATCCAGAAGGTTGCTGATCTGGCGCTGGTTCATCATGTTGCTCCCCTCAACGTTATCCCCGAAGATAACGGTGTCGGTGTTGGTATCGGAAGCGGCGCTGTGGCTATGACCACAGACGGCACCTGGCGTCTCGGTACCGATTTCCCCACCTTGGGCATCAATTACGGTATCGCGCCCCTGCCCATGATGAAGCAAGAAGTGACTTCCTGCACCTCCGGTCTGACCGGTGTGTTCGCCGGAAAGCATCAGGCGGAAGCTTATGAATTCGTTAAGTGGTACACCCGTGAAGAAAGCAGCTGGGATTCCCTTGTGCTGACAGGTATCTGGATGCCCAAGAGTGAATACTACTACACCGAAGAAGGCATGAAGGAATGGCTGGGCAATGACGCTTATCCCTTCAAAGATATCGAGACCGGTAAGAAGGTGCTGGTGGATTACACCATGAATTATGCCAAGCCCGCCTGCTGGTATTTCACACCCAATACACAGATTACCACCAATGAGATCCTCTTCACCGCCCTGCAGCCCGTATGGTCCGGTGAAAAGACCGCCGAAGAAGCGATCAATGGCGTATATGAAGAAATGGTGGAAGCTATTTCCATGGAATGATCTGAAAGTATTTCGGCATCGGGGGACGCCCATGGCGTCCCCCCTTCTTGTAAATCGTGTCCGGGAGGAATCGGCATGGAGAAAGTCATCAAGAAGAAAAGAAAATATAACAAAGCGGAAAGCCGGGCAGCATTTATCTGCATGTTGCCCTCTATTATCGGTCTGATATGCATCACTTATCTTCCTATGATCGCTTCCTTCACTCTCAGCCTGTTTAGCTGGAATGGTCTGGGAAATATGAAATTCATTGGGCTTGATAACTATGTGAAGCTTTTTACCAATGACGCGAAATTCTACGGTTCTCTGCTATCCACATTGAAGTATGCAGGGTTATCTGTGTTGGGATGCATGATCTTTTCTCTGTTTGTGGCTATGTTATTGAACCGGAAGATCCCGGCGCGCGGTTTTTTCCGCGGAGTATTCTATCTGCCCTATGTGTTGCCTGCCATGGCTGTATATCTGGGCTGGAAATGGTTGTTTGATTATAACTATGGCTTTTTCAATTACGTGATCACACTGACTGGAGGATCCAGAATCAAATTCCTGGATGACAGCCTGATGGTCACGCCGTCGCTGGCGCTCATAGCCGTATGGCTGAGCGGCAACCTGATTGTGATTTTTCTGGCGGGTCTGCAAAACGTTCCGCGCGTTTATCATGAAGCGGCGGAGGTAGACGGTGCCAATGGATTCCAAAGATTGATCCATATCACCATCCCATGTATGACCCCCATTATTTTCTATAACCTGCTGATGAGCCTGGTGACCAATCTCCAGGTCATTACTCCGGCACTGTCGCTGACAAAAGGCGGCCCGGGTACGGGTAGCTATTATATGTGCTATATGCTTTATAACAAGGCCTTTAACTCGCATCAATACGGTTACGGCAGCGCCATCGCTGTGATCCTCTTTATCCTGATTGCCATTTTTACAGCGATTCTGTTTTCTACCAGTAACGGCTGGATCTTTTACGAAGGAGATGAAAAGGAATGATCGT
>JAZQQD010000058.1:0-7368 GCA_045628895.1 Faecousia sp.
GTGCATCTTGATAGCATCGATGATCACGACGCAGTACTCGGAAGCCATAGCGGACAGCACAGACCTCAGAGCCAGGCGGCGGGCTTTCTTATTCAGGGTGTAGCTGTAATCGGGGGGCTAGGGAGCGAACACGATACCGCCGTGGGTCCACTGAGGAGCACGGGTGCTGCCCTGACGAGCGCGGCCGGTGCCCTTCTGCTTCCAGGGCTTTCTGCCGCCGCCGGAAACCTCTGCACGGGTCAGTGCAGACTGGGTGCCCTGACGCAGGTTGGCCAGATGGTTCTTCACCAGGTCATGGACAACAGAAGCGTTGGGTGCAATGCCGAAAACAGCTTCGGAGAGTTCGATCTCGCCAACCTGCTTGCCGGACATATCATAAACATTAGTCTTAAGCATGATTTAAGATCTCCTTTCCTTAGCCTCTTGCAGAAGCCTTCTGGGGGTTTCTGCCGGAAGCCTTCTGCGGGTTCTTGCTGATGCCAGCCTCGCCAGACTTCACCTTGTTGTTCTTCACAGTGTTGCGGATATAGACCAGACCGCCCTTGGGGCCGGGGATGGCGCCGCGGATAACGATCATGTTCAGCTCTGCGTCCACCTTAACCACGTCCAGGTTCTCGATGGTGACCTGCTCATTGCCCATCTGGCCTGCGCCGATCTTACCAGGGAAAATACGGGACTGGTGGGAAGAAGCACCCATGGAACCTGCATGACGATGGACAGGGCCGCCGCCGTGAGTCATGGGGGTACGCTGTGCACCATAGCGCTTTACAACGCCCTGGTAGCCGTGGCCTTTGCTGATACCGGTGACATCAATCTTGTCGCCGGCTGCGAAGGTGTCAGCCTTAACTTCGTCGCCAACGTTCATGTCAGCAGCGCCTTCCAGCTTGAACTCCTTCAGGAACTTCTTGGGAGCTACGCCAGCCTTCTTCAGGTGGCCAGCTTCCGGCTTGCTCAGCTTGGATTCCTTAACGTCACCAAAACCGAGCTGGACGGCAGTGTAGCCGTCGGTTTCAACGGTCTTCTTCTGGGTAACGACGCAGGGGCCTGCTTCCACAACGGTAACAGGGATCACTTTGCCGTTCTCATCGAAGATCTGGGTCATGCCCACTTTCTTGCCGATGATTGCTTTACGCATGTTTGTTTTCTCCTTTTAATAGGTTATTGGTTGACGGAAGCCATTGGCTGCTTCCTGCCAACATGACCCGTCCGCCCGATGCCAGACAGTGCGGGCAGCGGTAATTCCTTATATAATGTAAGGGATTACAGCTTTATCTCTATCTCAACGCCAGCGGGAAGCTCCAGGCTCATGAGGGCCTCGACGGTCTTCTGGTTGGGGTTGAGGATATCGATCAGTCTCTTGTGGGTTCTGCGCTCGAACTGCTCACGGCTATCCTTGTACTTGTGGACAGCGCGAAGGATGGTGACAACTTCCTTCTTGGTGGGCAGAGGGATGGGGCCAGAAACAGCAGCGCCGTTGCGCTTTGCGGTCTCAACAATCTTTGCTGCGCTGGAGTCGATCAGCTGATGGTCATATGCCTTCAGACGGATCCGAATCATTTCCTGGTTTGCCATGGTTTGTTTTCCTCCTTGAATAAAACGTACTCAGTTTCTTGGTGCCTGGGTACGGTCGAACTGTGTATCCCCGTCGCCGTGCGTATCACTCCAAGCCATGAAAAATGGCCGACACAAGGCCGACCTTTTCCCACCTTGGCGATATACGCCAACTAGACAGGACAGTTCAGCCGCCCGATGACCGGACATACTCCGCAGAAGTTACCGGCTAAGCCGCAATCTCCTGCATCATCGCATTGTACGCATAGTATCCCTACGCGTGCTCAACTATAATATCATGACACTTTTTGTTTGTCAACCACTTTTTCAGAATATTTTACAAAAATTTCCCCGGATTTTTGGTAGGAAAAGAGAATTTTTATGACAAACAAATGTGTTTTCATTATGGACACGATCATCGTAGGGGCGGTACATGCTTTCGGTGCTTCCGAAACCGCAAGGTTTACGGGCGAGCATTGCTCGCCCCTACGATCCTTCTTCACGCTTCATCAAAAAAGCGGCTGCGAAAGGCAGCCGCTTTTTATTTGATTTCCCAGAGTTTGATCTGGCTGGATTTTTCATAAAGCCGGAGGTAGCTGTCGTACCGGGTTCTGCCGATATTGCCCTCCTCCACCGCTTTTACCACGGCGCAGCCGGGTTCAGCCCGATGGGAGCAATCCCGGAACTGGCAGCAGCCGATATACGGAGCAAAATCCGAAAAGGCATACTGCAGGTTCTCCTTCAGAATGATCTCCATCATATCCGTATCGAAGGAGGAAAATCCCGGGGTATCCGCCACATAGGTATTCTCATCCAGCCGGTACAGTTCCACATGCCGGGTGGTATGCCGGCCGCGGCCCAGCTTCTCGGAGACCTCTCCGGTAGAAAGCTGCAGCTCCGGGCACAGCTGATTGAGAATACTGCTCTTGCCCACGCCGGAGTTGCCGGTAAAGGCCGTAAGCTTTCCGGAAATGGCCTGCCGCAGAGCTTCCACGCCCTCGCCGGTTTCGGCGCTGGTAGGGATCACGGTAAAGCCTGCCTTTTCGTAAATGCCGATGAGGTCCACCGCGGGATCCAGGTCGCATTTATTGACGCAGAGGATCACAGGGACATTCTGGTCGCCGGCGATGGCCGCCACCCGATCGATGAGGAAAGGATCGGTGATGGGATTGACATTGGCGGCAAACACCACCAGGGCATCCATATTGGCAACCGCCGGGCGGACGAAGGCATTCTTCCGGGGGAGGATGCTCTCGATCATGCGATCCCTGGGAGATATTTCCACCCAGTCCCCGGTCAGGGGGATGCCGGTCTTCCGCAGCTTGCCCCGAGCCTTACAGGCCAGGGTACCCTGCTCCGTCTGAACGGTATAGATTCCGCTGAGGCCTTTTAAAATTCTTCCTTTTACTGTATCAGCCATTGGCAACAAATTCCACTTCCTGGGTATCGAAAAATACGTCGTTGATGAACAGGTCATACTGCTGAACACCGGAGGCTGTCAGCGTAATGGTGATGCTGCGGGCACCTGCCATAACCTGGACATCCGGGATAACGGAGGTACCGTTCTGGCGGATGCTGAACACATAGTTCTCCGTAGATTCCGGCAGATGGAACACCACTTCCCTGGTCGCCATACCGGCAGGGGGCTCGGTAGAAGGTGCGGTGGGAGCACTTGTCGGCTCCGTTGTAGGCTCCGTAGTGGGTTCTTCGGTGGGGGCGGTGAGGCCCTTGGAGACATGGAGCACTATGGTGGTAGTCACATCCACGGACTCATAGCGGTTCACGGACTGCCAGACCACGGTGCCTTCCCTATCATAGCTGTCCACCAACTCGGTTTCCACGTTATCAAGGCCGTTGTCGTGAAGCACATCGATGGCCTTGTTCACATTCTGTCCCACCACATTGGGCATACGCACCATCTTCACAGCAGGGCCGATGCTGATCCAGACGGAAATGGTCTGGCCCTCGCTGAGCTCTGCGCCCTCCTCGGGATCCGTGCGGGTGATCTTGCCGGGCTCGATCTCCTCGGAGTTTTCTTCCCGTTCAATAATATGCAGGTTCAGGCCCTGGCCGTCCAGGAAGCTTCTGGCCTGGGCAATATCCACATTGATGAGGTTATCCATGGTCTTGATCAGCGGTTCCGGGCCCATACTGACGGTGACATACACCTTGGTGCCCTGGACCACCATATCACCGGAGCTGGGATTCTGGGTGATGATCTGGTCTTTCATATAGCTGTCATCATAGACTTCCTTATCCAGCACCACGGTGATACCCGGGTAATCCGGCAGGTTGTCGTAATACTTGCCCACGAAGACAGGAACCTCCACCATGGTCTGGGGGTTCTCGATCTGGCCGCCGTTGGTCAGCGTCACCAGGAAGATGACGATGGCCAGCACTGCCACCAGAGAGCAGGCAACGATAGCGATGGTCGCGATCCGGCTCTGGTTCTCCTCCCGGCGTTTGGCTTCTCTACGGCGGTCATTCTGGGAGGGACTCTGACGCTTCCGCTCCGGCTGCCGGGGGTTCTTGCTGACGGCAGCCGCCTTCTTTTCCGCAGTGGTAGCTGCGGCTCTGCGGGTCTCCAGCAGTTCGCTCTTCACCGGGGCAAAGACCAGAGAAGGCTCCTGGCGGAAGGCCTCCATCTGCTGCAGCATCTGGGTTGCCGTTTCATAGCGGTTCGAAAGCTCATGGGCCATAGCCTTCATAATGATCTGCTCCAGACCTGCAGGCAGGTTGGGATTCCAGATAGAAGGGGGCACGGCACCGCCGTTGATATGCTTGATGGCTACCGCCACAGGGGTATCGCCGTCATAGGGAGGACGGCCGGTGATCATCTCGTACATGACAACGCCCAGTGAATAGATATCCGACCGGTTATCCACTCTGCCGCCCTTGGCCTGCTCCGGGGAAATGTAATGCACAGAGCCCAGAGCCTCCTTGGTGAGGGTGCTGGTCTTGCTCATGACCTGGGCAATACCGAAGTCAGCCACCTTCACGGAGCCGTTCTTCAGCACCATGATGTTATGGGGCTTGATATCCCGGTGGACGATGCCCCGGCTGTGAGCGTGCTCCAGAGCCTTGGCGATCTGGATGCCGAAATGCAGGGTCTCCTTCCAGTTCAGAGTACCCATCTTCTCCATGTACTGCTTCAGGGTGATGCCGTCGATGAGCTCCATGACGATGTAGTCTGCCTCGCCGGTGGTGGAAACATCGTACACCTGCACGATGTTGGCATGGCTCAGCATGGCAACTGCCTGACTCTCCGCATGGAAGCGGCGGCGGAATTCTTCATCCTGGGAATATTCGTCTTTTAAGATCTTAATGGCCACCAATCGGTTCAGCCGATGGCACCTTGCTTTATACACGACTGCCATACCGCCGGTACCGATGACCTCCAGGATCTCGTACCGATTGTCCAGCAATCGACCAATATACCTATCCATTCCTATCCTCCTCCATCAGACTGCGACCAGAGTGCAGGTCACATTGTCCGGTGCACCGCGGCTCTTGGCAATATCCAGAAGACGGCTGCAGCAGTCTTCCTTCTGGGTTCCATGAACCACTTCAAAGAGAATTTCCTGAGAATCCATCATGTTGGAAAGGCCGTCCGTGCAGGACAGCAGGCAGTCCCCTGCCTCCAGCGGCACATCAAAGGTATCGCATTCCACCATGGATTCCGTGCCGATGGCACGGGTGATAAAGTTCTTTCCGGGGTAATGCCGTGCGGCCTCCGCCGTCAGGTCTCCCCGATCCACCATGACCTGAACCAGGGAATGATCCCGGGTGATCTGGCGGATGCCATTCTGATTCACAAGGTAAAGCCGGCTGTCTCCCACGTTGACCACGGTTGCCCGTTTAGGGGAAACCAGAGCCGCCACCAAAGTGGTGCCCATGCCGGAAAATTCCTCAAACTGGCTGCTCTGGTCAAACACCGTGAAATTGGCAAGTTTGACTGCGCTGCAAAGCATTTCCCGGATGGCATCGGCATCCATGGAAGCCTTCCACTGACGCTTGACCTCTTGGACGAAGACATCCACGGCCAGAGAGCTTGCCACATTGCCGGACTTTGCGCCGCCCATGCCGTCGCAGACAATGGTAAGCAGAACCCCTCTGCCCAGAGCTTCCAGCCGATAGGCATCCTGATTCTGTGACCGGACACAGCCGGCATCCGTCAATGCCCAAAAATCCATTCTGCTCACCTCATTTTCCTTCAGATTGCTGCTGATATTTTCTGCGCAGCTGACCGCAGGAGGCATCGATATCGCCGCCCAGCGTTCTGCGCACGGTGGCAGATACGCCGCCGTCAGTTAAGATTTTCTGGAATTTTGCCACTGCCTCCCGGGTGCTGGGCTTCAAGGGACTCTCCTCCACATGGTTCAGTGGAATGAGGTTGAAGTGAGCGCCCATGCCGCGGGTTCTGCGAAGAAGCTCTTTGGCATCCTGCTCCCGGTCGTTGACCCCCTGAATCATGGCGTACTCAAAAGAGATCCGGCGGCCGGTGGCATCGTAATATCTGCGGCAGGCATCCAGAAGAGCCTCCACATTGTAAGTCTTGTTCACGGGCATGATCGTGCTGCGGATCTCATCATTGGGGGCATGAAGAGAAACCGACAGAGTCAGCTGCAGCTTTTTCTGGGCCAACTCATCAATCTTCGGCACCAGGCCGCAGGTAGAAAGGCTGATATGCCGCATGGAAATGTTCATACCCTCGGGGCTGTTTACCAGCTCCAGGAACCGCATGACCGTATCGAAATTGTGCAGAGGTTCTCCGATTCCCATAAGCACGATATGGGAAATGGGCAGGCCGGAATCCTTCTGGGTGAACATCACCTGATCCAGCATCTCGAAGGGCTCCAGCTTCCGCACCAGGCCGCCTAAAGTAGATGCGCAGAAAGCGCATCCCATGGGGCAGCCTACCTCAGAGGATATGCACACGGTGTTGCCGTAATGATAGCGCATCAGTACCGTTTCCACGCAGTTGCCGTCGGCAAGCTGCCAGAGATACTTGATGGTGCCGTCCCGGGCCGATTCCTGCTTGCGGACTACCTTGGGGACATAAATGGGGTAGTTCTCCGCCAGTTTTTCCCGGAGAGCCTTGGGGAGATTGGTCATCTCCTCATAGCTTTCGACGCCCTTATGGAGCCAGGTATACACCTGTTTACTGCGAAATGCCGGCTGTCCCAATTCCTTCAGGACCTCCGCGATCTCGCTTTGGGTCATGGATTTGATATTCATGCTTTTCTCCGCATACGGCAGATAAAGAAGCCGTCTGTGTCATATTCGCCCGGCACCAGGGTCAGCATGCCGGTTTCGTTCTTGGGAAATACATCGGGAAGCTCCAGAGGAACCAGTTCGAAATCCTTACGGGATTTCAAGAAGCTTTCCACCACGCCCTCATTCTCCCCCCGCACCAGGGTACAGGTGGAATAGAGCAGGGTTCCGCCGGGTTTTACGTACTCCGCCTGCTTCACAAGGATCTTCAGCTGCAGTTCCGGCAGCCGCTCCATATCCGCAGGGGACTTATATCGGATGTCCGGCTTTTTCCGGATGATACCGTAGCCGGAGCAGGGCACGTCCGCCATGACCACATCCATCTTCTCAAACCAGGAAACATGGTTATCGGTGGCATCCTGTTCCCGAACCGACACATTGGTCAGGCCCAGGCGGTTGGCACCCAGCTGAATGAGGGTGGTCTTATGGCGATGGATATCCGCAGAGCGGATCCGACCCTTATTTTTCAGAATAATACCGGCTGCAAAGGTCTTGCCGCCGGGTGCGGCACAGGAGTCCAGCACCTGGGTATTTTCGCCCTGG
>JAZQQD010000059.1:0-5621 GCA_045628895.1 Faecousia sp.
CACCGATGTGGCAGTTCTTGCCCACGGTTGCGCGGCCGCCCAGAATGGCGCCCATGTCGATCATGGAGCCTTCGCCCACGATGGCACCGATGTTCAGAACGGCACCCATCATAATGACGGCGTTCTTGCCGATTTCTACCTGCTCCCGGATAATCGCACCGGGCTCAATGCGGGCGGGGATATTCTTGATGTCCAGCATGGGGATAGCGGAATTGCGGCAGTCGTTCTCGATCTCCAGATGGATAAAGCTTTCCTTATTGGTCTCCAGAACAGGCTTTACTGCCTTCCAGTCACCAAAGACGATCTTGCACCCTTTCGCAGCGGGGAACACATTGCAGCTGGGAAACTCCACATTCTCCTTCTCCCAGACATATACCTTCACCGGGGTCTTCTTCTCGGATACCCGGATATATTCAATGATTTCTTCTGCGTTCATGGATATTCACTCCTTATATACTTTGGTCATTCCGAGGGAGCGAAGCGACCGTGGGAATCGCAATTATGTACCATTCATTGTTGTATATGCGATTGCCACGCCAGTTTGCGAACTGGCTCGCAATGACAGTTTTGCTTAGAGCATATCATCTTTTTACGCAAAACGCAAGCCGGAAATTGACAGAGGAATCTTTCTCCTTTATAATATAGAGAATCAATTCAGGAGGCGATATTATGAAGATCATCGAGGACCGCCGGGCCCTGCATCAGATCCCGGAGCTGGATCGCAATCTGCCCAAGACCATGGCCTATCTCAAAAACGCTCTGGCAGGGCTGAACTGCAAAGTCTTTTCTCCCATGGACGGAGCCATCTGCGCCCTGTTTGACTTTGGCGCTGATCACGCCATCGCCTTCCGTTCCGATGCCGACGCACTTCCCGTTGCAGAGAACACCCGCCTGCCCTTTGCTTCCCAGCACCCCGGACGGATGCACGCCTGCGGCCACGACGGCCACATGGCCATTGCTCTGGAGCTGGCAAGACGACTCAGCAATACCGAGAAGCTGCCCCACAACGTGCTGCTGGTTTTCCAGCCCGCAGAGGAAACCACCGGCGGTGCCAGAGATCTCTGCGCCACGGGCATCTTCAAGAAGCTGAAGGTGGAAGCCATCTTCGGTCTGCATCTGTGGCCGGGTCTCAAGGAGGGCACCGTTGCCAGCCGCAAGGACGAGATGATGAGCCGTTCCTGCGAGGTCAAGGTAGATATCACAGGAAAATCCGCGCACATTGCCAAGGCGGCGGAGGGCATCGACGCGCTTTCCGCAGGTGTGGACTTTTACCGCCAGGTCATGGCCATGGAGGGCGCTTATCCCAAACACCTCTATCGGCTTCTGAAATTCGGCAAATTTGAAAGCGGCACCGCCTGCAACATCATTCCCGGACACACCCACATGGAAGGCAGCCTCCGGGCATTCCAGGATGACGTTTTCTACGGCCTGCGGGCAGGCATCGTATCCATCGGCAAGAAGGTGGAGCGTTCCAGCGGCTGCACCGTTTCCATTTATATGAACGACGGCTATCCCGCCGTCATGAATCCCGCGCCCCTGTACGACAAGGTGCGCTCCCTTGTGGATTTTGAAGAGCTGGATGCCCCCAGTATGATCACTGAGGACTTCAGCTGGTATCAGAAGAGCCTGCCGGGTCTGTTCTTCTTCCTGGGCACCGGGGACACCCCCGCGCTCCATGCCGACGATTTCAATTTCAATGAAGACATTCTGATGAAAGGCGCCGATTTCTTCTGGGAACTGGCGAAGAAATACCAATGATTCCCTTAAACGCCAATTTAAGCAAGCTGACTCCCAGCGCCATCCGCAGCTACACCGCTCTGGCCAACGCCACCCCGGGCTGTATCAAGCTCACCATCGGAGAACCGGATTTCGACACCCCGGAGAATATCCGTGCTGCCGCCATTGCATCCCTCAACGCAGGCCAGACCCACTACTCTGCCAACCAGGGTGCCGAGGATCTGCGGAAAGCCATTGCAGAATACGAAACCCGAAAAGGACTTGTTTGCGACGCATCTCAGGTGATTTTGACCGTGGGTGCCACAGAAGCTCTGCTGACTGCCTTTGTAGGAGTGCTGAATCCCGGGGAAGAGGTCATTATCCCCACCCCCGCTTTTCCTCTTTATGATTCTCTGGCCATTATCGCCGGAGCCACCCCGGTGCATCTGGATCTGACTGCCACGGGTTTTGAGATCACCACAGAGGCTCTGGAAAAAGTCATTACTCCGAAAACCAAAGCCATTCTCTTAAACTCCCCCAACAACCCCACGGGCACGGTATTATCCCGGGAATCGCTGCAGAATGTGAAGGATGCGGTGCTGGGGAAAGATATTTATGTGATCTGCGACAATGTGTATGACCGGCTGGTATACGCTCCCCTGCCGGATCTATCCGTGGATGCAGAACTTCGGGATCAGCTGATTTACTGTCAGAGTTTCAGTAAGCCCTATGCCATGACCGGTTGGCGGGCAGGCTATGTGGTGGCACCTAAGGAAACAGTGCCCACGCTCCTGCTGCTCCACGCCGCCCAGGTATCCTCTCTGCCGCCCTTCGTGCAGGCAGCCTGTGTAGAAGCGCTGAAGACCGATGTGACAGATATGCAGAAAACCTATGAAAAACGCAGAGACTACCTGCTGTCCCGGTTGGATGGGATGGGACTAAAGTATCCTGCCCCGCTGGGTGCTTTCTACGTGTTTGTGGATATCCGCAAGTTCCAACTTGATTCCGGCACCTTCTGTAATCGGATGATCACGGAAGCGAAAGTCGCCGCCGTTCCCGGAAGCTGCTTCCACGGGGAAGGCTACATCCGGCTCAGCTACTGCTGCTCCGATGAGAACCTGAAAGAGGGTCTGGATCGGATGGAGCAGTTCATAAACCGGCTCAGTTAATTGATGAATCCCTCTCAGTATCATATCATTCATTTATGTGGTCATTGCGAACCAGTGACCGATGTCACTGGTGTGGCAATCGCAATCAAGTACCAACCCGGTATCATACCTGCGATTCTGCCCCGAAGGAAATGCCCTTGGGGTGCCACGTCAGTGTGTCCACTGGCTCGGAATGACTTTTTTATTATTTTGGTGATGATATTATGGCACATTCGGGGAGATTTTTAAAAAGGCCATGCATAAAAAGGAGAATCCCAATGAACAAACGAATCATCGAAGAAATATCTGACTTTATTTTTGTTCAGGACGAGCCGCAAAAAAGCGATGTGATCCTCATTCCCGGAACCTCCAGATGGGAAATATCCGAAAAAGCTGCTGCGCTTTATCTTCAAGGCTATGCAGATTACATTTTGCCTGCAGGAAAGTTCTCCGCTTTAGGGCATTTCGCAAATGAAAATGTAACAAATCCGAAATACCAGGGAGCGTTTGACACAGATTTTGCCTTCTGTAAAAGCGTTCTCCTGAAAAATGGTGTACCCGAATCCGCAATTCTATGCGAAAATCAGTCCACGAACACCGAGGAAAATGCTTCCTTTTCTGCCGAAGTATTAAAAAATCTGGGTATCAACACCACCCGTGCAATTCTGTGCTGCCAAGCGTTTCATGCCAGGCGGGCACTCATGACCTATGCGTGCTACTTTCCAAACACGGAATGGATTGTCGTCCCCACGAATACACAGGGAATCGCAAAGGAAAATTGGTTTCAATCAGAAAAGTCATTTAAAAAAGTTCTGAGCGAAGTTGAAAAATGTGGAAAGTATTTCTCTGGGAAATATGATTTCTTCCAATAAGCAATGCCCGTTTTTGGAAATGACAGACACAGGATGAAGTGACATACAACGGAAAATCTCTCCTGTTATGAAAGAAACGGATTGCCACGCCAGCGTGTGCGCTGGCTCGCAATGACGTGGTTTTTATTGCCAGTTGCGTTTATAGAAAGCAAATTGCAAACCGTCAGCTTACAACCCCTCCGCCACGGCTGCGCCGTGCCACCTCCCCTTACACAGGGGAGGCTTTTTTGTGCGGCAGCGAAATCTTCGATTGCAAATTGTTTACAATTTATACTAGGATTTTCGGGTTCCTCGTGATATAATGGATAAAATCTGATTTTATTGCCATCTGACGAACAGGAAGGATTTTGATATGGGACTTTTTACGAAACTCTTCGGTACCCGCTCTGACCGGGAACTGAAAAAGATACAACCTAAGGTAGATGCCGTCCTGGCTCTGGAGCAGGAATACAAGAACCTCTCCGAGGAAGCTCTGAAGGCCAAGACCCAGGAATTTAAGGATCGGCTTGCCAACGGCGAAACCCTGGACGATATTCTCCCCGAGGCTTTTGCCGCCATTCGGGAGGCTGCCGACCGGGTGCTGGGCATGCGCCCCTACCCCGTACAGATCATCGGCGGCATTGTGCTGCACCAGGGCCGCATCGCCGAAATGAAGACCGGCGAAGGCAAGACTCTGGTGGCAGTTCTGCCCTGCTACCTCAATGCTCTGAACGGCCGTGGTGTCCATGTCGTTACTGTCAACGAATACCTTGCCAAGCGTGACTCCGAGTGGATGGGCAAGGTGCACCGCTATATGGGTCTGACCGTGGGTCTCGTGATTCCCGGCATGACCCCCGAGGAACGTCGGAAGGCCTATGCCTCCGACATTACCTACTGCACCAACAACGAACTGGGCTTCGACTACCTGCGAGACAACATGTCCATCTACAAGCAGGAGCTGGTGCAGAGAGAGCACGCCTTCGCCATCGTGGACGAGGTGGACTCCATCCTCATCGATGAAGCCAGAACCCCTCTGATCATCTCCGGCAAGGGCGAGGATTCCTCCAAGCTCTATGAAATTGCCGATCAGTTCGTTTCCACTCTGCGCAAGCAGGTCTTTGCCAAGACCGAGGACAAGGAAGTGCAGGACGACTTCGACTGCGACTACATCGTAGACGAAAAATCCCACACCGTTTCTCTGACCGCCAGCGGCATTGCCAAGGCAGAGAAATTCTTCGGTGTGGAAAACCTGGCCGATGCTGAGAACACCACCCTCTCCCACCACATCAACACGGCCAGGAAGGCCCGGGGCCTCATGAAGAAGGACATTGACTATGTGGTGAAGGACGGCCAGATCATCATTGTAGACGAGTTCACCGGCCGTCTGATGTACGGCCGCCGCTACAACGAGGGTCTGCACCAGGCCATTGAGGCCAAGGAGCGGGTTACGGTGGCAAGCGAAAGCAAGACTCTGGCCACCATTACCTTCCAGAATTTCTTCCGCCTGTACGACAAGCTCTCCGGTATGACCGGTACCGCCCTCACCGAGGAGGAGGAATTCGGCACCATCTATCACCTGGACGTGGTGGAGATCCCCACCAACCGCCCCGTTGCCAGAATCGACTGCAACGACGTGGTGTACAAGACCGTGGCCGGCAAGGATCGGGCCATCATCCGCCAGGTGCTGGAGTGCCATGCAAAGGGTCAGCCTGTGCTGGTCGGCACCATCTCCATTGAAAAGAGTGAGCAGCTCTCCAAGCTGCTGAAAAAGGAAGGCGTTCCCCATAATGTTCTGAACGCCAAGTACCACGAGGCAGAAGCCCAGATCGTTGCCCAGGCAGGTCACCTGGGTGCCGTGACCATCGCCACCAACATGGCAGGCCGTGGTAAAGGTATTAAACGGCGC
>JAZQQD010000060.1:0-8090 GCA_045628895.1 Faecousia sp.
GTAGCAAGCGTCCCCCCGAACCCTACAAGGGCAAGGGCATCAAGTATACCACCGAAGTTATCCGCCGCAAGGTTGGTAAGACCGGTGGCAAGAAGTAATGGAGGTGTGCCGAAATGGTTTCTAAGATCGATAAGAAGGCTATGCGCCTGCACCGTCATGTTCGTGTGCGTGGTAAGATTTCCGGCACCCCTGAGCGTCCCCGCCTGAATGTTTTCCGCAGCAATGCAAACATTTATGCTCAGCTCATCGATGACGTGAACGGCGTGACCCTGGTTTCCGCCAACACCCTGGAGAAGGGCTTTGAGGGTGCAACCGGCAATGCAGAGGCTGCAAAGAAGGTTGGCACTGTCCTGGCAGAGCGTGCTAAGGCAAAGGGCATCGAAGAGGTCGTGTTCGACCGCGGCGGCTATGTTTATCATGGTCGTGTCGCTGCTCTGGCTGAGGGTGCTCGCGAGGGCGGACTCAAGTTCTAAGTGTTGAGGAGGAAAAGAAATGGCTTATAATAAGACTTCTAATGAAGCTCCTGAGCTCATTGAGAAGGTCGTTTACCTGAACCGTGTCTCTAAGACCGTTAAGGGCGGCCGTGTCATGAAGTTCTCCGCTCTGGTCGTCGTTGGCGACGGCAAGGGCACCGTGGGCTATGGCCTGGGTAAGGCTGCCGAAGTTTCCGAGGCTATTCTGAAGGGCATCGCTGATGCAAAGAAGAATATGGTCAAGGTTTCTCTGGCCGGTGATACCATTCCTCATGAAGTAACTGGCATTTTCGGAGCCGGCACTGTTCTGCTGTAGCCCGCTCCCGAAGGCACCGGCGTTATTGCCGGCGGCGCTGTCCGTGCTGTCATGGAGGCTGTCGGTATTAAGAATATTTGCGCTAAGTGCCTGCGCTCCAACAACCCCCAGAACGTGGTCAAGGCCACCATGGTGGGTCTGAAGTCCCTGCGCACTCCCGAGCAGGTTGCTGCTGTTCGCGGTAAGAGCGTAGAAGAAATTGTTGGTTAAGGAGGGCAATTAACATGGCAAACCTGAAAATTAAGCTTGTTAAGAGCCTGTACGGCCGTCTGCAGGGCCATATCGCTACTGCTGAGTCTCTGGGCCTGCGCAAGATCGGTAATGTTACCATCCAGCCCGACAATGCCCAGACTCGCGGCAAGATCGCCAAGATCGGCTATCTGCTGCAGGTCACTGAAGTTGAGTAAGGAGGAGACAAAGATATGAAACTCTCTGAACTTTCTCCTGTCGAGGGTTCTACCCAGGTAGGTAAGCGTAAGGGTCGCGGCACCGGTTCCGGCAACGGCAAGACCGGCGGTCGTGGTCATAAGGGCCAGAAGGCCCGTTCCGGCGGCAAGATTCGCGCCGGTTTCGAAGGCGGCCAGATGCCTCTGGCTCGTCGTATCCCCAAGCGTGGTTTCCACAATGTGTTCGCAAAGCCTCTGACCGCTGTCAATGTTGCAGCCTTCAATTGCTTTGAGGACGGCGCTGTTGTGGATGCTGCTGCACTTGTCGAGGCAGGTGTGATTTCCAGCTGCCCCAATGGTCTGAAGGTGCTGTCCAACGGCAATCTGACCAAAAAGGTTACCGTTAAGGCTGCGGCTTTCTCTGAGTCTGCTAAGGAAAAAATCGAGCAGGCAGGCGGAAAGGCCGAGGTGGTCTAAGTGTTTGAAACACTTAAGAACGCTTGGAAAATTCCTGAGCTCCGTAAGAAGATCATCTTCACTCTGATGGTGCTCCTGGTGTACCGTGCAGGCAACGTCATTCCTGTGCCTTACATCAATGTAGAGCTGCTGGCTGCTTATTTTGACAGCACGCTCTCCAACACCATCCTGGGCCTGTACGATGCCATGTCCGGTTCCGCATTCTCCAATGCAACCGTCCTGGCACTGTCCATCCAGCCCTATATCAACGCTTCCATTATCATCCAGCTGCTCACCATTGCCATCCCCGCTCTTGAGCGTATGGCAAAGGACGAGGGCGAGGAAGGTAAGAAGAAGATTGAGCGGATCACCCGCTACACCACCGTGGGCCTGGGCCTCCTGATGGGCTGGGCTTACTACACCATGCTGAACAACTACGGTTCTTCCATGATTACCAGCAACGGTTTCCTGCCTGCTGTGGTCATTATCCTGACCTTCACCGCCGGCTCCGCTGTGGTCATGTGGCTGGGTGAGCAGATCACCGAGCACGGTATCGGCAACGGCATCTCCATGATCCTGTTCGCCAATATCATCTCCCGTCTGCCCGCACTGGTCGGCCGCCTGTTCCGTATGGCTTGGTGGCAGGCAATCATCATCGTCATCGGCATGGCAGCTCTTCTGCTGTTCATCGTCTATGCAAACGATGCTGAGCGCCGCATCCCCGTTCAGTACGCAAAGCGCGTGGTTGGCCGTAAGGTTTACGGCGGCCAGAGCACTAACCTGCCCATCAAGGTGAGCATGACCGGTGTTCTCCCCGTCATCTTTGCACAGAGCATCTGCTCCATTCCCGCTACCATCTGCGCCTTCGCAGGTGTGGGTGAGGGTAACTGGGCCTACGATCATCTGTGGAGCTCCAGAAGCGCCATGTACGCTATCATCTACTTTGTGCTGATCTTCTTCTTCAGCTGGTTCTATGCTGCAATCCAGTACAATCCTGTTGAGATTGCCAACAACCTGAAGAAGAACGGCGGCTTCATCCCCGGCTTCCGTCCCGGCAAGCCCACTGCAGACTTCATCCAGAAGGTCATCAATAAGATTGTGGTCTTCGGTGCTCTGTACCTGGGTGTGGTAGCTATGCTGCCCATCATTACCGGCGACCTGATGCCCTCCTTCCGGAACCTGTCCATCGGTGGTACCTCCGTTATCATCGTTGTGGGCGTTGCTCTGGAAACCGTGAAGGCTCTGGAAGCTCAGATGCTGATGCGTCACTACAAGGGATTCCTTGATTAAGAACTGGGGGCGAACCAAATGAATCTGATTCTTTTAGGCGCTCCCGGCGCCGGCAAGGGAACACAGGCAGAGCTCCTGATGGAGAAGCTGCACATCCCTTCCATTTCTACTGGCAACATGCTTCGGGAAGCCATGAAAAATGGCACCGAGGTTGGCCAGAAAGCAAAATATTACATGGATAACGGTCTGCTGGTTCCCGACGAGGTCATTCTTGACATCGTCGCGGAGCGGGTAACCCAGAGCGATTGCCGGAACGGCTTCATCCTGGACGGTGTGCCCCGCACACTGCCCCAGGCAGAAGCGCTGGAAGCAAAGGGCGTAAAGATCGACCATGTGGTTTCCATTGAGATTGATGACAGCGTCATCGAGGGCCGTATGACCGGCCGTCGGGTCTGCTCCAAGTGCGGAGCCAGCTACCACGTTGTTGCCAATCCTCCCAAACAGGAAGGCTGCTGTGATCTGTGCGGCGGCGAGCTTGTCACCCGTAAGGATGACGCTCCCGAAACCGTCCGCAGACGTCTGGAAGTTTACCATGAGCAGACTGAGGTCCTGAAGGACTTCTATCAGAAGCTGGGTAAGCTCCGCCTGGTCGACGGCAACCAGCCTATTGATGCTGCCAACGAGGCTATCCTCGTGGCCATAGAGGCAAAGGCATGATCACAATCAAAAATGAACATGAGATCGCTTGTATGCGCAAGGCTTGTAAAATTACCGCGGCAGCCCGTGCTTTGGCAGGGGATATGGTAAAACCCGGCGTAACAACCAAGCAGATCGATAAGGCAGTTCACGATTTTATCGTGAGTCAGGGCGCTAAACCGTCGTTCCTGAATTATGCCGGCTATCCCGGCAGTGCCTGCATCTCCGTCAATGACGTGGTTATTCACGGCATTCCCGATGGCTATGTCCTCAAAGAGGGCGACATCGTGTCTGTGGATGTAGGTGCCTATTATCTGGGATTTCATGGAGATTGTGCTGCAACCTTTCCCTGCGGCGAAATCAGCGCCGAAGCTCAGAATCTGATTGATGTCACGAAGCAAAGCTTCTTTGAGGGCCTTCGCTTTGCGACCCGCGGACACCGTGTGTCCGATATCTCCCATGCTGTACAGTCGTATGTGGAGTCTAACGGTTATTCAGTTGTGCGCGCTTTCGTAGGTCACGGCGTGGGCGCACAGCTGCATGAGGAGCCTGAGGTTCCCAATTACGGAAACCCCGGCCGTGGGCCGCGACTGCTGCCCGGCATGACCCTTGCCATCGAACCCATGGTGTGCGAGGGTACTTACGAGGTCCGTGTCCTGAAGGACAAGTGGACCACCGTAACCGCCGACGGCAAGCTGGCAGCTCACTATGAAAATACTGTACTCATCACCGACGGCGAGCCGGAAATACTCACCGTCACCGAAGGACGCGACTTATGAGTCCAGATAACCCGGAGATAAAGATTTCCGATGTGGTGATGACCACCGCGGGACGGGATCAGGGACAGATCTTCTTTGTTGTCAAGGTTGATTCTCCGTACCTGATGCTGGCCAACGGTAAGGACCGCCCTCTGGAAAAGCCGAAGCGTAAAAAGCTTCGGCACGTAAGAAGCGTACTTCCCCCTGAGACCAGAGTTGCCACCAAGCTTTTGGCTGGTGACAAAGTGCTCAACAGTGAATTACGGAAAGATCTGGCTTATATCAGCCAGGAACTGCAAAGTAACGCCCTAGGAGGTTAACAACTTGGCAAAGGACGACGTAATCGAGATTGAGGGCATCGTTGTAGATGCATTGCCGAATGCTATGTTCAATGTTGACATTGGCAATGGACACACCATTCTGGCACATATTTCCGGCAAGCTCAGAATGAATTTCATCAAGATCTTGCCCGGTGACAAGGTAACCGTTCAAATGTCTCCCTATGATCTGACCCAGGGTCGGATCACCTGGAGAAGTAAGTAAAAGTTTGAGACATTGTTCTCATATGGAGGTTAAACAGTATGAAGGTAAGACCGTCCGTTAAACCCATGTGCGAAAAGTGTAAGATCATCAAGCGCAAGGGTCGCGTAATGGTAATTTGCGAAAACCCCAAGCATAAGCAGAGACAAGGCTAATAGGAGGTGCTGACGTAATATGGCACGTATTTCTGGTATTGAAC
Source organism: Faecousia sp. (assembly GCA_045628895.1). GTDB lineage: Bacteria > Bacillota > Clostridia > Oscillospirales > Oscillospiraceae > Faecousia. The sequence goes on from JAZQQD010000060.1 coordinate 5,055, forward strand.
TTCCCCGCGACAAGCGTATCGAAGTTGCCCTGACCTATATCTATGGTATCGGACCTGCCAGAGCCGCTGAGGTTCTGAAGACCACCGGCATTGATGCCGACATCCGCGTGAAGGATCTGACCGAGGATCAGGAAGCACAGCTGCGTGAAGCAGTTGAGCACAACTACACCATCGAAGGTGACCTGCGCCGTGAGACCGCTCTGAACATCAAGCGTCTGAGCGAAATCGGCTGCTACCGTGGTCTGCGTCATCGCCGTGGCCTGCCTGTGCATGGCCAGCGTACCAAGACCAATGCTCGTACCCGTAAGGGTCCGAAGAAGACCATCGCTAACAAGAAGAAGTAAGGGAGGGATATGTAATGGCTAAAGCAACTAAGAAGGTCGTAAAGCGCCGCAAGGAGCGTAAAGTAGTTGAGAAGGGTGCAGCACATATCCGCTCTTCTTTCAACAACACCATGGTGACCATCACCGATCTGGAAGGCAATGCTCTTTCCTGGGCATCTTCCGGCGGCCTGGGCTTCCGTGGCTCTCGTAAGTCTACTCCCTATGCTGCTCAGACTGCTGCTGAGACCGCAGCAAAGGCTGCTATGGAGTATGGCCTGAAGACCGTTGAGGTCTTTGTTAAGGGCCCCGGCCAGGGACGTGAAGCTGCAATCCGCGCTCTGCAGTCCGCTGGTCTGGAAGTCGTAATGATTAAGGACGTAACTCCCATTGCTCACAATGGTTGCCGTCCCCCCAAGAGACGTCGTGTCTGATTTTGCAATAGGAGGAATTTTGTAATATGGCTAAGAATATGCAGCCTGTGCTGAAGCGTTGCAGAACGCTGGGCGTTTCTCCTGCCGCAATGGGTTATTCCAAGACTTCCAACAAGAACCCCGGCGGCCAGAGAAGAGCTAAGAAGTCTGAGTATGCTACTCAGCTGACCGAGAAGCAGAAGGTCAAGTTTGTATATGGCATCCAGGAGAAGCAGTTCCGTAACTACTTCGAGAAGGCATCCCGTATGCCCGGCAACACCGGCGAAGAGCTGATCACCTTCGTTGAGCGTCGTCTGGACAACGTTGTCTATCGTCTGGGCTTTGCCAATTCCCGTCGCCAGGCTCGCCAGCTGGTGAACCATGGTCATTTCACCGTCAACGGTAACCGCGTGGACATCCCCAGCTATCTGGTGAAGTCCGGTGATGTGGTTGCTGTTTGCGAGAAGAGCGTTTCCAATGCTTTCTTTAAGAAGCTGAAGGAAGATGACGCTTTTGTTGCTGCTCCCAAGTGGCTGGATCGTGATAAGAATGCTCTGCAGGGCAAGGTTCTGGCTATGCCCACCCTGGAAGATGTTGACTTCGAGATCGCAGTGCATCTGATCGTCGAGTTGTACTCCAAGTAATCGTCCCCCTGATTGTACGCATTGTCCACAAGTGGGGTGACGATCACCCCACAACAGTATTAAGGAGGGTATTGATTCATGGTAGAGATTGAAAAGCCTCGCATTGCCTGCCATTGCTCCGAAGAGGATATCTCCTACGGCAAGTTCGTCGTGGAGCCCCTGGAGCGCGGCTACGGCATGACTCTGGGTAACTCCCTGCGCCGGATCCTGCTGTCCAGCCTGCCTGGATACGCAGCCAAGTCTATTAAGATTGCCGGCGTTCAGCACGAGTTCTCCACTGTCTATGGCGTGAAGGAAGATGTGACCGAGATCATCCTGAATGTGAAACGGCTCATCCCCAAGCTTCACTGCCAGGGCGACAAGACTGTGTATATCGATGCAGTCGGTCCCTGTGATATCACTGCCGGTGATATCAAGGCGGATGCTGAGGTAGAAATTCTGAACCCTGACCTGCATATCTGCAAGCTGGGTAAGGATGCCACTTTTAATATGGAAATCACCCTGACTTCTGGCCGCGGTTATGTTTCCTCTGATCGGAACAAAAACCCCCAGATGCCCCTGGGCGTCATTTCCGTTGACTCCATTTTTTCTCCTGTAACCAAGGTGAATTATACTGTGGAGCCCACTCGTGTCGGTGATAGAACCGACTTCGACAAGCTGACCCTTGAGGTCTGGACCGATTCCACCATTTCCGCAAAGGATGCCGTCTGCCTGGCTTCCAAGATCATGTCTGATCTGCTGGGCGGCTTCACCGCTCTGTCCGACTCCGTCGGCACCGGTTCCACTGTAGTCGAAAAGGCTGCAGATGCACCCAATGCAAAGCTGCTCATGACTATCGATGAGCTGGATCTGTCCGTCCGTAGCTTCAACTGCCTGAAGCGCGCCAACATCAACACCGTTGCCGACCTGATCGGTAAGACTGGCGAGGATATGATGAAGGTTCGCAACATGGGCAAGAAGTCCCTGGACGAAGTTCAGAAGAAGCTGGAAATGCTGGGTCTGTCTCTTGCCAGCGAAGAGCCTGGCAGCAACAACTAAAAGGAGGAAACGTTCATGTTCGGCACTCGTAAGCTGGGTAAGACCAGTGACCAGAGAAAGGCCCTGCTGCGTCAGCAGGTAACCGACCTGCTGGAGAACGGCAAGATTGAGACCACCTTCTATCGCGCAAAGGAAGTGCAGCCTGTGGTTGAGAAAATGATCACCCTGGGCAAGAAGGGCAATCTGGCTGCTTACCGCAGAGCAATGGCTTATATCACCAAGGAAGACGTGGTACAGAAGCTGTTCAAGGAAGTCGCTCCCAAGTATGCTGACCGTAACGGCGGCTACACCAGAGTGACCCGTACCGGCGCTCGCCGTGGCGATGCTGCTGAGATGGCAGTCATCGAGCTGGTCTAATCCCGGTTCCAGTAAAATTTTCCCGGGCGTACTGAAAAGTACGCCCGGATAAATTTGAAAAAATTGCAGAAAAGGCTTGACAAATGGGGTGACCCATGTTAGAATACTCAAGCTGATTGCGAAATGCTGCTATAGCTCAGTCGGTAGAGCGCATCCTTGGTAAGGATGAGGTCGCCAGTTCAAATCTGGCTAGCAGCTCCAAAAGACCTGAAATCTTCGGATTTCAGGTCTTTTCTTTTGCTTTTGGGTGAAAATTGCAAAAAT
>JAZQQD010000061.1:0-8558 GCA_045628895.1 Faecousia sp.
CCAGGAGGAAGCCCCCGACTACGGTTTCCTGTTTGATAACGGAACCATGGAGGGCGAGCCCGCCACTGAGATCCATGTGCAGTTCGGTTTCTCCGGCAAATCTTCCTATATCGAATATGACAGCGAGTCCGGCCTTTACAACGCTTTTGAATACGGCGATCCCTTCATCGATGGCAACACCGGCAAGGGTCTTGCTTTCCGGAATGTGATTCTGATGGAAGCTCCCTCCTATCCTCATGAGGATGGACAGCATGCTGTTTACGAGCTGATCCGGGACGGTGAAGCCACATTGTGCCGTGACGGCGTACAGGTTCCCATCCTCTGGTACCGGGAAAGCAGCAGCGACTCCTTCCACTTTACTTATGAGGACGGCACCCCCGTCAGCCTGGGCGTTGGCAAGACCTATGTTGCCATTACCCCCATGGACAACAGATCAACCATTGAGTAATTCAAAAAAGATCCCTCGGTTCGAAAGAACCGAGGGATCTTTTTAGTCCACACAAATAAGTTCGTATTCCTTATTACCGACGCCCAGGTCATAAGCCGCATCAATCACATGGGTTCCGTGACGGGAGTTGACCCGCTCCATAAAATGGTCACGGCCACGGTCGGGAGAAGCCATAACAAGATCGATGCAGGCCTGGTCCAGAGCGACAGGATCGAGAGATGCCAGGATGCCGATATCATTCATGCAGGGATCCTCCGCCTTTGCGCAGCAGTCGCAATCCACGGAAAGATTGCACATCATGGAAACGAAGGCGATCTTGCCGGCAAAGTGATCCACAACGCTCTTGGCTGCGTCAGCCATGGCTTCCAGGAAGGTATCCTGGGGGCAGATGTTGCTCCACAGGGTTTCCTGGGAGCGGACAGCGCCGCCGGAATGGATCCATGCTTTGCCGTCGGAGGAGGCGCAGCCGATGGACAGCTGCTTCAGAGCTCCGCCGTAGCCGCCCATGGGATGTCCCTTGAAGTGGGACAGCACCAGCATGGAATCGTAATTTTCAATGTTCTTGCCCAGGTAGTTTTCCTTCAGTACCTTGCCCTCAGGAACGGGCCAGCACACATCGGGACCTTCCGCATCCATGAGATCCACGGGGAAGAAATTGGTCCAGCCGTGCTGCTTTAAAAGCATCAGGTGCTTGATGGTGGTGTTCCGGGAGCCGCCGTAGGCGGTGTTGCACTCCACGATGGTGCCGCTGACATGCTCCACCATGGGACGCATGAACTCGGGATGCAGGAAGTTCTGGTTGCCTTCCTCACCGGAGTGCACCTTGACAGCTACCTTGCCGGGCAGGGCAATGCCCAGATGCTCATACATCTCCACCACGGTTTCCGGGGTGATCTTTTTGGTAAAATAAACCTTTGCTTTTTCCATAAGTAACCTCACCGAAAATTACTTCTCGAAGGTCTTAACGGCTTCCTTCAGCAGCTCCCGGATGGGCAAATGCTGGGGGCAGATGGTCTCGCACTTGCCGCAGGCTGCGCAGTCGCTGGCCTTCTTGCCGCCCTGGGTGTGGATGCCGTAGAAGAAGGCACCGGCACCCTCATACTGGCGAGCGCTGTTGACACAGGAGAAGATATTGGGAATGGGAATGCCCTTGGGGCACTTCTCCATGCAGTAACGGCAGCCGGTGCAGGGGATCAGGTCAATGGCGCGGATGATTTCCACCACCTTGGCAACAGCAGCCTTCTCGGTTTCGTTCAGGGGCTGGAAGTTTTCCATGTAGCTGAGGTTGTCGGTCATCATTGCCATGCTGCCCATGCCGGAGAGCACCATGCGGATGTTCTCGAAACCGGCAGCAAAACGGATGGCATAGCTGGCATGAGAGCCGCCGCCCAGATCGTCCAGAACCTTGGCAGCCTCGGCAGGCAGACCCACTAAGTTGCCGCCCTTCACAGGCTCCATAACGATGACGGGCTTGCCGTGCTTCACGCAGACCTCATAGCACTTTTTGGACTGGACAGAATCATCTTCATAGTCCACGTAGTTGAACTGAATCTGCACGATCTCGATCTGGGGATACTCGGTGAGGATCTGGTCCAGCACCTCGGCAGTATCATGGAAGGAGATACCAAAATGCTTGATCTTGCCCTCTGCCTTCAGCTCCAGAGCGGTCTCATAAGCCTTCAGGCTCTTGTAACGGGCAAAGCCCTTGGCATCCTGGGCGTGCATCAGGTAGAAGTCGAAGTACTCAACGCCGCAGGCCTCCAGCTGGGACTGGAACAGGGGACGGATGTCCTCGGTGGTCTTAAAGTAGTTGCCGGAGAGCTTGTTGGTGAGGATGTACTTGTCTCTGGGGTAACGGGAGGTCAGGCAGTCCCGCAGAGCCAGCTCACTCTTGCCGCCTAAGTATCCGTGGGCAGTATCAAAGTAGTTGAAGCCCCGCTCCAGGAAGGCATCCACCATGCGGCACATTTCTTCCTTGTCCACCTCGCCGTCTACCATGGGCAGACGCATACAGCCAAAGCCGAAATTCTTTTTGATTTCTTCAAAACAGGTCATATTGAAAATCTCCTTGTTTTTGATTTTCTTTTATTTTACTCCGAAAAATGAGAAAACGTCAACTCTTATTTTTTATCACCCATCCCCCCGGGGGATAAAATTTGTATTTCTCCCGCTGAAAATCAAATTTACTTGAAAACCGAAAGTAACTGTCATATAATGGGAGAAATTCGTCTACCCGGGAGGGAACTATGAAAAAACGAGAGTATTATGTTTTGGGACTGAAGGCCGGAATCCCCGTCATTCTGGGTTTCGTCCCTGTGGGCATCGGCTTTGCCATCATGGCCCGGCAGGCAGGCTTTTCCTTCGCCCAGACCTGCGGAAGCTCCTTAATGGTCTTTGCCGGGGCTGCCCAGATCATGTCCACCGGCATGGTGGCCCAGGGGGCAAGCCTCTTTGCAATTACCCTGGCAACCTTCCTGCTGAACCTGCGTCATGTGATCATGAGCATCTGCGTTTTTTCCAAGGTTCCGGTAAAGAATCCCTTTCTGCGGATGGCCATGGGCTTCGGCATCACCGATGAGACCTTTGCCATCGTCACCACGACGGAGGATCCCCGGGTGCAAACCCCGTATGCCTTTCTGGGTCTTATCACCACCTCCTACCTCTCCTGGGTGGGCGGCACGGTGATCGGCGCCATCGCATCGGATTTCCTTCCCGTCGTCATTTCCGCCAGTCTCGGCGTTTCCCTCTATGCCATGTTCCTGGGACTGCTGATGCCGGGTTTGACCAAAAACGCAAAGCTTGCCGTACTGGTGATCTTCACCGCCCTGTGCAACACGGGTCTGCGGCTCATTATGGATTCCAGCTGGGCCATGATCGTGGCAACTCTTGCCTGTGCTCTGCTGGGTGTATTCTTCGTGGATCTGGAGGAGGATGGCAATGGTTAATATCTGGCTCGTGCTCATCGGTATGACCCTCGTTACCTATCTCCCCCGTTGGCTTCCCGGCATCATGGTAAACAAACTGAAGCTGGGCAAAAAGACCGAGAAATTTCTGAAGCTCATTCCCTACACCGCCATGGCATCCCTCATCTTCCCGGGAATCCTTTCTTCCGACCCGGACAGATGGTACATGGGCCTCATCGGCGGCAGCGTTGCCGCTTTCCTGGGATTTAAAAAGGCCCCGGTCATGGTGTGCGTTCTGTCCGCCATTGCCGCTAACTTTGCGGTGTACTGCATCCTGTAAAAAACTGAGACCTGCCTTACGGCAGGTCTTAGACTGTCGGAAAAGCCCTTTGGGTTTTTCCGACAAAGGGGCTGCAGTCTGCTGCGCGCATAATTTGTTTTCCTTGGAAAACAAATTCCACACTTGCAGCCTGTAAGGTATTTTCGTCCACGTACACGCCGCGGCCGAAAATGATCAAAATTGATTCGCCGTTGCGACGGCGAACTCTGCGAGGCTTTTTTTGAAAAACTGAGACCTGCCTTACGGCAGGTCCTTTTTTTGTTTTTCCATTCTTTGCACCAGGAAGGAAAAATCCTCCGCTTCCATGTCATAGGTCAGGTTGCTCAAAACCTGGCAGAAGAAGGCAGCGGCATCCGGAGCAGGATGCTCCGCCAAGGCAAACAGGCCCCCCAGAAGCTCTTCTTTGACTCTGCGCACCTCCGCCGGGGCGGCATACAGCCTGGCCATATCATAGTCGCTGGTGTTGCCGCAGGGACTGGCGCAGAATTCACAGCTGGGCACAATGCGGAATTTTTCCCTATGCACACGATCCACAAGTTCCTGCAGGGCATCTGCGGAAATCTCTCTTTCCGGAGCAGCGGAGCGCAGGCCTTCCGCGATCAGGTCTCTCGTTTCCGGAGTTACCAGATCCTCGTTGCCTTCGATTGCCCGGGTCAGCCCCATGAGGGCACCCAGCAGAATATCTTTCAGTTCAGACATACTTTTCTCCTTAAAAAGCAGGGCAGCCTTTTGGCTGCCCTGCTGATTTTCTTTATACACCCAGACGCGCTTTGTTCAGCTTATCTGCCTTGCAGAACAGGATAAAGCCGATGGCGAAGATGATGACCAGAGAACCCACGGCGATATTCTCATTCTGCAGCTGGATGCCGAAGATCACGGGCTTCATGCCGGCGGTGAGCTGATTCACCACAGAGATCAGGGTCACGCCCAGGAAGGTGGCACTCTTGCCGCAGATATCCAGCAGGCCGTAGTACTCGCCGCTGTGCTCTGCGGGGATGATCTTGCCCAGATAGGAACGGCTCAGAGCCTGGATGCCGCCCTGGAACATACCCACCAGAACTGCCAGCATCCAGAACTGCCACTGGGCCACCAGGAACATGGCAAAGAGGGTGATGCCGGTATAGCAGAGGATGCAGATTTTAATGAGTAGCGCGGTATCATGCTTTGCAGCCAGACGGCCAAAGAGAATGGAGAAGGGGAAGGCCACGAACTGGGTCAGAAGCAGGGCCAGCAGCAATCCGGTGGTATCCAGACCCAGGGCAGCGCCGTAAGCGGTAGCCATATCGATGATGGTATACACGCCGTCGATAAAGAAGAAGAAGGACAGCATGTACACGAAGATATGCTTCTGCTTTTTCACCATCTTGAAGGTCTGCGCCAGAGAGCGGAAGGTATCCGCCACGGGATGCGCGGTGCGCTCCACATAGGCCTTCTGCTGGTAGGATTTCAGCAGGGGCAGGGTGCAGCAGATCCACCAGGCGGAGGTCAGCAGGAAGGCAATGACCATGGCCTTGGACTGAGTCAGACCGAACTTGCCGGAGAACAGTACCAGCACCAGGCAGACAATGAAGGGAATGACGGAGCCGATGTAGCCATAGGCATAGCCCATGGAAGAGATGTTGTCCATGCGCTCCTCGGTGGTAACCTCGGGAAGCATGGCATCGTAAAACACCAGAGAAGAGTTGAAGCCAACCTTGGCGATGACAAAGATGCCCAAAAATGCCAGCCAGCTCCAGGCAGCGCCCAGGGCGGCGCAGCCCACCACACCTACCATGCAGCAGAGAGTAAAGATCGGTTTCTTATAGCCCTTCTGGTCCGCAAGGGTACCGCAGACGGGTCCGATGATGGCAACCAGCAGGGTGGCAATGGAGCCTGCATAGCCCCAATAGGACAGGTACAGATCTTCGGAAACGCCGGCAGAGGATGCCAGGGAATTGAAGAAAATGGGAACCAGGGTGGATACCAGCAGGACGAAGGCGGAGTTGCCTACATCATAAAGGATCCAGTTCCGTTCCAGGGCTGTTGGCTTAAATTTCTCTTTCATGTGTGTTCCTCTTTCTATATAGGTTATCCAAAAATAGGGTCAAACGCTTCGCTTAAGGGGGTTCCGTTCTCCAGCAGCGCCGCAAACTGCCGGGCAAGCTCCGGAAAAACCGCTTCTGCCTTCTGATACTGTTCCAGAAGCACTGCATCCAGATGGCTGCACCGGGGATCCGGCACGGCGGGAATGAGGTAATCCTTCACACCGGGTACCAGGACAATTCCCTTCTCCACCAGGTTGCGGGAAAACCTTCCGGTGGGGCATAGGATCCGGGTAAACCGGATAAAATTCTCACAGCTCTGGGCAACCTTCAGCCGGGAAACCCCGTAAAGGTTGGAGATCACCGTCAGATCCTTGGGGGTAAAGTGCAGGTGTCGGGAAAGGTCCTGCCTGTGGGGCGGTATCTTGCCATCCTTTTCCAGCAGGAAGCGGTCAAACTCCGATTCCGTAGCCACATGAGGGCTGATCCCTTCCCGGTTCCAATCCACGATCAGCGGATGACAATGAGAATCCAGGGCATAATGGCTCAGAACGCCGAAGAGGTAGGCAATGGCCCGATCCGAGGATGCAAGTCTTACCTTTCTGGCAACGCCGGTAAAGAAGTCTTTGCCTGAATATTTGTGAAATGCAGAACCAAGCTCCACCGTAGGGGTACGGACAAAGGGATTGTGATAAAAAAAGATATCCGGCCCATGGACACCGATGTCATAAACTTGCCGGCTGCGTTTCACGCAGGCGCGGATCTTCTCCGGCAGCAGCGGAATCACGGCTGCGCCGAATCGGTAGTGGGCATAGCACGCTGGCATAGAAGGCCTCCTTCCAGAAGTACAATTCTATTCTACATGGTTTCCTCCAAAGATGCTATCCTAATTTTGTAATTTTTTTCAATTTGAGAGTATTTTTTTCCAAAAGCCCTCGGTTGAAAAGGGGTTTTCCCTGTGCTACAATGGATGCCAGGGAGTGATTCCATGAAAACAACACAATTATATTATAAAGACTGCCATTTAAGCACCTTTGAAGCTGCCGTTCTTTCCTGCGAAAAAGCGGAAAAAGGCTGGTGGGTAACCCTGGATCAGACCGCCTTTTATCCGGAAGGCGGCGGCCAGCCCTGCGATCTGGGCACTTTGGGAGGTGCCGGGGTTCTGGATGTTCGGGAGCGGGAGGATGCCGTGGTGCACCTCTGCGATGCCCCGCTGAATGTGGGCGAAACTGTCACCGGACAGCTGGACTACGCAAGACGCTTCACCTTTATGCAGAACCATTCCGGTGAGCATATGCTCTCCGGCCTGATCTGCAGCGCCTTTGACTGCTCCAATGTGGGCTTCCACATGGGCGCCGACTGCATCACCATCGATTTTGACCGGGAGATTCCCATGGAAGCGCTGACCAACATTGAGCGGAAGGCAAACGAGCTGATCTGGCAAAATGTACCCATAGACTGCCGCTACCCCAGTCCCGAAGAGCTGGAGACCATTCCCTACCGCTCCAAGAAAAAGCTGGAGTATCCCGTGCGGATCGTCACCATCCCCGGGGCAGACTGCTGTGCCTGCTGCGGTACCCATGTGGAGCGCACCGGTGAAATCGGACTCATCAAGATCCTCTCCTGCATGAGGTTCAAGGGGGGCGTGCGGATTCAGATCCTCTGCGGCACCCAGGCCTTTGCCATGACCCAGAAAATCTTCGATCAGAACCGGCTGGTATCCCAGGCTTTTTCTGCAAAGCTGCTGGAGACCGGGGCAGCTGCCGAGAAAATGAATGTCGTTCTGGAACAGGAGCGGTATGCCCACAGTCAGACCAAGGGTCGTCTCTTTAACCTTTTGGCCGGTCAGACCGCGGGAAAGGGCAATGTATTCCTCTGTGACAGCGCCGTTGGTGCCGGGGATATCCGACTCCTGGCAGATAAAGCCGCGGAGGTCTGCGGAGGGATTGCCGCAGTCATCGCTCCGCGGGAAAAGGGTCTGGCCTTCTGCCTCATTTCCCGCACCGAGGATGTACGCCCTCTGGGAAAAGCAGCTGCCGAGGCTCTTGGCGGAAGCGGCGGAGGAAAGCCCAACATGTTCCAGGGCAGCCTTTCCTGTGGCCAGAAAGAGGCCGAAAAATTTTTTGTAGGAAATATGAATTTTTCCGCAATTTAAGAAGAAAATTTTCCAGTTTTAGATACTTTACAACCATGTACCCTTATAGTATAATGAAATCCGTACGGGGATATCGATTCCTGTGCATCTAAAACATTAAACAACTGCAAAAGTGCAGTCAATTTGAATGGAGGATTATCCTATGTCTGTTAAAGTTGCAATTAACGGTTTTGGTCGTATCGGCCGTCTGGCTTTCCGTCAGATGTTCGGTGCTGAGGGCTTCGAAGTCGTTGCTATCAACGACCTGACCTCTCCCAAGATGCTGGCTCACCTGCTGAAGTACGATTCCACTCAGGGCAACTACGCTGCTCAGGGCCATGTCGTTGAGGCTGGCGAGGACAACATCGTTGTCGACGGCAAGAAGATCACCATCTACGCAAAGGCTAACGCTGCCGAGCTGCCCTGGGGCGAGCTGGGTGTTGATGTAGTTCTGGAGTGCACCGGTTTCTACACCTCCAAGGCTAAGGCTCAGGCTCACATCGATGCCGGCGCTAAGAAGGTTGTTATCTCCGCTCCTGCTGGCAACGACCTGCCCACCATCGTATACAATGTTAACCACGAGACCCTGACCAAGGAAGACAACATCATCTCTGCTGCTTCCTGCACCACCAACTGCCTGGCTCCCATGGCTAAGGCTCTGAACGACCTGGCTCCCATCAAGTCCGGCATTATGTGCACCATCCACGCTTAC
>JAZQQD010000062.1:0-13476 GCA_045628895.1 Faecousia sp.
TGGAAAGCTTGGGCAGGTGGATGACCGCGATATCCAGGAGGCTCTGTCCGTCGCCGCGATACAGCCGCTGAGACAGGCTGTCCTCATCGTCAATATCCACGTTGACCATGGGCATAACGCCGGCAACCGGCTTGCCTGTCAGCTCCTCCAGCATGGTAAGACCGGAGGTCAGAAGGCTGACATCTCCCCGGAACTTATTGATAATCGTGGCCTTGATCATATCCCGCTCGTCGGGATCTACCAGAGCAACCGTGCCGTAAAGCTGGGCAAATACGCCGCCCCGGTCAATATCGCCCACCAAAAGGACAGGAGCCTTGGCCAGTTTGGCCATGCCCATATTCACGAAATCGCCCTTTTTCAGGTTGATCTCCGCAGGGCTGCCGGCACCTTCAATGACGATGACATCATTCTCTTCCGCCAGAGAATTGAATGCCTTCATAATATCCGGCACCAGAGTATGCTTCATCTTGTAGTACTCAGAGGCCTTCATGTTGCCCCGAACCTCACCGTTGACGATGACCTGTGAGCCCATATTGGTAACCGGCTTCAGAAGAATGGGATTCATTCGGACGCTGGGTTCCACACCGGCAGCTTCCGCCTGCACCACCTGGGCTCTGCCCATTTCCAGTCCTTCCGAAGTAATGAAGGAGTTGAGAGCCATATTTTGGCTCTTAAAGGGAGCCACCCGCAGTCCATCCTGATGGAACACCCGGCACAGGCCTGCACACAGCAGACTCTTACCGGCATTGGACATGGTTCCCTGAATCATAATCGCTTTAGCCATGCAGCACTTCCTCCAATGCTTTCAGCAAAATATCGTTCTCTTCCTGCAGCTTGAGGCCGATACGGAAGTAATGATCTCCCAGACCGGTGAAATTATCGCACCGACGAATGAGGATTCCCTTTTCTTTCAGTTTGCCCCAGATTCCGGCAGGTCCACGCACCAACAGGAAGTTCCCTTCCCCGGGCACCACATGCAGGCCCAGCTTTTCCATAGCGGTTTTTACATACTCCCGCTGCTGTTCTACCATCTGGCGGGTCTTCTCTTCCCAGCCTTCCTGCTGCAAAGCGCCGATTCCGGCCACCTGGGCCACCGTGGAAACGCTCCACTCAGAACCGTAGCCTTCGATTTCTTTCAAAATTTCGGGGATACCCAGGAGATACCCTAATCGGATGCCTGCCATGCCGTACATCTTGGTAAATGCCCGCAGAATCAGCAAATTGGGATTCAGCAGATCCTGCATAGAGCTTCCTCTTGTGAAGGAAATAAAGCACTCATCCAGAACCAGCGTGATATTCTTTTCCCGGCACCGGGCAATGATCTTCTTCAGCAGGTCATCGGGGATCCGTCTGCCAGTGGGATTATTGGGATTGCACAGAAATACGATGTCCACATCCGGAGTTAAAGCCTCCAGGAAGTCCTCCGTAAGCAGAAAATCATTCTCGGAAGACAGGACATATTCCCGCATTTCTCCGCCATACTGCCGTACACCACGCTCATATTCCGAAAAACTGGGAGCAAGGGTCAAGGCAAGCTTTGCTTTCTTCCAGGCGCAGATTCGGAAAATGAGATCGGATGCACCGTTACCGCAGAGGATGGATGCAACATCCAGATTGTGATAAGCACTCAATGCCCGGCGCAGCGCCGTGCAATGGGGGTCCGGATAAATATCAAAGCCATCCAAATTGGCCACAATCGCTTCTTTTACTTTAGGCGGTGTTCCGAAAGGGCTGACATTGATGGAAAAATCCAGCAGGATCTTCTCTCCGGTATACACATTTCCACCGTGTTCAAATCGCTCCATAAACAACCTCTCTAAAAATCACAGCAAGCAGCATCAGGAAAAATGCTGTGGTATTAAGTAAGCGGTGAGAGCGGATGATGTCCTCCAGCTCCACCGGACGAAGTGCATCGCCAATATAAGGCTTCTTATGCAGCTTTCCGAAATAATAAGCATCACCCGCCAGCTGAACGCCCAGGGCACCTGCCATGACGGATTCGGTCTGAGCAGAGTTGGGGCTGGCATGATTATAGCGGTCCCGAATGAAAATCTTCCATGCGTTTACCCAGTCCATGCGGTTAAAAAAGGAGGAAACCAGCATCACCAGGGCGCAAAGTCTTGCTGGGATAAAGTTCAGCACGTCATCCAGCTTGGCAGCCACAGTGCCAAAATGCATATAGCGGTCATTTTTATAGCCGATCATGGAATCCATAGTGTTGACTGCTTTATAGAAGCAGCCACCCACGGCACCGAACAGGGCCATATAAAAGATAGGTGCCGCCACTCCGTCGGAAGTGTTTTCCGCAACGGTTTCCACCGCAGCCTTGACCACACCTTCCTCGGTCAGATTCTGGGTATCCCGGCCAACGATCATGGAAACTGCTTTTCTGCCTGCAGCCAGGCCATCATTTTTCAGAGCTGTATAAACCTTCTTGCTTTCCTTTTCCAGGCTCTTGGTGGCAAGGCACTGCCAGACAAGAATCGTCTCCAGAACCAGATAGACATAAGGAGAGATCTTCCAAGCAAGCATCAACAGCAGCGCAGGAATTCCGGTACAGATGAGGATCTCGCATACTACCAGAATGCCGCCTGCCAAGGTTTTATTTTCCATGGGATACAGTTTTTTCTCCAGTCCGGAAATCACCAGTCCGAAGGCGCGGACAATATGGGGCCAGTTCATAGGATCGCCGATAATCAGATCCAATGCGAATCCGGCAATAAAGGCGAAAAAAGCATAAACTAACATTTACGTATCCTCCCGAACATACAGGTGCTCTCCGTCATAGTCACAGCAAATCACCTTGCAGTTTTTCACGTAATAGTCGTAAAATCCCTTCTGCGGCAAAGCCAGTGCCTCCAGAATGGACATGATCACACCGCCGTGCACGACAAATACCGGGCATTGCCCGATCTTCGCGCACTCCCGGAAAGCCTGCACACACCGCTCTTTTAATTCCGCGATGGAATCCCCCTCCGGAATCGGGCCGCTGCAAAAGGAATCCAGCCATTCGCTGTAACGGGGATCGTCGGACAGTTCATTGGCTGTTTTCCCTTCAAAAGCACCGAAATCCGTCTCGCGCAGATCTTCCACGATTCTCTGCTCCATGTTGGGGAACAGAATTTCCGCCGTCTGACGGCAGCGCAGCAATGGACTCACAAAGAGCACATCCCCCTGGGGAACACCTTCCCGGACACAGGCATCGGCCTGGTCAATTCCCTTGTCGCACAGGGGCTCATCGGTACGGCCGATATAGCGGTGCTCCAGATTCCCGGCAGTTGCGCCATGTCGAATAAAATAAACCTTTTTCAAATCATACTCCCGATCCATGCACCCACAAGGATCATCAGTTCACAAATTTGCAGGAAAAATCCGCTGGTATCTCCCGTGACACCGCCGAATTCCTTCATGGTCTTTCGGCGATACCAGAGCACGGAAATCAGTGCCATGATCACGATGAAAATTCCGGTAAAGCGGAACAGTGCCATATCTGCAGCGGCTGCCAGAGAAGCGCAGACGATCACAGCAGTCAGAGCCTTCTGGCCGTGGACAGGCTCGGTAAATGCCATGAGCATACCGCTGCCCCGGGCATTTTTCATGGTCAGCACATTCAGCGCGCTGAGGCACCGGGAAAGGACATAGCCTAAAAGAAGCGCAAGCACATTTCCCTTTTCATAAATCTCGGCGATGAGTCCGAAGCTTGCCAGCATGTAAACTGCGCAATACAGCACAGCAAAGGCGCCGCAATGGGAATCCTTCAGAATCTCCAGCTTCCGTTCCCGCTCCCGATGGGAGGACAGAGCATCCACGGTATCCATAAATCCATCCATATGGATGCCGCCGGTAACCAGAATGGGGATCACGGCAGCAACAGCTGCAAAGAGCAGCGTGCCGACCCCCAAGAAGCCGCAAAAAAGGTACCACAGCCACAGTGCGGCTGCGACGAAAAATCCCACCACTGGGAAGAAGCAGATGCTGTAGCGCATATTCTCCTCATTCCAATCAAAGATGGGAACCGGGAGAGCGCTGTAGGTTGCAATAGCGATCCAGAAAGGCTCTAAGAATTTCATAATGCCTCTCCTTTCAGACAAACGGGATTTCCATCCCGCATTTCATATACCACATCCGATGCTTTGCTCAGCTCGTCATTGATGCTGTTCAGCGCGCGGATATATTGGGCAGTTTCCCCGTCATAGTCCCCTTCCCCATAACCTGTGATGGTAACCATTACAAGAGTCTTACAAGCCTTTTCCAGCTTCAGAATATCTCGATACACCGATTCCCAATTCTCCTTTTTTTCAAAGAAGCGATTGGCAACCGCATTGGACACATCCTCCAAAAGCACGATTGCCCCTTCGGGAATTTCTTCCAGATCATAGAGATAAGGCGTTTCTATAGTAATGAAGCCCAGGTCTTTTCTCTGATTGATGTGCTTTTCTACCCGAGCCTTGCCGCTTTCCCCATAGGGAATCATGGTAGCAAGATAGTATCTGGGATAGCCCATGCTGCTAATCAATTTCTCCGCGTAGCGGCTTTTGCCGCTGCCGTTTCCTCCGCTTACCAGTATCAGCATAGCTTCTCGTATGCCTGCATGGCAAGGTCATCAAAGGTTGCTGCGCGGTGATAGACCTCAGCAGCCATATCGAGGACAGGCATCAGGGCAACCGCGCCGGTACCCTCACCCAGACGCATTCCCGCATGGAGGATGGGAGCAAGATTCAGTTCCTTGCAGATAGCAACACCGGCAGGCTCCGCCGTCATGTGGGAAGGCAGCAGGTAGTTTGCCACCTCCGGGCAGATGCGGCAGGCAACCAGAGCGGAAGCCATAGAGATCACGCCGTCCACAATCACAGGGACACGATAAATGGCACCACCCAGGAAAGCACCCACCATACCGGCGATATCCAGGCCGCCGACCTTGGAAAGAACATCAATAGGATCGGCCGGATTCGGATCGTTCACAGCAATGCCGGTTTTGATCGCATTGCACTTACGCTGGAGGCCTTCGTTGGTCAGGCCGGAGCCCCGTCCGGTAACCGTTTCCACGGGCATATCCAGCAGTACCGCTGCTAAGGCGGCAGAGGTAGAGGTGTTGCCAATGCCGGCTTCACCGGTAGCAATCACCTGATAGCCTTCCTGCACTCGCTTCTCCACCTCGGAAATACCGATGAGGATGGCCTTCTGCGCAGTCTCCCGGGACATGGCAGGTCCTTTGGTGAAATCATCGGTGCCGTTCATCAGCTTATGGTCGATCATACCGGGAACGGAGTCCGTCATGCCCATGTCAATGGGGAACACATCGGCTCCCGCCACCCTTGCCATGCAGCAAACAGAGGTGGTATGACGAACCATAGAGCGGGCAATGGAGGTTGTGATGGTATGATCGCTCTGGGCAACACCATTGGCAACCACGCCATTATCTCCGCAGAAAACCAGAACACATTTTTTTGCTATATCAATCTCTGCATTTCCGGTAATGGCAGCTACCTTCTTGAGCATGATTTCCAGCTGGCCAAGACTCTCCAGAGGCTTGCCGATAAAATTCAGGCGATCCTCACAGGTCTTGCGGGCATTCTCGTCCACAGGCTGAATTTGAGAAATTTTAGTGGTTAATTCCATAGGAGACTGCCTTTCTTACAAAGTTTTCCGCAAATTTTGCATTTGCGGGGAAATAGAGATGGGGGTAACCGGCATACAGGCTATCGGAACCGTGGCAGGCAAAATAGTGGCTTTTGTTGGATGCCTTCTCGATCTCAAAGTCGTCGCCGTTGTGCTCACTGTCATAGTAGTGGAACTCGTGAACGCGGATGGTATCCCCCGCGCTGCAGAGCATAGTCTCCTTTTTGCCCATCAGAGTAGCATAGCCAAACCGCTGCAGGCGGGAGGTCTTGAAACAGTTCCCGGGAATGACACCAACCATAGGAATGCCGTCAATAGATTCATGGAGATACATAAATCCGCCGCACTCGGCAATGGTAGGAAGTCCGGCATCCACAGCTGTCTTGATGCTTTGGAGCATGGCTTTGTTTGCACTTAATTCCTCGGTATGCAGCTCCGGGTAACCGCCGGGAATATAGAGACCGGAAATGTTTTCCGGAATTTTTACGTCTTTTAAAGGGCTGAAGGGTACAATCTCGCATCCAAGTGCTTCCAAAAGGTCCAGATTTTCCTGGTACAGGAAGCAGAAGGCTTCATCCTTCGCCACCGCAATGCGGACAGCCGTTTCCGCCTTCTCATAGTTTTTCGCCGGAGCAAGCGGATTAACCTGGGAAGCAAGCTCCAGAATACCGTCAATATCCAGACTTTTTTCTGCAACCTCGCCCAGATGGTCGATGCGCTGACGCAGGTCGGTGATCTCATCCGCGGTAATCAGTCCCAGATGGCGGCTGCCGATTTTGGCTGCCTCATCATTGGGAAAATAGCCCAGGGGTTTTACACCCGCTTTGATTGCGATATCCTTTAATCCGGCGTAGAGCATACCGTTTACGCCGTTAAAGATCACACCCTTGATGGGATTTTCCTCCCGGAAGGTCTGAAAGCCCCGGAGCATTGCCCCGGCGGAGGTGTACATTCCCTTGGCATTGATGACCAGGATCACCGGGGTTTCGGTACGAACTGCCACATCATAGGTGCTGCATCTTCCGTCGGTGCCGATTCCATCGAAGAATCCCATAACGCCTTCGATAACGGAAACCTGGGGGGCATAGCGGGACAAGGTCTGAGTCAGGCCCTCTCCTTCCAGGAAAAAGGGATCCAGATTATAGGCAGGAATGCCCAGGGTCTGGCGATGAAACATGGGGTCAATGTAATCCGGGCCGCATTTAAAGGCACCGACACCTACCCCTCTTTTATGGAGCGCCGAGAGCACCGCCATGGTGACAGTGGTCTTGCCGCAGCCGGAATTGGTTCCGGCAATCAAAACGCGATCATGCATGTTCCCGTCCTCCGCTGATGACAAATACCGGGTTGCCGCCCATCATCATATGCATGGTGCGAATCTTCTTGGCGGTGGCAACCTGCACCATCACAGTATCGCAGGAGATCCCGTGCTTTGCAAAGGCATCATGGGTGCTTTCCATGGTCTCCAGCACGATGGCATTCACCACGATACGGGCGTTGGGATTCTTGCTGAGAACCCAATCAAAAATGTTCTCCATGCTGCCGCTGCTGCCGCCCACGAACACCACATCCGGGGCAGGAAACTGCTCCAAATCTCCCGGCACAGTACCCAATACCGGAGTCACATTGCCAATGTGGAAATTTCTGCAGTTCTTTTTGATGAGTTCCACGGCCTCTTCGTTTTTATCGATGGCGTAGACATGGCCCTTGTAGGCTGCCAGCGCCATCTCTACCGTCACAGAACCGGTGCCTGCACCGATATCCAGGCAGATATCCTCCGGACGGATCTCCATTCGAGCCATAGAAATGGCACGGACCTCCGGTTTCGTCATGGGGACATCTCCCCGGACGAAGCGAGCCTCGGGGATGCCGTAGGGCGCATTTTCTTCCGGCTGGGGGTTTTCCACCACCAGTACGGTAAGAGAAGGGAACTCTCCGGAGATCAGATCCTTGGCAATCATCTGACGGACAGTTTCCTTTTCGCTGCCCAGATCAGAGCCCACGAAAACAGTCAAATCTTCAAATCCCGCATCCGCCATTGCCTGTCCCAGTTCCGGCACATTGCCGCCGGTGAGAGCAAAGGTATAGCGGTTTCGGCGGACGGTATCCACCAGATTGCCATCCCGACCATGACAGGAGACAATAGCCGCATCCTGCCAGGGACGGTGGATTTTGGAAAAAATATAGGAGAAAGAGGAGATTCCCGGCACCACGCTGATCTTCCAATCCGTCAGTTCCCGGCAGAGTCCGTCCGCAGCGCTGTAGAATCCGGTATCACCGGACACCAGCACAGCAATCTTGCTATAGCCTTCGGAAGCAGCACGCACCTGCTCCGGTGTATAAGCCGAAGCTGTATCTTTTTTCAGATAGGAGAACACCTCCAGCATCCGCTTGGCACCCATTAAGACTTCCGCCTGCTTAGCAGCTTCCACTGCCTGGCGGGTAAGGGTGCCTTCGCTCATGCCGATGCCGATAATCGTAAGCTCTTTCATAGAGAATCCTCACATAGTTTCTTAGTCATTTCGCCCATGGTCATGCCGCTCTCAACCTTGGGGCGGCCCAAAACAGCGGTTTCCATACCGCAGGCAGCTGCCGCAGAAAGTTTTTCTTCAAAGCCGCCGGCTTTTCCGGATTCCTTGGTCACAAGGATCCCTGCGCCGCTGGCACGGAACATGGCCTCGTTCACTTCCTGAGAAAAGGGTCCCTGCATGCAGATAATGTGCTTCGGGGGGTAACCTGCATCCAGGCATTTCTGGAGACTGTCCATGAGGGGCAATACCCGCACCCAGACTCTGGTTTCGAAGTCCTTCACCTGAGAAAGGGGTGCTGCTTCCTTGGCGCCCATGGAGGAAAATACGACCTCTTCCCTGGTATTCAGCCAGGAAATCAGATCCTCCATGGTTTCAAACCAGCGGACATTTTCATCGGTTTGCGCGGATTCCCGCACCACGCGAAGATACCGCACTCCGGCATTTTCACAGGCCACCCGGATATTCTCGCTGACTACCACCGCATAGGGATGCGTGGCATCCAGAACGATGCGCGGTTTCTCTGCCTCAAACAGCGCCTGCATCTCGGCAATATCCAGCCTGCCCATATGAACGCGGACATTTTCCGTCTCCGTCAGAAGCTGCTCGCCATAGGTAGTGGCAACACAGACGAGGGTGCTCTTTTTCAAGGTTTCCAGCAGTTCCGCCAGTTCACGGCCTTCCGTCGTGCCGCCGAAAAGCAGAATCTCAGCCAATGTGGTACCCCCGAGGAGTGACCATCTTGCCGCCGACGACCTTGGTCATGGAGTTGCCCACAAATACGGTGGTGAACATATCCACCTTGGCATCCTTCAGCTCGTCAAGGGTGCAAACGACAAAATTCTCGCCTTCACGACCGATGTTCTGCACATAGCCGCAGACAGTCTCAGGGCTCTTGTGCTTCATCATAATATTACAGGCCTTATTCAGATAATCCGCACGCTTGTGGCTGGATGGGTTATAAATGGCAACGCAGAAATCACCCATAGCTGCACATTCCAGACGCTTCTCGATGAGCTCCCAGGGAGTCAGCAGATCAGAAAGGCTGATAACGGCAAAATCGTGGGTCAGAGGTGCGCCCAGAACGGCACCGCCTGCCAAGCAAGCGCTGACACCGGGAACCACTTCGATATCCACATCGTTATATTCCTCGGAAAGCTCCAGAACCAGGCCGGACATGCCGTAAACACCGGCATCGCCGCTGCAGACCATAGCCACAGTCTTGCCCTCGTCAGCCAGCTTCAGCGCAGCGACGCAGCGATCCACTTCCTTCTTCATAGGGGTATTGAAGGTAGGCTTTTCGGGATACAAAGGCTGCACCAGCTCAATATACTTGGAATAACCGACAATAATATCGGCAGCATCCATGGCCGCTCTGGCGGCATAGGTCATATCCTCGGCACCGCCGGGTCCGATACCAACAACATACAGCTTTTTCATAACAATTCTCCTTTATTTTGGAAAGGTGACGGTGTAGCCGCCCATAGCCATAGCCATGGTGACACCGTTTCCTGCCTGTTTTTTTACAATGAGTTTTCCGTCGCTGCCCTTCACGGCGCTGCGTTCGCAGACATTGTCCACGCCAACCACGGAAGAAACGAATTTGGAAGCGGTAAACTCCCCTTCCACCTGCTGCAGTTCCTCAGCGGTATAGGTGACAAAGGGAAGCCGGTGGTTCTCGCAAAATGCAACGAGTCCAGGTTCGTTTGCCTTCAGGTCGATGGAGCACACCTTGCAGACAGCTTTTTCATGGATACCGGACAACGCAAGGATATTCCGGAAGGCTTCCTCGATTTTCTCAGCCGGGGTATCTCTCCGGCAGCCAACGCCAAGAGTAATCACCGGAGGAACCAGAAGCAGTCCATCTCCGCTCTTTTCGCTGACGGTGAAATCTTTTCCGCCGGGAACCACATTTTCGGGAAGTTTGCCTTCTATCGGAAATTCGGTGGTAAATCCTACCGTTTTTCCTGCCAGAAGCGCAGAAGAAACATCCACGATTTTTTCTGGGTTCACAATGGCAAGTCCCTGTTCCTTTGCCCAGCTATCCACGGCAAAGATGCCGTTTCGGTCCGTTGCCGTGGTAATCACAGGGGTCGCTCCGATTTTCTCCGCCACCAGATTGCACCATGCATTGGCACCGCCGATATGTCCGGAAAGCAAACTGATCGCAAATTTTCCGGTTTCATCCACCACCAGCACCGCCGGATCCTCGGTTTTATGTACCACGAAGGGAGCAATGGCACGGACGGCAATGCCGCAGGAGCCCACATAAATGATCAGATCATCCGAACGGAAGTGCTCCTCCGTCCACGCCGCCAGCTTTCCCTTTTCGCACCGGGAGAGGCTGACATCTCCGGGAAACATCCGGGGCAGGGTTTCTCCCAAGGCGAATCCCTTGGCGCTGAAGGCTAAAATGCCAACTTTCATGCTTCGGTTCCCTTACGGAAGGCGGTGGTAAAGGTGGGATCGTAGAGCTTGCTCAGCTCGTAATCATTGCCAAGGAAGCCGCCCACGCAAATGAGGGCCAGATTGCCGATATTATTGTCCACAGCGGTCTGATGCAGGGTGCCTACGGTGCAGCGCATGACCTTCTGATCAGGCCAGCTTGCCTTATAGACGATAGCAGCAGGGGTTTCCTCGGTATAGCCGCCTGCCAGCAGTTCCCGCTGCAGACCCTCGGTCATACCTGCGCTGAGGAAGATAACCATGGTAGCGCCATGGGCAGCAAAGGAGCGAATACTCTCCCCGGCAGGGACGGGAGTACGGCCGGCCATGCGGGTAATGATGACGCTCTGGCTCACATTGGGCAGGGTGTACTCTGCCTTCAGCGCAGCGGCAGCACCGCAGAAGCTGGAAACACCGGGGCAAATTTCATACTCGATGCCCAGAGCATTCAGCCGATCCATCTGCTCCCGATGCGCGCCGAACACGCTGGGGTCGCCGGTATGAAGTCTGACAATCTCCTTGCCCTCGGAATTGGCACGAACAATGACATCAATGACCTGATCCAGAGTCATCTTTGCGCTGTTATGGATCTCGCAGCCTTCCTTGGCATAATCCAGCAGAGCAGGATTGACCAGAGAGCCGGCATAGATGATAACATCCGCTTTTTCCAGAAGTTTTGCACCTCTCACGGTGATGAGGTCGGCTGCGCCGCAGCCTGCGCCAACAAAATTAACCATTTTCATTCCTCCACAAATTCATAAGAGCCTCCGCATTCTCGCTCTGTACAAGCACGCCTGCATGGGGCTCTGCATTGGTAAAGCAAATGTACCCGATCTCCACATCCTCAGGGATGCGGCGGGTCAGGCAATCATAAATCCGATCGCCCAGAATTTTCATAGTTTTCTCCAAGATGCCTGCCTCTCCCAAATGAGCCAGGGCAGCATCCGTGGAAACACATTCATTGATTTTCTGCAATGTGGCAAGATCGCTGCCTGCGGCAATGGCACAGGACAGGAGCGTCTCGATCCGTCCGTCGCCGTTGGCGGAATGGGTGTTGGTAATGCCGATGCCCAGTTTCACCAGCTTGCCGATATGACCCACCAGCAGAATCTTTTTAAATCCCGTATCGATGGCGCTGTCAATGCCGTCACCGATAAAGTTGGAGCAGGAAAGCACCTTTTCCATAGGCAGATGCAGGGTGTCCCGGACGAAATGGGCACCGTAATTGCCGGGGCTCATGAGTAGTTTTCCGTCAGAACCGGGGAAATACTGCTTCATTTCCAGGGCGTTTGACTGCACAAGGGCATTGTTGCTCATAGGATCCACAATGCCGGTGGTACCCAGTACGGAAAGTCCGCCCAGAATACCCATCCGGGAATTGAAGGTCTTTTTTGCCAGTTCCTCACCCTGGGGAATGGAAATGGTTGCCTTCAGGCTTCCGGAGAAGTTTTCCTCCGCGCAGATCCGAAGCAGATGCTCTTTGATCATCCGTCTGGGGGTGGAATTGATGGCCGCATTGCCTACCGGCTGGTCCAGACCGGGCTTTGTTACCCTGCCCACGCCCATACCGCCGTCAATGAAAATCTCCTGTTCGGCGCTGCTTTCCGCCAGCTCCACAGTAGAAAACACCAGCATACCATTGGTGATATCCGGGTCATCGCCGCTGTACTTTTGAATCGCACAGGTGACCTTTGTTTTCTCCCGGGTGATTTCCAGCACTTCCAGATCAATATCGATACCCGCAGGGGTTTCTACATGGACCTTCTCCACAAGCTCTCCGGACAGCAGCATTTTGGCTGCTGCGGTAGAAGCCGCCGTGGCACAGGTGCCGGTGGTATAGCCGCACCGCAGAGTCTTGCCGTTTTTTACAGTAAAATGCTCAAAACTCATTTCTTCTTACCCACAATGACGGTGGTGAAATAGCCTACATTCTCGGGCATATCGGCAATATCCTCAAATTTGCGCTGGGTCTCCATGCCGCAGTCCACAACAGCGGACGCAGCAAGACCAGCAGAGAGGATCTTCTCCCGCACCTGGGGAAATTTCCGGGCAGATTTCATAATGACCTTGGTGCCGGGCATGGCAAGAGCAGCATCCATATCCTCAAAGGAACCGGGGATGATGTGCAGAGGCTGCTTCATTTCCACAGTCAGACTCCGCTCCAAAACGGATGCCACCGCGCAGAAGCTGGTAACACCGGGAACCGTAGCCACAGGATAGCCCTTGGCACGGAGAATCTCGGCCACATATTCAAAGGTGGAGTACACGGCAATATCACCCAGGCAGGGGAATGCCACATCCAGACCGGCATCCAGCTTTTCCGCAATGATCTCAGCCTGCTTCGTGTGGTTGTCCAGCAGCTTCTGAGGATCGGCAGTCATCTCAAAAAACAGTACCAGCACTTCCTTATCGGAAACATCGATCAGGCCCTTGGCGATATCCAGAGCAACAGACTTCTCGCCCTTGGAGCTGGGAACCATCCAGACCTTACATTCCTTTAGAATTTTTACTGCCTTCACAGTCATAAGTTCCGGATCTCCGGGACCGACACTGACACCGAAAAGCGTACCCATTTTCTTTTCTTCCATAAATAAACTCCTTAAAAAAGACACTCCGAAAAAACGGAGTGTCCCCTACTTACAATGATTTGATCTCCGGTATGCGCAGAGGCCAAAAAGCATGGAAACCCGGCTGTAACGGTAACGGACTTGCGTGGGATTTTCACCCATCTTCCCCATTATTTTCACCATAACATAATACCGCGAAAATGGCAAAAAGTCAAGGAAAGTTCCCGGATGGAAGGGTATCGGAAAAGGAAAAATCCCGGCTTTTCAGCCGGGATTTTTCTATCTGTTTCAGCCGATCAAGATGCTGAAAAACAGCA